>CAZORV010000125.1:0-9333 GCA_964582215.1 uncultured Frigidibacter sp.
GGCCAGTTCTCGACCAGCCAGGGCCGCGGCATCTTCATGGATCAGGCGCTGTCGATCCTGCCGGCCGATTACTGGCGCTGGTGGCTGCTGTCGCACGCGCCCGAAAGCAGCGATGCCGAGTTCACATGGGAGAATTTCCAGACCAGCGTGAACAAGGATCTGGCCGACGTTCTGGGCAATTTCGTCAGCCGCATCACCAAGTTCTGCGCGGCGAAATACGGGGCCGCCATCCCGGCGGGCGGGGCCCTTGACGACCGCGCCCGGGCGCTGATCGCCGATCTGGAGGCCCGCGTCCGCGCCTATGAGGGGCTGATGCAGGCGATGGAGGTCCGCAAGGCCGCGGCCGAACTGCGGGCCATCTGGGTCGCGGGCAACGAATATCTGCAGGCAGCGGCACCCTGGACCCTCTTCAAGACCGACCCCGAAGCCGCCGCCGCCATCGTGCGGCTGTCGCTGAACCTTGTGCGGCTTTATGCCGTCCTGAGCGAACCCTTCATCCCCGACGCCGCCGCCAGCATGCTGGCGGGGATGGCGACCAGCGACTGGCGCTGGCCCGGCCCGGTCGCCGAGGCCCTGTCCATCCTGCCCCCCGGCCATGCCTTCACCGTCCCCGAGGTCCTGTTCCGCAAGATCACCGACGAGGAACGCGAAGACTGGACCCAACGGTTTTCCGGCATCCGCGCCTGACCCCGGCGTCGGACCCGGCCGGATCCGAGGCCCCGGCCTGCGCCGGGGCAGCGTTGCGCCTCTTGCCGCCAGGGCGGGTCTTTGCCAATAGTGGCGCAACCGGAGCGCGCAGCCATGAACCGCCTTGCCTATGATCTCGTGGTCGTCAACCCGGACAACCTGCTGGTGGTCTACGCGATCGTCACGATCTGGAGCTATATCGTCGGGCTGATCCGGGCACATGGCGGTCAGGCGGTCATGTCGCGCAGCCAGTACCTCGTGGCACTGACTGCGACTTTTGCCGCAGGCCAGATGGTCTGGTTCGGTCTCGTCGCCGGTCTCGGCTGGGCCTTTGCGCACGGCTTGCTCGGGCTGGCAGTGCTGACCGGGCTGGTCCTTTCGGCGGCAACGGGGTTTCTGTCCGCAGACTTGTCCCACCGGCGCGCGATGGATGCCTTCGGGTCCGACAAGGTTGCCTGGTTTGGCTGGGTCCCGCTGATCGGGCTGGCGCTGCTGCTGACGCCGCCATTCACCGAAGATCGCAGCCTGGCCAAGGCGGGAACGATCCGTACAGGCGTCGCCGCCGCCGCCACGCTGGTGCTACTGCTGACCGGGGGTCTGTTCACGAACGCCCTGGAAGACGGGTTCGCCGATCCGGGCTACGGCGTCAGCCTGGCAGAGGATCAGTCGCTTGAAACCTTGCTACGCTACCGGACGGTCGAGGAAGTCGCGGCCATTGCGGCCGCGCGGATCCAGCCGAGCGCGCAGTTCGGCCCGACCATGCTTGTCAGGGCCGAGGCGGACGGGCGGGTTCTGAGCCTGTTTATCCGGACGATCTATGACTTTGGCGCCCGACCGAAAGCCGCGCATGACGAGATCGCACGGGCAGCTTGCGAAGACGGCGGTCTTCGGGCTCTGGTGGCGCAGGGGGCCACGATCCGATATCTTTTCAGCGGCCCGGATGGCGGGCCCCGTGGTCGGGTTGAAATCGGTTCCGCAAGCTGCCAGGCCACCGCGCCCGCCACCACCGGGTGAGGCCCCGGCCTGCGCCGGGGCAGCACTGCGCGTCGGCGCGGGCCGTCGCACCCGGGTCACAGGGTCCGGTCCCGGGCCTTCGACCGCCGAGGATCGGGCGGGGATCGGGCGGGGATCGGGTGGGGCGGTTGTCCCGGCTGCGGGCGTCGCGCCCCTGCGGCACAGTGATTTTCGGGCCGCCCGGCGCACTTGCACCTTCCACGGCGCGGGGAAACCTTGCTAGAACGATAGTCGCATCCGGTCCGCGCAGGGTCGGGATCAGCGGGGTAGGCAGCGGGATGTGGCGGCGGCTTCGGCAACTGGCGACGGACCACGGGCCGATGGTGTCGGTTCTGTCGACGCTGGCCGCGATGCTGGCCTCGCTCGCCGGTCTGCTTCTGTCGCCGGCCACGCGCGATTATCTGGTCACCACGCTCGGCGGGGTTTCGGCCACCGAATTCAGCGCCTATTCCCGGCAGCTGATCGCGAAACGCCCGGCCTACCGGATCTTCATCTTCGGCGGCCTTGGCCGCGACGACTGCCTTGCGGCAATCGGCGCCGCCACCACCGATATCGGCACCGAATTCACCGCGAACGACGCCAACAGCTATTCGGCGGATGTCTCGGGCATTCTATTCAGCCTTGAAAAGGCTGGCGAGCCGATTGCCTTCGGCGGCATCGACTGCCATGTCAAGGCGCTGTCGGACGCGCCGGGCCATCTGCTGACACTGGTGGTGATCAGTCTGGATGCGCTGCCCGACAAGATGACGACCGACGCGACCAACGCCTTCGTGACGAACTTCAGGGCGGCACTGGTCACCCGTCTTCCGGCCGGGGTCACCGGCGGCGCGCCGACACCGTTCGCGCCCGGACTTGACGACCGGGGCCGGCTGATCATCGCCGACAGCTACCTCGGCCGCGACATTGTCGCGGAATCGCTGAGCGATCTGGACCCCGTTACATTGCGGGACGTCTTCAAGGACACAAGCCCGCCTTCGATCGCCGACCTCGTCCGGCTGATCCGTGAAGACGCGGGGCTTGGCGCGCCGTAGGCCGGCCCGCTTGCAGCGCAACCCCAGCCCGCAGCGTCCGAAGCACCACACCATCAGCGGCAGCGCCCGGACGCAGGCGGTCCGCAGCCTTGCCCGCGCCGCGCATGTCAAAAAAGGGCGGCCCGGCGGGCCGCCCTTTGCTGTCGGTCTCTGGTCGGGGATCAGCGCAGCAGGCTGGTGATCCGCCGCACGCTTGCACGCCGGTTGGCGCGTTCGTCGGCCGTCGTGTCGACCTTGAGGAAATTCTCGCCATAACCCTGGACGACCATGTTTTCCGGCGGGACGCCGAAATATTCGGTCAGGGCCAGCGCCACCGATTCCGCCCGGCGGTCGGACAGGGCGAGGTTGTAGGCGGCGCTGCCGACCGCGTCGGTATGCCCCTCGATCAGGAACACTTCGTCGGGGTTCTTGCGGACCGAGGCCTGGATCAGCTTGCCCAGCTTGGCCAGCGCCTTGGCCTGATCGGGCCGGATCGCCGACGAGCCGCTTTCAAAGGTGATCGCGTCAAGGTCGATCACCGGCACCAGCGAGCGGACCTCTTCGATGTTGCGGATCTGGGCCAGCGAGAAGCGGCGGTCAACGCCGGATTCCGCCGCCAGCGCCTCTTCCAGCGCCGCGGCATTGGCGCCGGTCGCCAGAACCGGCACCGCCTTGCGGCGCGGCAGGACCGAGACATCGACCGGATCATAGGCGACCGTATCGTCGATCAGCAGCGTCTGGCGGCCGTCCGGGGCCACATGCACGCGCCTGAGCACCCGCTGTTCGGCGTCGCGGATCGTCACGATCCGGCTGCCGTCGGTGCGCGTCACCGTGGTGCGGGTCGAGCCGTCGCGGAAGCTTTCGGTCCGCACCGTGGCGCCCGGCTGGCGCAAAAGCGCATCGTCATCCTTGATCAGCGAATATTGGCCGTCACGGCTGACCACAACCCGGTCGCCCGAGTTCATCTCGACCCGGCGGTTGTTGGACAGGATCGCCCCCACCACCAGCGCGCCGGCGCCAAGCAGCAGGACCTTTTCAACATCCGTCAGACCCTTCTTGCGCTCGACCACCGTGGGCGCCGGAACCGCCGCCGTGGTGCCGAAGGCGCGGGCCTGATTGACCTTGTTGGCGAAATCCTCGGCCGAGGAACGGGCAGTGTCGGCGGTGACAACCTCTTCGGTCACCTGGGCAACCGCATCGGCGGGCGCCGGGGCGGCGGCGTCCGAACCGTCGGCGGTGGTCGGCAGGGCGGCAGCCGCCTCGGCCACCGGCGCGTCACCGGTTTCGGCGGCGGGCTGGACCGGCAGTTCCGGCACGACCTCTTGCGAGGGCAATGCGCCGTCGGCGGCCAGTTCCTTGACGATCTCTTCGGTGCCCGGGACAATCACCGGCAGGGCCTCGGCCCCGGCAGGCAGCGGCTCGGCGGCAGCCTCGGGTGCGGGTGCATCCGTGGCGGCGGGTTCGGCCGCCGGTTCAGCGGCGGCGTCAGCAGGCGCCGGTTCGGCGGGGGCGGCTTCGGCTGCCGGATCGGCCAGGGCCTTTTCCAGGTCTTCGGCGGTCGGCGTGTCGGTTGCCGCAGGCGCTTCGGCCGCAGGTGCCTCTGCCGAAGGCTCGGCAGCGGGTTCAGCAGCAGCGGCATCGGCATCGGGGGCGGGCTCGGCCGCAGGTTCTGCCGCCGGTTCAGCGGTTGCCGGGGCTTCGGCGGTCGGTTCGGCCGCCGGCTCTTCGGAGAGCGCCTTTTCAAGATCGTCGGCGGTCGGGGTTTCGGCGGCCGGTTCTTCTGCGGCAGGCGCCTCGGCCGCCGGTTCTTCTGCAACGGGCGCCTCGGCCGCCGGCTCTGCGACCGGGGCCACTTCGGCGGCGGGTTCTTCTGCGGCCGGTTCTTCAGCAGCCGGTGCTTCGGCAGCGGGAGCTTCCGCAGCGGGGGCTTCGGCCGGGGCGGGCTCGGCGACCGGTTCCTCAGTCACGGGCGCCTCGGCAGCCGGTTCCTCGGCCGCCGGGGCGACTTCAGCCGCCGGGGCTTCCGTCACGGGTTCCTCGGCGACGGGCTCCTCGGCCGGGGCCGGCTCGGGCGCCGGCGCCTCGGCGGCGGGCGCTTCGGGCTCGGGGGCAGGCTCGGGGGCAGGCTCGGGGGCAGGTTCCGGGGCGGGCTCGGCGGCCGGTTCCTCGGGCGCGGGGGCCGGTTCGGCAGCGGGTTCCTCGGCCGCGGGTGCTTCAGCGGCGGGCGCTTCGGCTGCGGGTGCTTCGGCTGCCGGGGCGGGGATGGCCTCGACGCCCTCGGCGCAAGGAAGCTGGCTGCCGTCGGCGCAGATCATCGCGCTGCTGTCCTGCCCAAAGGCGGCAGCGGTCGGCACGATCAGCGACAGGCTGGCGACCAGCGCGGTGGTGGTTTTGAAAACTCGTGGCATGTCACACCCTTTTTGCAACAGAAGCGGCTGCCCCAACCTGTGGCGCGCCGCGCCGTTAGGCAATAACCGACTTTGCCACGGGCCTGAACCCGGCGTCTATCCGCCCGCCGGCCCCGCACCGCCCAGCCCCGCCATCGCCTGCCGGATCGCGCGGTTGTCGCCGTGCTTCAGCACCCAGACCCCGACCTTCCGCGCCAGCCCCGGCCGCCCCCGGTCAAGCGCGCGCTGAAACAGTTCACGCTGATAGCGGGCAAAGCGGTGGCGGCCGCGAAGCGCGCGGTAAAACTGCAGCGGCTCCAGCCGCCCGGCCAGTGCCGCCAGAACCACGTCCGACAATATCCCCATCTGCAACAACGACGAGCCGAGCCGGTGCCCGAGCAGGGGCGCCCGGAGAAGCGTGACATTGGCGCTGGTGAACCGTTCGGCATGGCCCCGGTCCAGCGGCTCGTGCGGGTCATAGATGATCGTCGCCCGCCCCGCCCCCGCCACGGCCCGGGCCGCATCGCCGTAAGGCCCTGAAAAGTCGCGGTCCCAGGCGGTCTTGTAGCGGGTTTCCCAGGGAACCAGCGTCCGGTCCAGCGTCGATTGCGGGCTGATCGCCACCACCTCGGCGCCCGGACAGGCGGCGGCAAAGGCCAAAGCCGCATAGCCACCCATCGAGGCGCCGTAAAAGACCACCCGTCCGAACCGGCCAAAGAAACCCTCGTCCCGCAGCCGGTCGAACTCGGTCACCACCCAGTTGTCCCGATACCAGGTCCAGCCACCCGCCATGACGCCCAGCATCGAAAAGCCCTGCTTTTCGATGAAGGCAAAGCCCCAGGGGCGCCGATCCTCGCGTTTGCCCATGGCGATGTCGAGATTGTCAAAGGTGACAACCAGCGTCGGCCCGCGCGGGATGAACAGAAAGGAATGCTCGCCCCCCTCGCGGAAGAATCCGCCGGGCCCGGCCAGATCGCGGGCGAGGACGGCCCAATCGTCCCCGGCCGCGCCCCCCTTGGCGGGGGCGGTGGGGCGGAAAAGGACGCAAGTTTCATCCTCGTCCGCGCTCTGCCACAGGATCTCGCAACTGCCGAAGCCCTTGAGGAACGGAAAGCTGCCCGAACCTTTGCGGACATCGCTGATCATCCGGCTGTCGGCATGAAAGGCCCGGTCGAGAACCGGCTGAAGATGTTTGATCTTGTACCGGTCGCCAAAGCCGCCAAGGTTCAGGATCAGATCCTGCGGCCCTATGTCCGCGCCGTTCCGCACCACGCGCACCGATGCCTCGTCCAGACCCGCCGCCGCCAGCGCCGCGCGATAGGGGGCGATCCAGTCGGACGGCGCGGCCGGAAAGCCGCCCTTGCGGTCAAGATCGATCAGCGTCACCATCAGATCGCCCTCTGCCAGCGCCGCAAGCACCAGTTCAAGCCCGCCGCCGCCGACGTCGGCAATCGTCTCGACCGGCGCGCCGCCCGCCATCGTCAGCAGGTCCGCGGCCCCCGGGCGCGGCGGCGTCATTCGTCGGCATCCCCGGGGTCCGGGTCAAGGTCGGGGTCACTGCCCCGCGCCACCCGGATCGGCGCCGCCCCGGGGTCGATCCCGTGTTTCTTCAGCAACTGCCCCACGACCGAGCGCGGCCGGGGAATGCCGTCAAACCTGTCAACCAGCCGCGCCCGCATCCGGCGGCCGTAGAAATGGATCGAATAGGTCTCGTCCGTCACGAAGTCGGCCATGTCGACGCCGGGGCGGGTCATCTGAACCCGGTCGCGGTAGGCAAAGGGGTAAAGCGCCACGCGCGGCAGGGCATGGCGGATTTCGCCGGTCTTTTTCAGGAAATGCGTCAGCGCATGCGGCCCCCAGACGCCCCAGGGCTGCTCGCCGACATGAACCGGGCGGCCCGCGTCGCGCGCCGCCTCAAGGTCGCGGCGGTAATCGTCGCCATACCAGTCGGGAATGGCGAATTCGTCGGTGGTGAAGTCGAGAAGCTGCCCCAGCGCCTCGCTGTCCGGCGGCAGGCCAAGAACACCGCCATTCACCCCCTTGCGGCTTTCCCAGGCGAAGAAATGCCCGGTTTCGGTCCGGAACGGCCGGACACAATAGGCGTCGGTATCGGCCCAGATCACGTCATCGCATTTGCGCAGCAGGTGATAGCGGAACAGGTCCGAATGCAGCGCCGGGCTGGCGGTTCTGGCATGGCGCAGAAACCCCGACTGGCCAAGGATGGTATTGGCATCGGCATGCTCGACCCCGGCGGGGGCATTGCCGACCGGCTCGTAGCTGTAAAGCCGGACATGGTGGCCCACGTCGAGAAAGGATTGCAGGCAAAGCTGTTCCAGATAGCTCAGATCGCCCCCGATCCAGAGCGCCGCGATCTGCCTGTCCTTCGCCATGCCCGTCCCTTTGCCCTGTCGTCCCATCTATTGCCGGGGGCGGCAAATTTGCCAAGCGGAAAGGCGCGGGGCTTATCCGATCAATTTAGTAAGACATTGACGGTCGCCGGGCGCGGCGCTAGACAACCCGCAATCCCGACTAAAGGAATCAACAAAATGCGCCTCAGCCTTGCCCTTGCCACCACGATCGCCGCCACACCGCTTTGGGCGGACGAGGTGAACGTCTATTCCCACCGCCAGCCCGAACTGGTGCAGCCGCTGTTCGACGCCTTTACCGCCCGGACCGGCATCACCGTCAATGTCGCCCATATCGACAAGGGGCTGGCCGAACGTCTGCAGGCCGAAGGCGCGCGGAGCCCGGCCGATCTGGTGATGACCGTCGACATTGCCCGGCTGGCGCAGATTGTCGATGCGGGCGTGACCCAGCCGGTGACCTCGGACGTGCTCACCGCCAATATCCCCGCCGAATTCCGCGACCCGGGCAACCAGTGGTTCGGCCTGACCAGCCGCGCCCGGGTCATCTATGCCGCGAACGACCGGATCAAGCCGGGCGAGGTCACGACCTATGAGGATCTGGCCGATCCGAAATGGCAGGGCCGCATCTGCACCCGCCCCGGGACGCACGACTATAACCTGGCCCTGCTGTCGGCGATGATCGCCCACCACGACGAGGCCTATGCCAAGGCCTGGGCCGCGGGCCTGCGCGCCAATCTTGCCCACAAGCCCGAGGGCGGCGACCGTGATCAGGCCAAGTCGATCTGGGCGGGGGAATGCGACATCGCGCTCGGCAATACCTATTACATGGGCGAGATGCTGTCGGACCCCGAACAGAAGGAATGGGCGGATGCGATCCATATCGTCTATCCGGCGTTCGAGGGCGGCGGCACGCATCTGAACATCTCGGGGATGGCGATGACGAAATCGGCGCCGCACAAGGCGGCGGCGCTGCAACTGATGGAGTTCCTGTCCTCGGACGAGGCGCAGAAGATCTATGCCGAAACCAACCATGAGTTCCCGGTCAGGCCCGGCGTCGCAAGGTCGGCGCTGGTCGACAGCTGGGGCAGCTTTGCCGCAGACACGGTCAACCTGACCGACCTTGCCAAACTGCGCCCCACGGCACTCCGGATCATGGAAGAGGTGAATTTCGACGGCTGACAGGGTCCGGCCGCCGCAAGCGGCGCACCCAGGCCACCGCCAAGACCATCGCGGCCGCGCCCGTCACCTCAGAACCGGGCCGCCAGACCCCGGGGCCTGCGAGACAGACCTCGCGCCGCCCCCTGCCGGTGCGGGTTGAAGCGGTCCCGGGACCGGTTCCCGCCTGGGCGGGGCTGCTTTTCCGCCGGAAGATCGGCCTGTCCCGCCCGGCCCGGCGTCCCCGGAGGCATGGCGCGGTCTCGGCCAACAGCGGTAGGGTGCGTGCTCGCACGCACCGCCCCCGGACCCCAATGCCCCCGGGCGGCGCCCGCCGATTCCGGGGGCTGGCGCTTGGCGCCATCCGGGGAAACGTTTTCTCGGTGAGCGGGGCCGCTCTTCCACCGGAAGATCGGCCTGTCCCGCCCGGCCCGGCGTCCCCGGAGGCATGGCACGGTCTCGGTCAACAGCGGTAGGGTGCGTGCTCGCACGCACCGCCCCGGGAGCCCAATGCCCCCGGGCGGCGCCCGCCGCTTCCGGGGGCTGGCGCCTGGCGCCATCCGGGGAAACGTTTTCTCGGTGAGCGGGGCGTCGGGAGAAGGGTCAGCGCCGTATCAGTCGGCAGGGGCCGGTGACCCTGCCGCCGCAGACCGATCCCGCCCACACCGCCCGGTCGCCCAAAGCGACCGGGCAGCGCCTGCCCCTCCCGGGGGG
>CAZORV010000126.1:0-1539 GCA_964582215.1 uncultured Frigidibacter sp.
CAACCGGGCGGTGCGGGCGAGACCGGTGCGCGACGGCAGGGGCGATGGCCCCTGCCGACTAAGGCCGGGGTCACCTTCGACCCAACGCCGACCCCCCCCGAACCGCCGCGACACCTCAGCCCATCTCGGGCGTGCCGCCCCGCTGGCGGATGCGTCGCGAATCGACCAGCGTGATCCAGATGGCCAGCCCGCTCCAGACGGTGATGTAGCTGGCGCCGATCAGAAGGACGAACTCGCCGGGCAGAGGGCCGATGTCAGCGCGGTTCAGAAAGCCCGCGAAGCTTTGCACCGGAAAGGGATGGACGATGATCTTGCCGCAATAGGCGAGGGTCTGGATCAGCAGGATCCACAGGTAGTTGCTGCGGACCCGGCGGGCGACCGCCACCAGATAGGTCACATGATAGGTCGGATGGGTGTAATCCTCGGCCAGCTGCCGCTGCCAGTTCTCCTCGGTATGCAGATCGCCGTCCTGCAGCATCGGCACATAGAAATGCCGCTCCAGCCAGCGCGACCGCGCCCGCCAGACGCTGAAATAGCGATAGCGGCGGGCCTCGAGCGCCAGAAACAGCATGATCAGCACGCCGACCAGCAACAGCGGCAGGGGCGAGGCGCCCGGCGAGGAATAGGTGATCGACAGGGCAACCCCCAGCGTCACCACCGACCAGTTCGTCGTCGTGTCGAGCCGCGTCCGCCAGACCGTGCTGCGATAGACCTCGCCCCGGTAAAGATGCGCCAGGGCGCCGATTTCGGCGGCTGAAAATTCCGACGCCTCGCCGGCGCGGCGCTTTTCGGTCATGGATGTCCCTCCCGTCCGTCCGGCCTGCGCCAGCGGTCCCTGACCTCATCAGGCGTCCGGCGGCGGCCCGACGCAAGACATAACTGCGACGCGCCGCCGCATCTGCGCCAGAATATCGCGGCCAGCCGTCCCCCCGCCGGGGCCGCCCCTTGATCTGGGTCAAGGCCGCCGGTGCGGGGCGGGTTGATAAGATCGCAGACGCGAACAGTGAACGGTCAGGCCCGATGAGCCCAAATGACGCAACCCCGTCGCTTTATGCGGCGCATGAGCCGGTGTTTCCGCGCCGGGTAAAGGGACATTTCCGCAATCTCAAATGGGCCATCATGGTGGTGGCGCTGGGGATCTACTACATCGTCCCCTGGATCCGCTGGGACCGCGGCCCCGCCCTTCCCGATCAGGCGGTTCTGGTCGACCTTGCCAACCGGCGGTTCTTCTTTTTCATGATCGAGATCTGGCCCGACGAGTTCTATTTCGTCGCGGGCCTTCTGATCATGGCGGGGCTCGGGCTGTTCCTGTTCACCTCGGCGCTTGGCCGGGTCTGGTGCGGCTATGCCTGCCCGCAGACGGTCTGGACCGACCTTTTCATCCTGGTCGAGCGCTGGATCGAGGGCGACCGCAACGCCCGCGTCCGGCTTTACCACCAGAAATGGGACGCGCAGAAAATCCGCCTCAGGGCGATCAAATGGACGGTCTGGCTGCTGATCGCGCTCGCGACCGGCGGGGCCTGGATCTTCTATTTCACC
>CAZORV010000126.1:1549-9274 GCA_964582215.1 uncultured Frigidibacter sp.
CCTGATCCACGGCACGGCGCATCCGGTGGCTTATGCCACCATGGCGGTCCTGACCTTCACCACCTTTTTCTTCGGCGGCTTTGCCCGCGAACAGATCTGCATCTACGCCTGTCCCTGGCCGCGCATCCAGGCGGCAATGATGGACGAAGACACGCTGGTCGTCGCCTATCGCGACTGGCGGGGCGAGCCGCGCGGCAAGCTGCGCAAGGCCGAGGCGGCGGCGGCCGAACCGCAGGGCGACTGCATCGACTGCATGGCCTGCGTGAACGTCTGCCCGATGGGGATCGACATCCGCAAGGGCCAGCAGCTGGAATGCATCACCTGCGCGCTTTGCATCGACGCCTGCAACGAGGTGATGGACCGCATCGAAAAGCCGCGCGGCCTGATCGACTATATGGCGCTGAAGGACGAACCGGCCGAGCGGGCAGGGGGCCAGCCGAAGAACATCTGGAAGCACATCTTCCGTCCGCGCACCGTCCTTTACACCACCCTCTGGGCCGCGGTCGGCATTGCGATGGTGGTGGCGTTGTTCCTGCGCTCGCCCATCGGTCTCAATGTCTCGCCGGTCAGGAACCCTCTGTTCGTGACGCTGGCCGACGGCACGATCCGCAACACCTACGAGGTGCGCCTCCACAACAAGCACGGCGAGGACCGGCCGTTTGAGATTTCGCTGACCGCCGACCAGCCGCTGACCCTGACGCTTGAGGGGGCCCCCGCCGCGACCGTCACCGTGCCGGCCGACCAGACGCTGACCCAGCGCGTCTATGTGACGGCGGCGCCGGGCTCGGCGGCGGCGACGGGCGGGCAGACGGCGCTCAGCCTTTGGGTGACGGACGGCAGCGCGCCCACCGACCGTGTCAGTGCCGGCACGGTCTTTCATGGCAAAGGGGAATAGGATGACCGCCACCACCGAACGCCAGCTGACCGGACGGCAGGTCCTGGCCATCACCGTCAGTGCATTTTCCGTCATCATCGCGGTGAATGTCCTGCTGGCGGTCAAGGCGGTCCGCACCTTTCCGGGGCTCGAGGTCGAAAATTCCTACGTCGCCTCGCAGACCTTTGACGCCGAACGGGCGGCGCAGGCGGCACTCGGCTGGACGCTGGACTATGGCTACGGCGAGGGGCGCCTGACGCTGGCGTTCCGCGACCGCAACGGCCAGCCGGTCAGGGCACGCGACATCAACGCCCTGATCGGCCGTCGAACCGAGGCGGCCGAGGACAAGACACCGGTCTTCACCTATGCGGATGGCCGGTTCACCGCGCCCGTCACCCTTGGCAAGGGTCGATGGATGATCCTTCTGACCGCCCGCGCCGCCGACGGAACCCTGTTTCACCAGCGGCTTGACCTGTTCGTGAAGGGCCAGGGCGCATGAGCCTGACCGAAAGCCCGTCTCTGGCGGCCTGCCCGGCCTGCGTGGCCCTGCCCGCGACCGAGATGCTGGCCGAAAGCCGCAGACGGGCGGCAGCCACCGGCATCGTCCTGTCAGTCCCGACGGCGACCGACGCCGCCGCCATCTCGACCATAGAACGACGGCTGTCGGCCCTGCCCGGGGTCCTGTCCGCGCGCGTCAACCTGACGATGCGGCGCGTGCAGGTCACGGCCCGGCCCGAGGTTCTGCCCCATCACCTGACCGGGGCGCTGGCCGCCGCGGGCTACCCGGCCCACGAACTTGACCCGGGCCTTCTCAGCACCACCGAAAGCGACCGACGCGGGCGCGACCTTCTCATGCGGCTCGGCGTCGCCGGGTTTTCGATGATGAACATCATGCTTCTGTCGGTGGCGGTCTGGTCGGGCGCCGAGGCCGCGACCCGCGACCTTTTCCACTGGATCAGCGCGATGATCGCCCTGCCGACGCTGGTCTTCGCGGGCCAGCCGTTCTTTCAGTCGGCACTCGCCGCGCTGAAGGCCCGCAGGCTGGGGATGGATGTGCCGATCTCGCTGGCACTGATCCTCTCCTCGTCGATCTCGCTGTTCGAGACGATCAAGGGGGGCGAACATGCCTATTTCGACGCCGCCGTCTCGCTTTGCTTCTTTCTTCTGGCCGGGCGCTATCTTGATTATCAAAGCCGCGCCGCCGCCCGTTCGGCGGCCGAGGAACTGGCCGCACTCGAGGTGCCGCGCGCGGTCCTGTTGGTGGACGGTCAGGAACGGCTTGTCCCGGTGGCCGAGGTCGCGGCGGGCGACCGGGTTCTGGTCCGCCCGGGTGGCCGGATGCCCGTCGATGGCTTGGTCGAAACCGGCGTCAGCGAACTTGACCGCTCGCTTCTGACCGGAGAAACCCTGCCCGTCTGGGCCGGGCCGGGCACGAACGTCAGCGCAGGCGAGGTCAACCTGACCGGGCCCCTGACCCTGCGCGTCACGGCGGCCGGGCGCGACAGCTCGCTTCACCGGATGGCCGATCTGGTCGCCGTCGCCGAAAGCGCCCGCAACCGTTACATGACGCTGGCCGACCGGATGGCGCGGCGCTATTCGCCGGCGGTTCACCTGCTGGCGCTGTCCGCGTTCGCCGGCTGGATGATCCGGACCGGGGGCGATGTGCGGCTGGCGGTCAATGTGGCGGCGGCGGTCCTGATCATCACCTGCCCCTGCGCGCTGGCGCTCGCGGTCCCCTCGGTCGTGACCTCGGCCTCGGGGCGGCTCTTCCGCAAGGGGCTCCTCATCAAGGACGGGACGGCGCTGGAACGTCTGGCCGAGGTTACCCATGTCGTCTTCGACAAGACCGGCACCCTGACCATGGGCGCGCCCGAACCCGCGAACCTCGACCAGCTCTGCCCCGCCGATCTGGCGCTGGCCGCGGCACTGGCCGGGGCATCGTCCCACCCGCTTTCCCGCGCCCTCGCAGCCGCCGCCCGCCAGCGCGGGATCACGCCCGCGCCGGTCGAGGCGCTGTCGGAACGCGCGGGCTACGGGGTCGAGGCGCGCTGGCAGGGCCGGGCGGTCCGGCTGGGCCGCGCCGCCTGGGTCGGCGCCACCGCCGCCGATCAGCCCGCGACCTTCCTGCAGACCGGCACCAGCCCCGCAATCCCGCTGACCTTCACCGACCGGCTCCGCCCCGGCGCCGCCGAACTGGTCACGGCCCTTCGCGCGGCCGGCATCGGCGTGACGCTGCTTTCGGGCGACGCGGCAGCGCCGGTCGCGGCACTGGCCCGGACCCTCGGCATCACCGACTGGCAAAGCGAGGTGCTGCCCGCCGAAAAGGCCGCCCGTATCGCGGCCCTGACCGGGGGCGGTGCGCGGGTGCTGATGGTCGGCGACGGGCTGAACGACACGGTGGCGCTGGCCGCCGCCCATGTCTCGATCTCGCCCGCCTCGGCGCTTGATGCGGCGCGGGTCGCCTCGGACATCGTGCTGCTTGGTCCGACCCTAGAACCGATCGCCGAGGCGCGGCGCATCGCCGTCCTCGCCCGCCGCCGGATCAAGCAGAACTTCGCCCTGTCGCTGGCCTACAATGCCGTTGCGGTCCCGGTGGCGCTTGCGGGCCTCGCCACGCCGCTGATCGCAGCCCTTGCCATGTCGACCTCGTCCCTGACCGTCACGCTGAACGCGCTCCGCCTGAAATAGGATCTCCCCGGATGGACATGCTTGCGATCCTGATACCCGTCTCGCTTTTCCTCGGCGCGCTCGGCCTTGTGGCCTTCCTCTGGACCCTGAAATCACGCCAGTACGACGACCCCGACGGCGACAGCCAGCGCATCCTCAGCCGCGACTGGGACGACCGTCCGAAACCCTGACCTGCCGCTTCTTCTCTTTGAAAATATCCCGGAGGGGTCGGGGGAGGCAGCGCCTCCCCTTCAACCTGTCCCCCGGCGCTTACCCCGCCGGGTTCAGCACCTTGCAGTCCGTCCCGCGCGCGCTCAGCCGCTTGCAGGCGAGGTTGGCGCTTTCCTCGGTCAGGCCGACGAAGTTCGCGTCGAACGCGCCCTTGCGGCTGGTCACCTTGCGCAGGGCGTCGTTCAGCGTCGACATTTCGACCAGCGCCGTGCGCAGCAATTCCCGCTCGGCATTGTAGCGCGAGGGGAAAGAGCCGACGTTGATCCCCCATTCGCGCCCGCCCGAGGTCGAGACGCGGGTGACGATCTCCAGATCCTCGGCGACGGGCTCGATCGTCGTGGCATCGGCGACGACCGTCTCATCCGCGGGGGCGGTCTTCCTGGCCGGCTTGGGCGGGGTCAGGACGATGGCGTCGGCCAGTCCCGGGTCGGCGTCCGCGATCGGCGTGGTGCCCGGGGCCGCATCGCCGGCCGCGGGTGCCACGTCCAGAATCGGCTCGGGAAGGGCGGCAATCTCCAGCGGCGCCGCGGCATCCGTCGCGGCGGGCGGGGTGATCATCGGCTCGGGCGCCGGGGCGGGGGTCGCCACGGCCGCTTCGGCGGCCGGCGCCTCGGTGCCGGCCGGTGCAAGGCCCGCGGGGCGGGCAAGCGGGCGTGGCGTCTCTGCCGGTGCCATGGCGCTGGCGTCCAGAAGCGCGACCGCTTCGGTTCCCGGCGCGTCGGTGGCCGGCTCGGTGGCCGGATCAGCGGCCGGATCGGCTGCGGGCTCGGGCGCGACCATCGCCAGCGTTTCGGGCTGCGGGGTCGCGGTCTGTTCGAAGACCGGCTCTTCATTGGCCTCGGCCAGCGCCGCCTCGATCGAGCCGCTCATCGACGCCATCAGCGTGTCGGTCGCCTCGGCCAAGTCGGCCGCGTCACTGGCGATGGCGGCGTCGGCCTCTTCGGTCGGCGTCAGCGCCTGCGTGCCGGCCGGTTGCGGACCGGCGGGGCGGGCAAGCGGGCGGGGGCTTTGGGCGACCGCCATGTTCAGGCGCAGCACTTTGCCGGCCGCCGGAACCGACGGATCGACATTGGCGGCAATCACTTCGGCGACGACATCTTCATCCGGCTCGGCCGCATCGCCGTTATAGGCGATGGCGGGCGGCGGGGTTTCCCGCGCCCGGTTCGGCGCCTTGCCGAAGCCAAGGTCGAGAAGTTCGGCCACCCGGGCATTGCGCTGGGCGGTCGAGGTGCCGCCGAAGACCGTGGCGATGATGCGCTTGTTGCCGCGCTGGGCCGAGGCGACAAGGTTGAAGCCGGCCGGGGCGGTATAGCCGGTCTTGATCCCGTCCGCGCCCTCGTAGCTGTCCAGAAACCGGCGGTTCGTGGACGAGACCTGCGCGATCCCGGCGTCCGCCGTCCGGCGCGAGAAGATGCCGTAATATTGGGGAAAATCGTAGAACAGACGGCGGCCGAGCAGCGTCATGTCATGCGCCGTCGACAGATGCCCGTTGGCGGTCAGGCCATTGGCGTTCCGGAAGGTGGTCCTGGTCATGCCCATCGCCCGGGCCGTCTCGGTCATCCGCTTGGCAAATGCGGTGTGCGAGCCCTCGATCGCATCGCCGATGGCAGATGCCGCATCATTGGCGGATTTGACCGCCGCCGCGCGGATCAGATAGCGCAGCGCAATCCGCTGCCCGGGCCGCAGCCCCAGCCGCGACGGCGGCATCGAGGCGGCGTGCTTGCTGATCGTCACCATCGTGTCCAGCGAGATCTCGCCATGCTCGATCGCCTGAAAGGCGATGTAAAGCGTCATCATCTTGGTCAGCGAGGCGGGATGCAGCCGGGTGTTGGCGTTGGTCTGATGCAGGACCTCGCCGGTGCGGGCGTCGATCACATAGTCGGCGTAAGGCGCGGCCATCAGGCGCGACGCGGTCAGCGCCATGGCCAGAACCATGATCGCGGACATGGAAATATCCCGGATGCACCGCCGGATAAGGGCTGATTTCGTCGTCACTGCCTACTGCCTCGTCCCGGAGTTTGCCCGGTTATTCTGATTTGCCGCAAGGATAGCACAGGGCGGCGATGGCGAAAACAGCTTTTTCTTCAATGGGTTTGGGGGGGAAGCTCGGGCGACGGAAGGTCGCCCGTCGGGTGTGAATTTCTATATGTTGTGGTCAGGGTCCGCGGCCTCCGCAACATCGGCTGCGCGGCGGGGCTGAGCGGGATAAGCCGATCTTCCGGTGGAAGAGCGGCCCCGCTCATGTGGGAACCTCTCCCCGGGACCGCCTCAACCCCGCTGCCCGGTCGCTTTGGGCGACCGGGCGATGTGGGCGGGAATGGCGCGGGACGGCAGGGTCGCTTGCCCCTGCCGACCGAGACGGTGGGGTCAAATCCCGAGACGCCGGGCTGAGCGGGACAAGCCGATCTTCCGGTGGAAGAGCGGCCCCGCTCACGTGGATACGTCTGCCGGGGGCCGCCTCAGCGCGCAAGAACAGAGGGCAGTGCCTGCCCCGGGGCGGCGCGAAGCGCCAGCCCCCCGGGAGGGGCAGGCGCTGCCCGGTCGCTTTGGGCGACCGGGCGGTTCGGGCGGCATCGTTCGGTGACGGCAGGGGCGATGGCCCCTGCCGGCTGAGACGGTGCTGGCCCTTTCCCCCACGCCGCGCTGAGCGGGAAAGACTGATCTTCCGGTGGAAGAGCGGCCACGCTCGCTCGGAAACGTCTCCCGGAGACCGCTGCGGCCCACACAAAAGTGGGCAGCACCTGCCCCGGATGGCGCATAGCGCCAGCCCCCCGGGAGGGGCAGGCGCTGCCCGGTCGCTTGGGGCGACCGGGCGGTGCTTGTGGGACCGGACCATGGCGGCAGGGTCGCTTGCCCCTGCCGACTGGGACCCCGTGACCGCCTTCTCCGACGCCGCGCCCAGCGGGACAAACCGATCTCCGTGCGGAGGAGCGGCCCCCCTCATGGGAACCGTTCCCGGTGACCACCTCAGCCTTCCAGTCCCGCGACCAGCGCGGGCAACAGCCCGATCGCGGTCAGTTCGTGAAAGCGTGGCTCGTCCGCCGGCGGCAGGGCATGTTCCAGCGCCCAGGTCAGGTCATGGGGGACATGGACGCCCCAGCCGCCTGCGGCGATCATCGGCAGAACGTCGGACTTCAGCGAATTTCCCGCCATCAGCCCCGCCGCCGCCCCCTGACCATGGCGGGCGAAGATCGCCTCATAGACCGGCGGGGTCTTGTCCGACACGATCTCGACGGCCCGGAACAGATCGCCAAGGCCCGACTGCGCCAGCTTGCGTTCCTGATCCAGAAGGTCGCCCTTGGTGATCAGGATCAGCGGATGGCTCGCCGCCAGCGCCTCGACCGCCGCCTGCGCGCCGGGCAAAAGCTCGATCGGATGGGCCAGCATCTCCTGGCCCGCACGGATCAGCTCGGCGATGACCGAGGCCCCGACCCGTTCGCCCGTCACCTCGATCGCCGTCTCGATCATCGACAGGACAAAGCCTTTGACGCCAAAGCCGTAGTGCCCGAGGTTGCGCCGCTCGGCGGCGATCAGCCGGTCGCGAAGCTGACCCTCCTCGACATAATCGGCCAGAAGTTCGGCGAAGCGCGCCTGGGTCATGCGGAAGGCCCGCTCATTGTGCCAGAGCGTGTCGTCAGCGTCAAAACCGATGGCGGCAAAGCGGGGCATCTCTGGTCTGTTCCTTGAGGGCCGGGGGGTGTATGATTGCAACTCTTTCCTCATATCGCCAGACGAATATACTGGCGATCCGTCCCCGGCCGATTCCTGCAGGAGCTTTGACCCTTTGGCGCGTCTTCCCTTCACCCTGTCCGGCCCGCGCGACGGCGCGGACAGCGACGCCTCGGTCGTCACGAAAACCCGGCCCAAGACCCAGCGGCCACCGCTTTACAAGATATTGCTGCTGAACGACGATTACACGCCGATGGAATTCGTCGTGCATATTCTGGAACGGT
>CAZORV010000127.1:0-9210 GCA_964582215.1 uncultured Frigidibacter sp.
CGGCGGTCAGTGCGGGCATGCGATAGCCCGATTGCGACGAGATCACCACGCCCGACCCGCCTTCGGCCATCACCCTGCCGAACTCCTCCAGCAATACCGCGGTGCCGTAGAGATCGACCTTGAGGATCGACTCGATCGGCGCCTGGCTGGGTGAAACGCCCGCCGCCTGCACCAGCGCCACGATCGGTCCGAGCGCCTGCGCCTTGCGCACGACCGCCTGGACCGCGGCGCGCTCGGAGATGTCGGCCTGCATGGCCGTGGTCTCGAAGCCCGCGCCTTCCAGCACCTTCGCCGCGGCGTCGGCCGACGCCTGGGTGTGGTTGGCCACCAGGATGTGCCGGCCGCTGCTGATGCGCCGCGCGATCGCCTGGCCGATTCCGCCGGCCCCCACGACCACGGTGACGTCTTTCTTTGTCTCTGGTTGGCTCATGTCGTTCTCTTTCAGGCGTAGTAGCGTTCGTTCGTACGCTGCCGCGCCGTGTTTCGCTTCGAGACGCCGAAGGAGGCATGCCGTGAAGAAGAGAGCAGCCGTGGCTGCTGCGCCGAACGTCGATCTACAGCTTCGCGAGCTCGAGGTCGACGATCCGCGCGCAGATGAGGTGAGAGTGAGAATCGTCGCCACCGGCGTCTGCCACACCGATGCCATCATTCGCGATCAATGGTACCCGGTGCCGCAGCCGGTGGTCCTGGGTCACGAGGGCACCGGCGTCGTCGAGGCCGTCGGATCGGGAGTCCACGGACTGTCGGTTGCCGACAATGATGGCGCCCAGGGCGGCGGGCGTTTCCACGATCGCCATGGTGAACATCGTCGAGGAACGGTTGAGGTTGCCTCGCGACCTGGGCGCTACGCACGTGGTGAGCTCCAGGTCCGCAGACCCGCGCGCACGCCTCGTCCTCACGGATCGGATCGCTTGCCGGACTCGGTCGCCTTCTGCGTCACGTCGAGCCGCGCCTTGCGTGGATCCGGGCCGGCGGCGGCGGAGCCGTCGGGCCGAAAGTCGAAGATCGCATCCTTGCCTGGGTCGTGACGCGGCCACGGAGGCAGCCGCGCACCGTTCGGGTCGCCGGTTCTGGCGAAGTTCAGCCAGTAAGCGTGCGCCAACCGCGAAACCTCCCGATCTTCCGTCGTCAGCGTCGTGCCGGGTGGCGCCATCAGGGTGCCGAAGACGAATGGAATTTCGCTCGCGTGCGGAGCGCCGGCGCGGAGCTGCTCGCGCCGCCCACTCTGGACGTACGAGAAGCGGTAGAGGAACACGGGTGAGCCGCTGGCAGCGAAGGCGTTCGCCGCGAACCGCGCGGGCTCGGCCTGGCCATAGTCGTCGTTGGCTCTCGCAACGAGCACGGCGAGGTCCGTCGAGCCATCGGGGTCGTACGCCGTCTTCGCCTCGTCGGTCCACTGCCCGTAGCGGGCGAACAGCTCCTCCTTCGTACGGGCGCGGATCCGGTTTCCCGCGGTGTCGGCGCTGTTGCTGCCGAGCAGCAGCGGAACGTGCGCTTGCCTTCCCGCCTTGTACGACGCCTCCGCCGTTTCCGTGACGAGCTTGCCGTCGAGAATGGGCGTGGTCTCGACAGGCGGAGCGCTCGCGGCGCCCGGCTGAGGAGGAGCGCCACGCAGGACCTGTTCAGCGCTGAGCGCCCGCAGTTCGGCCAGGGCGGCCGCGTCCGTGCCGTCGATGCCCATGGATCGAGCAAAGGTGACACCGAGGGTCTCGCCTGATACCGGGTAGTTCGGATCGGCGCCGTCGCCGCGCAGCGGGCGCGCGGTCAGCACCCCGTCGCGGGCGCCGCCGGACTGGACGATCGCCTTGTGGAACAAGCCGCGCGCCTGCGGCGAGGCCAGTAGGCTGTGCACCGAGACGCCCCCGGCCGATTCGCCGAAGATGGTGACGTTGCCGGGATCGCCGCCAAAGGCCGAGATGTTCCGCTTGATCCACCGCAGCGCGGCGATCTGGTCCATGTACGCGTAGTTGGCCTTGGTCTCCTCTGGACGCTCGCTCGTCAACGCGGGAAACGCGAAGAAGCCGAAGCGGCCGACGCGATAGTTGAAGCTGACGAGGACCACGCCCTGCCTGGCGATGGCGACGCCCGTCGTCATGGGCGATGAGCTCGATCCCCCGACGAACCCACCGCCGTGGATCCACACCATGACCGGGAGGCTCCGCGCCGCTTGATCTTCTGGACGCCACACGTTGACGTACAGGCAGTCCTCCGACGGAGCCGGGGGCGCTACGGCCGCCGGTGGCGGAGCGGGAGCGGATGGAGAACCCGGCGGCGTGGCTCCACGCGCGCCAGCCGGCGGACCGCCGAATCCCTGCATGCAGCTCGGGCCAAACTCCGCCGCCTGGCGAACGCCCGTCCAGGCAACCGGCGGCTGCGGCGGGCGCCACCGCAACTCGCCAACCGGCGGAGCGGCAAAGGGAATGCCCTTGAACGACACGACCCCGTCGGCGACGACGCCCTGGACCTGTCCTGTATCGACGCGCACGAGAGCGGGCGACCCGGACCGCGCCACCGCCGCGATGGCGCCCATCGCCGAACCCAGGACCATGAGCGAAATGACATGGCGCCTGCTCATCCAGGACTGCTCCCTATGAATTCGTCGCCTCAGCGCTCCCCCAGGCGCGCGAAGACAGCCAGTGCCTTGCTCGCCTTCGGCCAACCGGCGTAGAAGCCCAGGTGGGTCAACGCCTCCGTGATCTGCGCGCGAGTCAGGCCGCTCTCGAGCCCGCGGCGCACGTAGACCTCGAGCTGGTCGTCGTCACCCATCGCGGCAACTGCCGCGATCGTGACCAGGCTTCGATCCCGCAGCGTGAGATCGGGGCGTTGCCACAGGTCGCCGAAGACCACCTCGTTGGTGAGCTGCACGAACTTCGGCGCGACGGTCCCCAAGGCCTCGTTCATCGACCCGGCCCGTGCCGCGTCCGACCCGGGTGGGGAAAGGCGTTGGCCCGCGGCACCCAGTGCCCCGGTGTCGACCTTCCGCGCGGTGTAGACCTGATCGTAGGCGTCCAGCGCCGCGACCGCGCTGGGCCACCCGCAGTACACCGCCAGGTGCGCCAGAACACCGGATGCCTCGCCCGGCCGTACACCGTTGTCGAGCGCTCGTCCGAGGTGGCCGGCAAGCGGTCCGGGCTGTCTCGTCGCGATCAGGGCCGTGATCGTCACGAGGCTGCGGTCGCGAGGCGGCAACTCCGGACGCCTCCACACGTCGCCGAACAGCACCTCGTCGGTCAGCGCCGCCAGACCTGGAGCGACCTTCTGCTGCAGGGGCCCCGACGGTCTCGCGGTGCCCTGCGGCTGACCGGAGGCTCGAGGCTGACGCGGGGACTCCTCCGGCGTCGGCGCCGCGTCGTACTGCGCATCGCTCACCGGTTCCATCCACTGCACCCTCGTGCCGTCCCGATGTTCGGTGATCGCGATGTGCGTCATCGATGCCCGCGGGGACGCCCCGTGCCAGTGCTTCTGGCCGGCGGGGATTCTGACCACGTCTCCCTGTCGAATCTCCTCGACGGGGTCACCCCAGCGCTGCGCGCGGCCTGTGCCGGCGGTGACGATCAGGATCTGGCCCCGAGGATGCGAGTGCCAGGCCGTGCGGGCGCCCGGCTCGAACGTGACGGACCCGCCGCTGGCGTCCGACGGGTCGAGCGCCTCGAATAGCGTCTCCACGCGAACGCCACCCGTGAAGTTGTCCGCCGGCGCCGCCTGGGTGTGTCGAGAACCACCGCGCGTGATTTCGATCGGCTGGGCGTTCGTCGATGCCGAGGCGAAGAGCGTGATCGCCGCGACCAATGCCGTCGAGAGGTTCATGGTTGCCCTCCGAAGACCGCTGGTGCGTCCGAGTGGGCGGGCTCGTGCGCAATCTGTCGTGCCCAGAAGCGAACGGCGTCCGCGATCCATCCCTCGGCGCTGGTGCCGACGCCAAGGCCGAACCCGTGCCCGACGCCCCGGTATACGTGATACTCGACGTCGGTCCCGGCTCGACGCAACGCCGCCACGCGCCGTTCCATCACGGAGGGAGGGGCGATGCCATCGGCGTCACCCACCGCCACGAACGTGGGCGGCTCCGTGGCGGCGCGATCCGAATGACCCGTATAGAGGAGGACGAGGGCCGATGGCCTAGGCTGGGCCGGGCCGCCGAAGGGCGCAGTGCCATGGGAGCCGATCGCCGCGGCCATCCTCGCGCCCGCGGAGCTGCCCCACAGCGAATAGCCAGCCGTCGCCACGCCGAGCGCGCCCGCGGTCCGCATGACGTACGACAGCGCGGCGGCCAGGTCCTCGGTGGCGAGCCTGCCGCCCCGGCCCGCGCGGTATCTCAAGACGAAGACGTTGTAGCCGCGAGCGCTGATCTCGACGGCGTAGGGGAAGCCCTCGTGCAGCGATCCCACGTAGGCGAACCCGCCACCGGGCGCGACGATGGCAAACGGAGCGCCAGGCGTGCCCCTCACGAAGAACACGCCGGTGTCGCGGCGTGAGGGTTCCGCGTCCTTCTCCGCGTCGGTGTAGATGTCGTAGAAGACTGTCCGGCCCGCGCTCGCATCGTCGATGAGGCGATTGAGCGCTGAGACGACGACCGTGGGGTCCACGTGCGTGTGGTACGGGAGGAGGGCACCGACATCCCTGATCGGCATGGTGGTGTCGTAGGTGCGGTCGTCCCACGGCAACAGCAGTCGTCCGAAGCCCGCGAAGGCCGGATTCGCCAAGAGGTCGCCCACGCTGTCGGTGACGCGCAGGTGTCGCGCCGGCGGCGTGCTCCCGGCGGTCGACGACTGCGACGCGACGATCGCCGCGACGGCTGAGCACCAGCCAACGGCCACACCAGCGAACATCATCCCGGCCCTCATCACTCAAATGGACTCGGCTAGAGCGTGCGCGCGAAGAATGGCTTCAGCTTGCCCATCGCCGCGTCCACGTACTGGGGGACCCAGTAGGTCTCGATATGGGTCGCGCCATCGATCGTGAACAGCTCTTTGTCCTTCGCGCCAACGGCCTTGGCGAACGCGTCCTCGGTCATGTACAGGCTGTCGGCCTTGCTGCCGGCCATCATCAGCAGCGGCTGCTCGATCAGCTCGATCTGGTCGGTGGCATCCCACCGCATCAGGTCGAGCAAGCTGCTCATCGTGTACTTGAACGTCGAGTTGGGGTGCGCGTGGGTCCTCCAGTAGTACTCGTACCCCTGGCGATACATCTCGAACGGCAGCGCCGCGATCTCCGCATCCGTCATGTCGGCATCCCCGGCATACCGAATGGGGCCGCCGGCCATTTCCTGGGCGCGGGCGTCGGAGGCCTGCCGCAGCCGCTCCTGGATGGTCGCCAGCTGCGAATCCGCGAAGCCGTTGCGGCGCACCCGCCCGGAGTTGAACATGCTGAGCGTCGCCAGCGACTTGAAACGCTTGTCGACTTTCGCCGCCGCCAACGAGTAGCCACCGCCGCCGCAGATGCCGAACAGCCCCAGACGTGCGGGATCGGCGCCCGGATAGCGGGTGACGAAATCAGCCATGCCGTGGACGTCCTCGATGCGGTATGCCGGTTTGTCCACGCTGCGCGGCGAGCCGCCGCTACCGCCTTGATACGCGGCATCGGCCGTGATCGTGACGTAGCCCTGTTCGGCCAGGCGCTGGGCGTACAAGCCCGCGACCTGTTCCTTGATCCCCCCATTCGGGTGTGCGACGACGATCGCGGGAGTCTTCTGCCGCGGATCGTAGTTGGCCGGGGTGTAGACGTTGGCGACGATCTCCACGCCGTTGAGCTTGTAGGTGACCGGGTGAATGTTGACCTTGCCCGGCTCGTTCTTCGTGATGGCGCCACGATAGACGAGCGCGAACGGATTGTTCGCAGCAGCACCGGCGGCCTGTGTCATGGCGGACACTCCTAAGATTGCCCCTGAGACGACAAGCGTCGAGCTCTCCAGGAACTCGCGTCTCGTGTGGGTGAGGACGTCATTGCTCATCTCCGACCTCCTATCAATCCAGCTTCTTCCCGGCGAGGAACTGCGAGACCTGGTCGGCGATCTGGACGTTGTTCAAGTCGGACATCAGGAAGTGCGTGTTGCCGCGAATGCCGACGTCCGGAAGACGTACGAGTTGGGCATCGCCGCCACGCTTGTTGACGGCGTCGACCCAGAGCCGGGCCATGGCGAGCCGGACCCGCCAGTTGTCCTGTCCGCGCTCCGTGGTCGGCTCGACCGGAAAATTGTCGCCGTAGTAGATGACGATCGGGATGCGGGTGAGCTTCTGGAACTCCGCCAGGGGCACGGCCTCGGGCGACAACGTCCCGGCGGCGCTCGGCATGGCGGGAGGCAGTTCACCAGCCGGAAAGATGAAGCCGCTGCCAGGCTCGAAGGCGACGATCGCCTTGACGTCAGGCGTCTTGATCGCGGTGAGCCATCCGGGTCCGCCGCCCTGCGAGTGGGTGAAGAGGATGCCCGGACCGGTCTTCGCGAACAGCGCGGACACGGCGTCCGCGATCAGCCCGGCATCGTAGGGGCCGGTGTTCGGCGTGACCGAACGGAAGAACTGATCGAGTGTCTCCGGCTTCCGATCGAACTGGACGTTGTCGAAGTAGTTCGGCCACTTGCCGATCCGAAACTGGTCGAAGAAGAGCTGATCGAGCGGTGTGGGCTCGATCGCGGTCGCGACCGTGCTATTGCCTGCGCGGCCGCGACGCGGCTGATCGACGAGATAGACCGGGAAGCCGCGGCGCAGGAAGATGGTCTGGAAGCCTTCCCGGCCGTCCGGCGTGGTCTCCCAGCTGCGCCCCGACTGGAAGGCGCCGTGCAGCATGACGATCGGCAGCGCTTTGGGGTTCTGCGGGATCTGGTAAAACGCGTACAGATGATCGCCGTGGAAGGTCTGCCCGGCGGCGGTGGGGTTGTTGTTGTCGTAGGTGCCAGGAGTGCGGGCGGCCGTCCCGCCGACGGCGAAGCTACCCTGCTCCTTGATGGCCAGAGCGGCGGCCGGGCTGCCCGCCGGCGGCGTCGGTGGCGCGGCGCAGCCCGCGGCGAAGGCGAGCAGCCACGCCAGAGCGAGACGTGAAGTCCGCGCCACCCCTTCTTCCCTTCGGTGTCCGACTCGCTCTGTCATGGGCTCGCCAGTGTCTTGACCTACGCGTTCGTCCACGATCCGTTCACGCTTCATGCTCTTCACGCCTCCGGTATCGGCATGCCGTAGGTTTCGAGGGTAATAGTGTCCGGATCGGGTCCACCACGCACGCCGGTCTCGAGGTACTCGGGCATGAAGTTGCTGACGCCGATCGCCCGGACCTGGCCGCCGGCGAGCAGCGCCTCGAGCGCACGATACGCGTCGAGCGTCCGCTCGAAGTGGCTCGGACGCGGCTGGTGCAAGAGCAGCAGGTCTGGACGGCACTCACTGGCAGCTCGGCATGGGCATGGCACCACCTGTCCGGGGAACGGCCGGAGTGCTTCGTCGACGACACTCCCGGGGAACAAGGTATCGCGCGAGGGCCGGCTTGGGTAGAGCGGCGAATGTGGATGGGGATGTGAGTACCATTCACCAATGCGGCTCGACAACCTGAACGTCCTGGCGGCGTTCCTCACGGTCGCGGAGGACCGGAGCTTCACGAAGGCGGCGAAACGGCTCGGCGTGTCGCGGTCGGCGGTGAGCCATGCCGTCCGCGGACTGGAGGAACGGCTCGGCGTTCGGCTCCTCGCGCGGACCACACGCAGCGTGTCGCCGACCGACTCCGGCCAGCAGCTCATCAGTCGGCTGGGTCCCGCGCTTGGCGAAGTCGAATCCGTCCTCGATCAGATCGTCGGGCTACGCGAGCGGCCGGCTGGACGCCTCCGGTTGCTGGTCACACCCCTCGCCGCCACCATGGTGCTCGGACCCAAGCTGGTGCCGTTCAATCGCCGATTTCCGGACATCGTCCTCGAGATTGCGACCACGCAGCAGGGACGAACGGAACTGGTCGCCGAGGGGTTTGACGCCGGTATCCACCTCGGCGAATCGATCCAACGCGACATGGTGGCGGTGCGCGTGTCTCGCGACCAGCGCCTGGCGGTCGTGGCGTCGCCGGAGTACTTCGCGTCGCACCCCAAGCCGAACTCGCCGCACGATCTCCCGAACCACGAATGCATCAACCTGCGCGGCGGCTCCCCGCGGCCCTACCAATGGGAGTTCGAGAAAGGCGGTGAGACCCTGGTCGTGGATGTGAACGGCCCCTTGATCGTCGATGATGCGGACCTCATGATTCGCGCCGCCGTCGATGGCTTGGGTCTGACGTTTTCCTTCGAAGAGTACGTGGAGCCGCAGATCGCGAACGGGGCGCTGGTACGCGTGCTCGAGGACTGGTGTTCGCCGTTCCCCGGGTACTTTCTCTACTATCCGAGCCGCCGGCAGCAGTCGCCCGCACTGTCCGCCCTCATCGACACGCTTCGTCTGTAGGGCGGGCGGGCCCGAAGCGCGTCGCGCGGCCCCGAGTAACGGATGCTCGTCACAAAGGGAGGACGGGTACCCACCGGATCTCGCTCGGCTCGTCCTGGAGCGGTCGCGGCTCATCCGTGTCAATCCACGGTATCCAGTTTCCCGACAATCTGCGCTCCCGCGCCTTCTCCGTCCCGCTGGCCGCGGACGCCGGCCTCGACGCGCTAGGCCGCGCCTTGGGTGGGCAGCATAGAATGGCCCTGATCCTCGTGAAGGGACGTCCATGAACGACATCTCTCCCGTCGCGGTGACGGGTGCGACCGGCGTGCTGGGCGCGTTCGTCGCCCGGGACCTCGCCGAGCGCGGCATCGCGCAGCGCCTCCCCGTGCGCACCCCGCAGAAAGGCCCCGCTGCTTCCGGGCATCGACGAGCGTACGCTTCCCGCGCGTCATTTGGGGCGCCCGACTGGCAGGTGGACGCCTGGGTCAGCACCTACACGGCGATCGCCTCGGGTGTCATGGCGCCGGTCAGCGCCGATGTCGAGAGGGTGACGGGCGATCGGCCCATGACTCTGGCGGACTATCTCGCATCCACCGGCCGGTCACGATCACCTTGGGCGACAGCCAGGATGATCCGGGCTACTTCGCGACGAAGGACTACGCCTACCGCGCGACCGAGGTGGCCGGCGACGGCTGAGCGATGGCCGGCGACGCCTTCGACTTCCTCGACCCGCTCTACATGCTGGGTCCGCCGATCTGCCATCAGCCGAGCAACCGGGTGGGCCGCGCCACCGTCTGCAGCGGCACGACGGCGACCCTGTCGGAAAGCGAGT
>CAZORV010000128.1:0-9122 GCA_964582215.1 uncultured Frigidibacter sp.
CTTGTGGAGGCTGAATCACGCTGCCAGCGCAAGATCAATGGGTCCTGACCCTAGCAATCATGGAAGCTATGGTGTCGTCCAACGCGCGAACCCCCTCTAGCTTGTGGGTGTAGAACGCTGCAACTTGCTTGGTCCGGATCACGAGGTAGTTCCTGGGGACAAGGCTGTTCTGCCGCATTGCATCGGGAACCTTGTAACTCGCAGGTACCAGGTTAACCATGTACTCCTTGAGGATCGTGACCAGCTTGCGCTCACGTGCGTCGTCCCCGGCCCCAACGTCACCGCCATCAAGCCGCTTCGTCATTTCCCCAATGTTCCGCACCACCAGCTTAATCGCCCAGTCCGCTTGAGCCTGCTTGATGACTGGCGTGATGTGGTTATCAGCAACCGCCAGCAGCCCAGCCACCTTCAACGCGTTCAACTGCGCCCGGTTCCACATCTGCCTGCGGCTCTCGTCGTCCGTTGCGTTCACATGCCGATCACACTCCACGTTGAACGCTTTCAGCAGTGCTAAGGCGTCGGGTTCTGGGGTGACGGGCGTCGGGTCGCGGCTAGCATTCTGCCCCGCTTGCAGAACCAACTGCATAAACCAATCGAGCGCACCTTCCGAAAATGCAGTTCGGCTCTCGTTCTCGGGTGGCCTTGGTCCCATGTAGTCGATCACAATGAAGCGGGACATAAAGCCGTCGCTCATCATCTTGCCGTTCAAAGCCTCGTAAAACGTCCCCGGAGTCGTTTCACCAATAATGCTGTAGCTCGCGGCTCCCGCAATGTAGATGTTGGAATCGGTATTCGAGTAGTTGATCCCACCGGCAATAGAGGCTGCACCGGACTTGTGGTAAAGCTTGGTCATGTTCTGTCTAAGCGTAGCATGGGGTCCGGTTTTATCGGTCGCCATGAATTGAATATCATGACCAAACTCGCCCGATACATGCAGCACGCAAGGGTTCTCCGACATGAACCGCATCAAGCCCTGACCTGAAGCCATGCTGTTGAAGGTGAAGTAGTTCGGGGCGCTGATAGCCCCCTTTTGAAGGGCAGCTCCCAACAAAACTTGAACCGCATCAGCTATGGCTTCCTTACCGACAGCGCTTCGCGCGACGAGTGCGATGTAAAGGTTGAGGCCCGTGCCTGTATGGGTGTTCCAGCTACGTCCACAGACCCCAGCAAGAATTGCGAGCGCAGTGGCGATAGCAATTTCCTTTACCGGGCGCATGGAGTGGTGAAAGATTTCGCTCGCTAGCGCGCCCGCCAAGCCGGGAGGCCAGTCCAACGCGGGTCCCTGCGCTACGGGCAGACTAAGCTCGGTTCTCTCCAAGACCAGAGGATCAGCGAACTCCGGTTCTACCTGCTTGCGCTGTCGCGCTTCAGCGAGCCATGCGGGCTTGCCATCGTGATATGGTATTTCAACCATGCTGCACCCCCAAACGGTCGGAGTGCAGAACGTTGCCCCGAGGGGCAGGGTTTGGTATGGTACGCATGTTCAAATGCTTTCTATCTGACTTTGAGACCGGGCGTGTTGCAGCGCCCGGTCTTATTCTGTGTGGATCTGACGCATTCCTCACGCGGTGCATGGGTACAGTCCAAAAGGCCCGCGTTAACAACGCCATGCCGCTGTGCCCCTCTTGAAGCACGTTCAAGCGACCGGCTGCACGGGTTCCGGCTTCACCCACGGCGGGGTGATAGGGAGGTTGGGCACCGTGCGGTAGCGTCCAGCTTCAAGCCCCGCAGCTCGCACCGCCTCCGAATGCTCGGTCGTGCTGCTGTACTTGCGCTCTGCAAGCCAAGCGTCAATGTCTTCGACGTAGTACGCGACACCGGAAGCGCGTGACGCACCAAACTTGATGTACTTCGGACCTTTTCCCTTGCAGCGCCAACAGCGCAAGGTCGCCGGGGTAATGCCAAGACGCGCCGCAGCTTCGACGTGGCCGCAGAGTTGCGGAGGTGGGGTTGTGGTCATTTGGGACTCTCCGGAAACCAAAGATTGATGGGGTTCCCGGGTCCTGGGGGACTTTCACCCTTACTGCACCGGTCTTTAGCTCTGGAACTTTCCTCGCGGGCGCGCCCCAGTGCGGCACGATCCTAAAGCGGATAACAACGAAGCTACATGCGTCGCACTGCATCATGCAAGCGTTTTCTACACTTACGTCATACATATCAATTAGTTAGCAACAGACGTTGGCAAATCGCAACGGCTGTTGCGAAGTTGGGCGGAACGCGGCTTTGTGACTGCCACCAAAAGCCGCGCGGGCAGCGCTGTAACCCGCTGCCCGCACCCTACCCCTACCAAACCCCAGCCAACCCCCTTTGCCCGCGCTCGTTTGGGGGTGCCCGCGTGCGCTAAGCGGGTCGCTCCATGGGCACCACGTTCGCACCCGCTGCTACCCTGCCCGCTTGCTCGATCCAGTCGCTGACGCGCTGCGTCTCCGGGTACAGCCAATCCAGCTTTTTCAGGTCGAGGTAATGCCGGGCTGTCGTGTCCGCGTGCGAGGGGACATGGCAGGTCAGCAGATCGGTGCGGAACTTCTCGATCAGACATTCCCGCATGGCGATGTTGGTCCAAGTGCGCCGAAGGTCATGCGCCGACAGGTGCATCCCCACCACCTTGCTGATCAGCTCGAAGGGCGCGCGGGGGTCACCAATGTGCCCCGCCTTGGATCGGGTGGGGAAGACGTAGGGGTTGCCCTTAACCCGCTTGCGTGACTCAAGGATGACCACAGCTTGCTTGCTCAAGGGCAGAAAAACCTCCTGACCGGACTTAGGGTCCGGCAGGTGGAACCAGCACTGCGACGGGTCATTGTGGTCAATGCTCACCCGGTCCCAAGTCAGCGCAGCAATTTCCATACGCCGCGCCCCGGTCAGCAGAAGCATCAGCGCCAAGTCGATACCAGCGAGCGAGTCCTCAGCCATGGGCTTGACCCGCTCAGCGTGAAGCGCGTTCCAAACCTCCCCTACCTTGCGCTTATCGATGTACCGCCCCGTCCGGTCCCCGGCTGGTGCCCAATGCCGCTTCATAGCGTCCACCGGGTTGTCCGTGATAAGGGACTTACCATCCGCAAGGCGAAACTCGTCCGCAGCAAATTGGATGAGGATGCGAAGTACGATCATGGCTGCGTTGGCGGTCGCAGGAGATGGGCGCACCTTGCGCTTGTCCTTCGTGCTGGTCGGATTGAGGCCCTTGAAGCCCCCTTCCGCAAGCTGTGCATGGCGGTCCCGCACCATGTCGCGCGTGATGCTTGTGATGGGTTTTTCCGACCAGTCCGCGACGACCTTCTCAACGTAGTAGCGTGTCCATTTCTCGCTGGTCGGTTTCAACGCACCGGGTCGAGCAAGGTACTTCTTCGCAACCTCCCCTAGCGTGACCTTCTGCGCAGCTTCTTCCTTGGCTTTCGCGCGGGGGTCGATACCGTCCTCGAACTGCTGCTTTAGCTCCTGCGCTTTGCGCCGCGCATCCCGGTCGTCATAGCTGTCCAGCAACCAAGGGCCGACGCTACCGATGGTAACCCTTACGTCCCGCTCCTCACCCCGCAGGCGGCTTTGTAGAACGAAGGACATCGCACCCTTTGGCGTGACCCGCACTCCGAACCCGCGTGTCACGGTATCCCAGTAGATTACGTCCCCCAAGGGGCTGGGCTTCGCTTTGGTGTCGATGTTGGTCTTGGTGAGCTTGAGCTTGGGCATGGCCGGGTCCTCGTAAGGTATACGTAAGTGATGTTTTGCAACATACAGCCACAACCTCTTTACGTCTATCCGGCTCAAGACCCTTATTTTGTTGATATTTTTCTACTTACGTAAACAAGCACCAACCTGTGCAAACATGATTTTGGTTTAATGGCATTCAAGAGGTCGGGAGCTCGATCCTCCCTGGCTCCACCAATTCCACGTTCGGTTGCCTGACGTCGCCCCTCGGGGGATGACCGGCTGCGCAACGGCATCCTGCGAAGGATGCCGGACGAACAATGCCGTCCGCCCCGCTGATGCGGGAATGTTTCCCCCGGGGACCATGCCGACCCAAGCAGAAGCGGTAGGGTGCGTGCGAGCACGCACCCTACCGCTGCCCGCCGGGGCGGCGCCACGCCGTCCCTGATGTCGGGCTGCGCGGGACAAGCCGATCTTGCAGCGGAAGCTTGGCCTTGCTCATCCGGGAACCTCGCCCGCGGACCGCCTCAATGCCCAAAATGGGGTGGTGCCCGCGCCGGCGCTTTGGGCCCCGGGGGCGGTGCGTGCGAGCACGCACCCTACCGCCTCCGGGTGAGCGCGCGCGAGGCTTCCCCCGAACGCCTGGCCGAGCGGCCCCGATCATGCGGGAATGTCTTCATCGGACCGCTTCATCCCGCACCGACAGAGGGCGGCACCCGCCGCGGATGGCGGGCAGCGCCCGCCCCTGCCGACCGGGGCGGTGCCGGCCGCCATTCCGGACCTCGGGCACCGCGATCACCCGGCCGCGCGCACCCGGGCCGTTGCCCGGAACCGCCGTCGGCGGTTCAGGCGATCGACAACGGGGACGGCGCTTCAATCCGGGGCGGACATGGGCTAGGTTCGGCCATGGCCGCCGACCTTGACACGATCTTCGCCGCCCTTGCCGACCCGACCCGCCGGGCGATCCTGACCATGCTGCTGGAAGACGACATGGCCGTGACCGATGTGGCCGCGCCGTTCGAGATGTCGCTTGCGGCAATCTCGAAACATCTGCGGGTGCTGGCCGAGGCGGGGCTGATCCTGCAGGAACGGCGCGGCCGGGTGATCTGGTGCAAGCTTGATCCCGATGCGATGCGGGCGGCGACGGTCTGGATCCAGGGGTTCGGCCTGTTCGAGGCCGTCGATCTGGACGCGTTCGAGCGGTTCCTGCTGGACGAGGTCGCGGACGGGCAGGACCCTGACGCAGCCCCGCCCGCCGACAACGGCCAGCCCTGGCAGGACCCGGCCCAGGCAACGGCGGGACGGTGATGAGCGGCAAGCGTTTCGACGTGGTCATTGTCGGCGGCGGGGTGATCGGCAGCGCGATCGCCTTTTTCCTGACGCGCGAGCCCGGCCTGTCGGTCGCGGTGATCGAACCTGACCCGACCTATGAATGGGCCGCGACGCCGCGCTCGGCCGGGGGGATCCGGACGCAATTCTCGACCCCGGCCAATATCCGGATGTCGCTGTTCGGCGCCGACTTCCTGCGCGCAGCGCCCGACCTTCTGGCCGTCGACGGCGACCGGCCGTTCTTCAGCTTCCGCGAACAGGGCTATCTGATCCTGGCCAGCGCCGGGGGCGCCGCGCAACTCGGGACCAATCACGCGCTGCAGACGGCTTGCGGCGCCGAGGTGTCGCTGCTGGACCCGGACGCGCTGGCGCGGCGGTTTCCCTGGCTCGACCCCGGGGGGATCGCGCTTGGGGCGATCGGCGAGCGGCATGAGGGCTGGTTCGACCCCTACAGCCTGCTGCAGGCCTTCCGGCGCAAGGCAAGGGCGCAGGGCGCCGACTATATCACCGATCAGGTTGCGGCGATCGACCGGGCGGGCGCGCAGGTGACGGGCGTGCGGCTGCAGTCGGGCCGGGTGATCGGCGCGGGAACGCTGGTGAACGCCGCCGGCTGGAACGGCCGCCGGATCGCGGCCATGGCCGGGATCGGCACCCTGCCGGTCTTCCGCAAGAAGCGCCAGATCTTCGTCTTCAGCTGCCGCGAACCGGTCGAACGCATGCCGCTGACGGTCGATCCCAGCGGCGTCTATTGCCGCCCCGAGCATGAGCATTTCATCTGCGGTCTGGCGCCGCAGGATGATGATGCGCCGGAAGATACCTCGTTCGAGGTCGATCACGACCAGTTCGAACGCGATATCTGGCCGGTTCTGGCGAACCGCGTGCCGCAGTTCGGGGCGATCAGGGTGATCAACGCCTGGGCCGGGCATTATGACGTCAACAATTTCGACCATAACGCCATTCTCGGGCCGCACCCCGAGGTTGCGAATTTCATCTTTGCCAACGGGTTCAGCGGCCACGGGCTGCAGCAAAGCCCGGCCGTGGGGCGGGCGCTGGCCGAGCTGATCGTGACGGGTGGCTACCGGACGCTTGATCTTTCGGACCACGGCTTTGACCGGATCGCCGCCAACCGGACGCTGCGCGAACGGAACGTCTTCTGATGGCCGCGCCGCCAGCTGACGCCCCGTGGCCCGACGGGCCGCCCGGCTATCCTTCGGTCCGGGCGGTCGGGCTTTCCGGCGTACTTGTCAGCTTTTCCGACGTGCTGACCGATGCGGCCAACCACGCCGCACTGGCCTTTCGCGACCGGATCGAGGCCGAGCGGATCGCCGGCGTGACCGAGACGTCGACGGCGCTGACCTCGGCCTTCGTGTCCTATGATCCCCTGGCCCTGCCGCTGGCCGAACTGTCGGCACGGATCAAGGCTTTGCTCGCGACGGGCAGCGGCCCGGCACCTGACGCGCAGCCGCAAAGGCTCTGGCATATTCCCACCGCGTTCGGCGGCGCCGATGGCCCGCAGCTGGCCGAGGCCGCCGGGATGGCGGGGCTGACGCCCGAGGCTGCGGTGGCGGCGATTGCGGCGACGCCGCTTCGGGTCATGGCCATCGGCTTTGCGCCGGGGCAGCCCTATATCGGCAGCCTGCCGGAACGCTGGAACCTGCCACGGCAGACCAGCCTGACGACCGAGGTGCCCGCCGGATCGGTCGCGGTCGCCGTCCGGCAACTGGTGCTGTTCGCCAATGCCTCGCCCACCGGCTGGCGCGTGATCGGGCGGACCGGCTTCCGGGTCTTTCAGCCCGAAGCAAAGGCGCCCTTTGCGTTGCGCCCGGGCGACGGGGTGCGGCTTTTGCCGGTCAGCGCGGACGAGCTGGCCGACATCATCGCCGGCCCGGACGGCAGCAATGGCGGCGCGCGCTGCGAGTGGCGGGCATGAGTGCGGCGCTGATCGTCGAGCGGATCGGCCCGGCCGCGACGCTGCAGGACCTCGGGCGGCCGGGCCATCTGGCCTTTGGCCTGTCGCAGGGCGGCGCGGCCGACCGGCTGGCGCTGGCCGAGGGGGCGGCGCTGCTGGGCCAGCCCCTTGGTCTTGCGGCGCTAGAGATGGCGGGGACGGGGGGCACCTTCACCGCGACGGCGGACCTGCGCATCGCGCTGACCGGGGCGCCGATGGCGGCGGTGCTGGACGGTGCGCCCCTGGTCTGGAACGCCAGCCACGCGATGCGCGCCGGTCAGCGCCTTCAGCTTGGGGCGGTGCAACGGGGGGTCTACGGCTATCTTCACCTTGGCGGCGGGATTGACGGCCCACAGATCCTCGGCAGCCGGTCCGTGCATCTGGCCGGCGGGATCGGCCGGGCCGTCGCGGCGGGCGACCGGCTTCCCGCCGGACCGGACCCGGCGCCCGGCGAGACCGGGCGGGTGCTGGCGCTGCCGGACCGGTTTTCGGGCGGGACGGTGCGGATACTTCCCGGCGTTCATACCGCGCTCTTTTCCCCCGAGACCCGGGCGCGGTTCGAGGCGACGCCCTTCACCCGCACCCTTCGCGGCAACCGTCAGGCCGCCGGGCTGGCCTATGACGGCGCGCCCTTCGGGATCGCGGCCCAGCTTGCGATCCTGTCCGAGCCGACCCTGCCCGGCGATGTCCAGATGACCGGCGAGGGGCGACCCTTTGTCCTGTTGCCGGAATGCCAGACGACCGGGGGCTATCCGCGCATCGGCACCATTCACCCGGACGATCTGCCGCTGCTGGCGCAGGCGACGCCGGGCAAGCCGCTGCGCTTCCGCTTCGTCACCCATGCCGAGGCGCTGGCGCGGCACCTGCCGCTGGCCGCCTACAGGGCGGGTCTGGCGGCGAAACTGCGGCCCCTGGTCCGCAAACCCGCCGACATTCCCGATCTTCTGGGCTATCAACTGATCAGCGGCGCGGTGTCAGGCCGTGACCAGGAACAAGGGGGGTGACGGCATGGACAGGATCGACCTGAACGCCGACATGGGCGAGGCGTTCGGCGACTGGCCGATGGGCGATGACGCCGCCCTTCTCGACATTGTCAGTTCGGCCAATGTCGCCTGCGGCTTTCACGCGGGCGACCCGGATGTGATGGCGCGGACCATGCGTGCCGCCCTGGCGCGCGGCATCGGCATCGGCGCCCATCCGGGCTTTCCCGACCTGCAGGGCTTTGGCCGGCGGCGGATGGCCATCCCGCCCGCCACGCTTGCCAACATGATCCGCTATCAGCTGGGCGCCGCCATGGCCATGGCCCGGGCCGAGGGGGGGCGCCTGCGGCATTTCAAGCTGCATGGTGCGCTGTCGAACATGGCGACCGAGGATGGCGAGCTGGCCAGGCGGCTCTTCGATGCGGCGGCGGGGCTGGACTCCGGGCTGACCATGCTGGTGCTGGCGATGACACCGATGCAGCGCGCCGCCGAGGATCTGGGCTGCCCCTGGGTCGGCGAGATCTTCGCCGACCGCGCCTATAACGAGGACGGCACCCTGGTCGACCGCCGCCAGCCCGGCGCCGTCCTCCACGACCCGGCGCTGATCGCGGGCCGCATGCAGGAGATGGTCCGCGACGGCGTGATCCTGACCGCAGGCGGCACCCGCATCCCGGCGCGCTTCGGCACCATCTGCGTCCATGGCGACACGCCCGACGCCGTCACCATCGCCCGCGCTGTCCGCCAGGGCCTGCGCGACGAGGGCGTCCGCATTGAACGGTTCGACAGCCCCGCGGGGTAGCGAGGCCGGGGCATCGGCGGACAGGGCAAAGGACAGCACCGCCGCGATCGGCAGGGGCCATCGCCCCTGACGCGACGGACCGGTTGCGTCGGCACCGCCCGGTCGCCCAAAGCGACCGGGCAGCGCCTGCCCCTGCGGGGGGCTGGCGCTTCGCGCCATCCGGGGCAGGCTCTGCCCTCTGTTCGTGTGCGCTGAGGCGGTCGCGGGACGGCCGTTCCCACATGAGCGGGGCCGCTCTTCCACCGGAAGATCGGCTGCGCCCGCTCAGCCTGGCGTTCGGGGGAAGCCGCGCCCGCCCGGCAACGGTAGGGTGCGTGCTCGCACGCACCACCCCCAGGGCCCAACGCGCCGGGAAAGGGACAGCGACGCCCCAGTCGGCAGGGGCCATCGCCCCTGCCGCCACACGCCGGTCCCACGCGCACCGCCC
>CAZORV010000129.1:0-9077 GCA_964582215.1 uncultured Frigidibacter sp.
ATGCCGCCGCCGGCGGCACCGGCATCGGCGTGCTGCAGGCCGCCGCCGACGAGGGCATCCTGTCGATCGGCGTCGACAGCAACCAGAACTACCTGCACCCGGGCCAGGTCCTGACCTCGATGCTGAAGCGCGTCGACAATGCCGTCTACGAGGCTTTCAAGGAAGGCACCGACCTGAAGCCGGGCGTCAACGTCATGGACCTGAAGGCCGGCGGCGTCGATGTTGCCATGGACGACAACAACAAGGCGCTGGTCACTGACGAGATGAAGGCCGCCGTCGATGCCGCCGCCGAAAAGATCAAGTCGGGCGAAATCTCGGTTCACGACTATATGGCCGACAGCGCCTGCCCCGTGAACTAAGGCCGGACCGGCATGGGCGGGGACATGATCCCGGGGCGGCAGGACACTGCCGCCCCAGCCATTGAACTTCGCGGCATCTCCAAGGCCTTTGGCCCGGTGCAGGCGAACAAGGATATTTCGATCCGCGTCCTGGGCGGCACGATCCACGGGATCATCGGCGAGAACGGCGCGGGCAAGTCGACGCTGATGTCGATCCTTTACGGGTTTTACAAGGCCGACCGGGGCGAGATTCTGATCGGCGGCCGGCCCACGCAGATCCCCGACAGCCAGGCCGCGATCCGCGCCGGCATCGGCATGGTCTTCCAGCATTTCAAGCTGGTCCAGAACTTCACGGTCCTTGAAAACGTCATCCTCGGCGCCGAGGACGGCCCGCTGCTGCGCCCCTCGCTGGCCAAGGCGCGCAAGGCCCTGGCCGATCTGTCGCGGGAATATGAGCTGGACGTCGATCCCGACGCGCTGATCGAGGATCTGTCGGTCGGCCACCAGCAACGGGTCGAGATCCTGAAGGCGCTGTACCGGCAGGCCGAGATCCTGATCCTGGACGAGCCGACCGGCGTTCTGACCCCGGCCGAGGCGGACCATCTGTTCCGCATTCTTGGCAACCTGCGCGATCAGGGCAAGACCATCATCCTGATCACCCACAAGCTGCGCGAGATCATGGAGATCACCGACACGGTCAGCGTCATGCGCCGGGGCGAGATGACCGCGACGGTCCGGACCGCCGAGACCAGCCCCGAGGCGCTGGCCGAACTGATGGTCGGGCGCAAGGTGCTGCTGCACGTGCCCAAGGGCCCCGCCGCGCCGGGCAAGGTGGTGCTGGAAGTCGCGGACCTGCGGGTCCGGGACGATCAGGGGGTCGAACGGGTCAAGGGCATCGGCCTGACGATCCGCGCGGGCGAGATACTGGGGATCGCCGGGGTGGCGGGCAACGGCCAGTCGGAACTGCTGGCGGTTCTGGGCGGCATCCAGCGCGGCACCGGCAGCATCCGGCTGAACGGCCGCGAACTTGACCTGACGGGGCGGCATTCCGACGGCCAGTCGCGCCGCGCCGACGGCATCGCCCATGTGCCAGAGGACCGCCAGCATCTGGGCATGATCATGGATTTCACCGCCTGGGAAAACATCGCCTTTGGCTATCACCACGACCCGGCCTATCAGAAGAACGCGCTTTTCATGGACAATGAGGCGCTGCTGCGGGACACCAGAGGCAAGATGGAACGGTTCGACGTCCGCCCGCCGATCCCGACACTGGCCGCCAAGAACTTTTCCGGCGGCAATCAGCAAAAGATCATCCTCGCCCGCGAGATCGAGCGTAACCCCGACCTTCTGCTGGTCGGTCAGCCGACGCGCGGCGTCGACATCGGCGCCATCGAATTCATTCACAAACGCATCGTCGAATTGCGCGATGCGGGCAAGGCGGTGTTGCTGGTGTCGGTCGAGCTGGACGAGATCATGAGCCTCGCCGACCGGATCGCCGTCATGTTTGACGGCCGGATCATGGGCGAACGCCTGCCGGGAGAGACGAACGAACGCGAACTGGGGCTTTTGATGGCGGGGGTGACGTCGTGAGCGGGGGGCGCATGGATCAGGGTACAGGGGGCTCGCCCGTGATCGCCGTCGACCGTGCCACGACGCCCGACGATCTTGACGCCGTCCGCGACCTGGTGCGGGCTTTCGTGCGCTGGGCCATGGCCGACATCGCCAAGGACAACAACCCCGCCGTCTTTGAGGGGCTCGAACGGGAACTGGCCGAGCTGCCGGGGCGCTATGGGCCGCCTGCCGGCGGGTTGCTGCTTGCCCGGCTGGGCGGGCAGCCCGCCGGCTGCGTGGCGTTTTTCGGCCGTGGCGGCGGGGATATGGAGATCAAGCGCATGTTCGTCGCGCCCTTGGCCCGGGGCCGGGGCATCGGCGGGCGGATGCTGGACCGGCTTCTGTCCGAGGCGCGCGCGGCCGGCCACCGCCGCGGGCTGTTGTGGACCCACAAGAGCATGCTTGCGGCGCAGACGATCTATCGCGCGGCGGGGTTTCGCGAAGTGCCCCCGTCGGACGACTTCCCCGGTGCCGCGCCGGGCATCGACATTTGCATGGAGATGGCGCTGTGAACGCGCGCCGCCAACCCTGCCAGGGATCGACGTGCGATCCGTTCGCGATGGAGGCCGCCTGATGGACCGTTTGCCGAAATGGGCCGATCTTGTGCTGGTGCCGCTGATCAGCCTGTTGCTGGCGGCGCTGATCACCGCGCTGGTGCTTCTGGCCATCGGCCAGAGCCCGCGCGAGGCGCTGACAACCATGGTCGAAGGCGCGGTCGGCAGTGCCTATGGCTGGGGCTATACGCTTTACTATGCGACCAGCTTCATCTTCACCGGCCTGGCGGTGACGGTGGCCTTTCACGGCAGCCTGTTCAACATCGGCGGCGAGGGGCAGGCGCAGCTGGGCGGCCTTGGCGCGGCGCTGGTCTGCCTGGCGCTGCCCTGGCCGCACTGGACGCTGGCCCTGCCCGCCGCGATGATCGGGGCGGCCCTGTTCGGCGCGGCCTGGGCGGCGATTCCGGCCTGGCTGCAGGCCCGGCGCGGCAGTCACATCGTCATCACCACGATCATGTTCAACTACATCGCCGCCGCCCTGCTGATGTATCTCCTCGTCAATGTGCTGATCGACCCCAAGAGCGGCGGCAATCCGGCGACGGTCTTCTTTCCCAAGGGCGCGCATCTTCCGGCGCTGAACGAAATCCCCGGGCTGAAGCTGATCTTCACCAAGGCGGTTCCGGCCAACATCACCCTGTTCATCGCGCTGATCGCCGCCTGGCTGGTCTGGCTTTTGCTGTGGCACACGCGGCTCGGCTACGAGATCCGCGCCCTTGGCAAGTCCGAGCGTGCCGCCACCTACGCCGGGATTTCGGCCTTTCGGGTGACGATGATCGCCATGCTGATCTCGGGGGCGCTGTCGGGGCTGATGGCGATCAACAATGTCATGGGGGAAAGCGAGCGTCTGTTGCAGAACTCGTCCGAGGGGGCGGGCTTCATCGGCATCGCCGTGGCGCTGATGGGCCGCAATCACCCGCTGGGCGTGGTGCTGGCGGCGATCCTGTTCGGGTTTCTCTATCAGGGCGGCGCCGAGCTTGGCCTCTGGACCTCGATCCCGATCGAACTCAGGATCGTCGTGCAGGGGCTGGTGATCCTGTTCACCGGGGCGCTGGACCAGATGGTGCGCATGATGCTGGGCCAGGTCTTCCGGCCCCGCGTCGGGGGGGCCGCCTGATGGACTATGCCACGCTTTTGCAACTTCTGGATTCGATGCTGCGCTTGGCCACGCCGCTGCTGCTGGCCTGCCTTGCCGGGCTTTACTCGGAACGGGCGGGGATTTTCGACATCGGTCTGGAAGGCAAGATGCTGGCGGCGGCGATGGCAACCGGGACGCTTGCCTATTACTCGGGTTCGGTCTGGGTCGGGGTTCTGGGCGGGATCGGGGCCGCGCTGGCCTTTGGGCTGGTCCACGGGCTGGCCTCGATCACCTTTCGCGGCAACCAGCTGATTTCCGGCGTGGCGCTGAACTTCGTCTCGTCGGGGCTGACGGTGATGATCGCGCAGTCGCTGTTCGGACAGGGCGGGCGCACACCCGCACTGACGGGCGCCGCGCGGTTTCAGGAACTGCAGCTGCCCTTTGCCGAGGCATTGCGCCCCCTGCCCCTGATCGGCCCGCTTTATGCCGAGGTGATCTCGGGCCATTCGGCGCTGGTCTATATCGCGCTTCTCCTGGTGCCCGCGACCTGGTGGCTGCTTTACCGGACGCGGTTCGGCCTGCGGCTGCGGGCGGTCGGCGAAAACCCGGCCTCGGTCGATACGGCGGGGATTTCGGTGGTGCGCCTGCGCTTTGCCGCCATCGTGCTGACCAGCCTCTTTTGCGGCCTTGCCGGGGCCTATATGGGCGCAGGCCTTCAGGCGGGCTTCGGGCGCGAGATGACGGCGGGGCGCGGCTATATTGCGCTGGCCGCACTGATCTTTGCCAAATGGCGGCCCTGGTACTGCCTTTGGGCGACGCTGCTGTTCGGCTTTCTGCAGGCCCTGTCGCTGCGGCCCGACGTGGTGGAACGAACGCTGCATTTCGCGGTGCCGGGTGCGGCGCTGGACGCGCTGCCCTATATCCTGACGGTGATCATTCTGGCGGGCTTCGTCGGCCGCGCCGTGCCGCCGCGCGCCGGCGGGGAACCCTACGTCAAGGAACGCTGATCCGTCGTGCCGGGCGGCGTCCGGCCGCCGGGCGACGCTTTTCCCGCCCATGTGAGTCATTGTTGCATCAATGACCCAAAACGTGACCCTTTCACGGGAAAAAGCGTCGCTCTTCCCTTTGACAGCGGGAAAAATCGCGATCATCACTCGGGCAGTTTTCACCCCCGAGCCATGCAGGCCCCGATGCAGATTTATCTGCCCATAGCCGAGGTTTCCGTGAATGCCTTCGTGCTGTTCGGGCTCGGCGGCATTGTCGGGATTCTGTCGGGGCTGTTCGGGGTTGGCGGCGGCTTTCTGATCACGCCGCTTCTGTTCTTCATCGGCGTGCCGCCGACCGTCGCCGTGGCGACCGGCGCCAATCAGGTGGTGGCCTCGTCCGTGTCCGGCGTGCTGGCGCATCTGAAACGCAAGACTGTCGATCTGCGCATGGGAACCGTGCTGCTGGCGGGCGGCATGAGCGGATCGGCGGCGGGGATCTGGGTCTTCAACCTTCTGTCGCGGCTGGGCCAGATCGACCTGACGGTCCAGCTTTGCTATGTGCTGTTTCTGGGCATCGTCGGGCTGATGATGCTGCAGGAAAGCCTGCGCGCCATGCTGCGGGCAAAGTCCGCAAAGCCGGTCAAGCGCAGCCAGCATCTTTGGGTCCACCGGTTGCCGGTCAAGGTCAAGTTCCGCACCTCGGGCCTTTACATCAGCATCTTCCCGCCGCTGATGGTCGGGTTTTTCGTCGGCGTTCTGGCGGCGATCATGGGGGTCGGCGGCGGGTTCCTGATGGTGCCCGCGATGATCTACATCCTGGGGATGCCGACCAAGGTCGTTGTCGGCACCTCGCTGTTCCAGACGATGTTCGTCACCGCCTTCACCACCTTCATGCATGCGCTGACCAACCAGTCGGTGGACCTGATGCTGGCGCTTTTGTTGATCCTTGGCGGGGTGATCGGCGCGCAGATCGGCGCCCAGCTTGGTGCCCGGCTCAAGGCGGAACAGCTGCGCATCCTGCTGGCGCTTGTCGTGCTGGCGGTGGCGCTGAAACTGACGTTCGACCTGCTGGTGCAGCCGGGCGAGCTTTACTCGATCGCCGCGGGGGGCCGGAAATGATCCGTCTTGCCCTGGCGATCCTGCTGATGGCCACGCCGCTTGCCGCCGAGGAGGATGTGGTCGCGGGCCTCAGCCAGGACCGGATCGAGATCACCGCGAATTTCGGCGGGTCCGACATCATCATCTATGGCGCGGTCAAGCGCGAGGATGCGATCCCGTCGGACAGCCATCTTGACGTCATCGTCACCGTCGAGGGCCCGCACGAACCCGAGCTGGTGCGGCGCAAGGAACGGGTCTTTGGCCTCTGGATCAACCGCGACCAGGTTCTGGTCGACGAGGCGCCCAGCTTTTACGCCGTCGCCACCACCGGCGTCTTCACCAGGATCATCTCGGACACGGCCGACCTGCGCTATTCCGTGTCGATCCCCCGGGCGATCCGGTCGGTCGGGGCACCGGCGTCGATCGCGGATTCGGAATCCTTCACCGAGGCGCTGATCCGCCTGCGGCAGGGCAAGGGGCTGTACTCGCTGAACGAGGGCGGCGTTCGGCTGACCGAACAGACGCTTTTCCGTGCCGATTTCGACCTGCCCGCCAATCTGGTCGAGGGCAATTACAAGACCCGGATCTTCCTGCTGCGCGACCGCAAGGTCGTCAGCCTGTACGAAAAGACCATCTTCGTCCGCAAGGTCGGGCTGGAACGCTGGCTGTTCCGCCTGTCGCGCGAGGCACCCGCCGCCTATGGTCTTCTGGCACTGGTTCTGGCCGCCGCCGCCGGCTGGGGCGCCTCGACCGCCTTCAGGCTGCTCCGCCGCTGACGGCAGGCATCAGGACAGGCGCACAACCCGGGCCGGGCGGGTGAAGCGGCCCGATTGTCGCCAACCGGCCTGATCAGAACGCCTTGAAAGTCATCGTCGTCAGCGTGCGGCTGATTCCGGGAATGCCGAAGAGCCGTTCGGACAGCCAGTGGCCGACGTCCTCGTCATCGGGCACATAGATCTTGGCGATCAGGTCGAAATCGCCCGAGGTCGAATAGAGTTCGGACACGACCTCGCGGTCATAGATCGCGTCGGCGACCTGATAGGTCTGGCCCGGCTGGCAGCGGAACTGGACGAAAACGCAGCGCATCGGCTTTCTCCTTTTCGGACCAGCCTACAGGCTTTCGCGCCCGACCGGAACCCGCCCGACCGGAACCCGCCCGACCGGCCCCGGCACCTGAAGCCTCCGGCGGGGATATTTGGAAAGAGAAGAATTCAGAGTTCCGCCTCGGTCGGATCAAGCGTCAGGGCCGCGGCAGCGCGCGGGAGGTCGTCGGTGGTGAGCGCGGCTTGCGGCCGGGCCAGCCGGTTGCGGACCACCCAGTGAAGCCGGGTCTCGGCGCGGGTGATGGCGACATAGGCGAGACGTTTCCAGAGCGGCAGCCCGGCCTCGGTCCGGCCCATGCGGGCGGCGGCGTAGAGGTCGGGGGCGAAGACCTGCACCGCGTCCCACTGGCTGCCCTGCGCCTTGTGGATGGTGACGGCGGCGCCGTGGAGGAAGGCGGCCCCCATGCGGGCGGCATAGGGGATGAAGGGCTCTTCCTCGTCGGGGAGTTCGATCTTGATGATCGAGGCGGCCGAGACGCGGGGGTCTTCGGCGCCCATGACGTGCAGCCGCGAAAAGCCGGGTTTCTGGCCGGGGCCGAGGTAGATGACCTGCGCACCCTTGATCAGGCCGCGGGCCTCAAGGTCGATGCGTTTCTTGCGGTGTTTCAGCGGCAGCTCGATCCCGTCGCAGATCAGCGGCTCGCCCGGCAACAGCGCGTCGGCGGGGGCGGCGTAGGCGGCGCGGAAGGCCTGGATCAGCCGCACCCGCGTCTGGTTGCGCCAGACCAGCGCCGGCGAGCGCGCCATCAGCCCGGCGTCGACCCGTTCGGCCCAGACCACGCGGTCATCGCGGCGGGCGGCATCGGCGACCATCTGTTCGAACTGGTCGAACTGCAGCTGGTCGTCGCCGAGCGCGTGGGCAAGGTCGAGGATCGGGCTGTCGTTATCCTGACGGTGGACGCGGTGCAGATGCATCCGGCGGCCGGGGGGGAACTTGTCGAAGACCATCTCGCCCGACTGGCCGACCGGGGCAAGCTGCGCGGGGTCGCCGAACAGGACAAGCGTCGGGAAAATCTCGCACAGGTCCTGGAACTGGCGTTCGTCCAGCATCGAGGCTTCGTCGATGAAGCCCACGTCCAAGGGGTCTTCGCGGCGTTTCCAGCCGAGGATGAAGTCCGAACCGCGCAGGCCCGCCGCCGCCAGCGCCCCGGGGATCGACTTCATCGCGTCGTAAAAGGCCCGGGCCCGGTCAAGCGCCAGATCACCCAGCCCCTCGACCGTCGGCCGGTCGCCGTTGCCCGCCAGCCATTCGGCGATCTTTTCATAGTCGGGGTCATAGACCGGCGTATAGAGGATGCGGTGGATCGTCGTCGCCGGAACCCCGCGCGCGCGAAGCACGCTGGCCGCCTTGTTCGTCGGCGCCAGCACCGCCAGTGTCCGGCGGTCCTTGCGGCGGCGCCCCTCGTAATCGCCCGAGATCACGTCGACGCCCGCCTCGGCCAGGGCCCGGGTCAGCCCGGCCAGCAGCATGGTCTTGCCCGAGCCCGCCTTGCCGGTCAGCGCCAGAACCGTGGGTTTGCCGGGCGCATCGGGGCGGATCGTGCCTTCGGTCAGGTCGATGCCCGCAGCCGAGAGAAGGTCGGCAACACGGTCCCAGGCCTCGGCCTGATCTTCGGAAAGCTGGTGGGCGGGCAAGGACATGGCGGGACCCTATCCGCCCCGGCCGCCGGGCGCCAGAGGGCGGCCGGCGGGCGCGCAACGGGCAGTCAGTCGGCGGCGCCCGCGACCCCGTCCGACAAAAGCGGCATGGGGTTGGAGAAGACAAGGACCGGGCCGCCGGCGATGCGTGAAATGTCCGAGGCCGCGACCGCCAGTGTCGCGTCGATCTGGCGGGCGAGATCGGGAAGACCGTTGCGTCCGGCGAACGACTTCAGGTCGCCGAGGACGTCCATAATCCATTGATATTGCATCCCGCCTTCCCCGTCTGTCGCTGTTCTGGACACAAGCTAAAGACGAATCCGGAAAAAGGGATGACCAAATTAAGGCATCTTGCGCCCAAGTTCGCGGGCGCAACCGGGCCTGTGCGGGGGTGACGGTCAGCCCCGGCGGCTGGCGTCCAGCGCGTCTTCAAAGGTGCGAAGACCGGTGTGCGGCGCCTGCACCAGCACCGCCATATTGCCGGGCTTGTGCTGGTTCTGCCGCATCAGCATATGGGCGCGCGGAATCTCGGCCCAGGGAAAGACCTCGGACATGCAGGGGTCCAGCCGACGCTCGACCATCAGCTTGTTCGCCGCCGCCGCCTGTTTCAGATGGGCAAAGTGGCTGCCCTGCAGGCGCTTCTGGTGCATCCACATATAGCGGACGTCGAAGGT
>CAZORV010000130.1:0-8839 GCA_964582215.1 uncultured Frigidibacter sp.
CCCGACTACAAACCCGCGCCCTTCATCGTCTCGTCCCGGGTCGAGGGCGCCGACATGGTCACCGTCGTGACCGAGGCGATCTTTTCCTACTGCGGCGTCAAGGTGAAGATCGACACCGACCGCTACCTCGGCCCCGAAGGCGCGATCGTCCGCGCGGGGGGCGAGGCGATCGGCCATGTGACAACCGCCGAATATGGCAGCCAGATGCTGTCGCTTGGCGGCGTCCACCACCTGACCGGCGGCAGCAAACCCGAGGGCCGCGTCACCTGCGCCACGCTTCTGGCGCTCTGCAACGGCGAGGCGGCCGGGCTGACCATCGACGGCGGCGCATCGGTCATCGTCCAGGCGGGGCGCGCGCCGGTCGTCGACGGGCAGCCCGAGCGGCGGATGCGCGTCGGCTGCGGCTCGGCCACCATCGGCATGTTCGCGGCCCAGTGGCAGGGGCTGGTGGACGAGGTGGTGGTGGTCGACGACCATATCACCGGCGTCGTCTCGGAACATCAGGCGGGCAAGGTGCTCGGCTGGGCCGGGACCGGCATCCGCGTCAAGGGCCACCGCTCGACCCCCGGCCGCTATTTCCGGGTCTCGGACCCCGGCCTCGGCTGGGGCGGCACCCGCCTGACCGACCCGCTCGAGATTCTCGGCCCCTGGAACCCGCAAAAGGGCGCCCGGCCCGGCCTGTCCCTGCTGATGGTCTCGACCACCGGCGAAGACCATGCCTATTACATCCTGAACGAGGCGCTGGCGCCGGTCCGCGCCGACTTGCCGGACAATCTGCGGGCGACGGTCGGCCTGATCGACGAGAATTGCGAACCCTCGCTCTGCACCGTCCTGTTCATGGCCGGGGCGGGCGGCAGCCTTCGCGCCGGTGTCACCCGCAACCCGGTCCGCCTCACCCGCTCGGTCCAGGGGCGCGAGACGCGGCTGACGGCGGGCGGCGCCCCCTGCTATGTCTGGCCGGGGGGCGGCATCACCTTCATGGTCGACGTGACCCGCCTGCCGCCCGGCGCCTTCGGCCATGTGCCGACGCCCGCGCTGGTGGCGCCCCTCGAATTCACCCTGCCGCGCGACGCCTATGTGGCGCTTGGCGGGCACGAAGGTGCGATCCGCTCGCTGGATGACATTGCAGCCAGCGGCGGCGAATACAGCGTGGCAGGCCGCCTTGATCCCTGGCCGGGGGCCGGGGAATGACAGCGACGGCCCGCATCCTGCCGGACGGACGGCGCCATTTCCACCACGGGCCGATCGACCTGATCCTGCAGGCCTGGGGCCCGCCCGATGCGGTCGCCGCCGCCCATGACCGGGCATGGGCGCGCTTTGCGGGGCTCCTGGACGAGCTGGCCGGCGAACTCGCCGCCCTCCGCGCCCCGGACGGCAGGCCGCTTGTCGGCGCCGTGGCGCAGGCGATGGGCCACGCGGTCGCGCCCTTCCGCCCGACCTTCATCACGCCGATGGCCGCCGTCGCCGGGGCGGTCGCCGACGCGGTCGCCGCCTGCCTCGCCGGGCCGGGCATCACCCGCGGCTATGTGAACAACGGCGGCGACATCGCCCTGATCCTGACCCCGGGCCAAAGCCTGACCGCCGCCATCGCTACCCACCCCAACCTGCCCGCCCACCCCAACCTGCCTGCCCACCCCGCCCTGCCTGCCCACCCCAGCCTTCCCGACCGCGTGACCATCCGCCATGACGACCCGGTCCGGGGCATCGCCACATCGGGCTGGCGCGGCCGGTCCTTTTCCCGCGGCATCGCCGACGCCGCCACCATCCTTGCCCCGACCGCGGCGATGGCTGACGCTGCCGCCACGATCATCGCCAATGCCACCGACCTGCCCGGCCACCCCGCCATCACCCGCCACCCCGCCGAGACGCTCAAGGCCGACAGCGACCTCGGCCCGATTCCCGTCACCACCGCCGTCGCCCCCCTCGGCCCCGCCGACCGCGCCCGCGCCCTTCAGAACGGCCTCGCCGCCGCCCGCACCGCCCAAAGCCGCGGCCTGATCACCGCCGCCGCCCTCTTCCTGCAGGGCGACCAGCTGACCCTTGACCCCGGCCCCGATCCGGCCTTCTTCTCTTGCCAAATATCCCGGGGGGGCCGGGGGGGCAGCGCCCCCCCGCGGATCGGCCCCGCAGGGGCCGACATCACCCGAACGGAGGCCACCCTTGCCTGATTTCCGCCTGCGCAAACTCGCGCTCCTCACCGAAGACATCCACCATGACGGCGGCCCTGACGCCGCCGCCCCCCGCCAGCGCGCCGCGATCCTTGCGCTGGTCGCCAACCCGTTCGCCGGCCGCCATGTCGCCGACCTGCAACCGGCGATGGAGGCGCTGCGGCCGCTTGGCCTGATGATGGCCGCCCGCCTCATCGCCGCCCTTGGCGGGCGCGACGGCATCGACAGCTACGGCAAGGGCGCCATCGTCGGCGCGGGCGGCGAGGCCGAACATGGCGCGCTCTGGCATGTGCCGGGCGGCTATGCGATGCGCGAGCTTCTGGGCGAAAGCCGCGCCATCGTGCCTTCGGCGATGAAGGCGGGCGCGATGGGGGCCACGCTCGACATCCCGCTCGGCCATGTCAACGCGGCTTACGTGCGCAGCCATTTCGACGCGATGACCGTCAGCCTGCCCGACGGGCCGCGCGCGGACGAGATCGTCTTCGCGCTTGCCATGGCCCGCGGCGGGCGGGTCCATTCGCGGATGGGCGGGCTTGAGGTCTGGCAGGTCAAGGGCGAGGACGGCCTGAGATGACGCGGCCCAAGATGACACGGCCCAAGATGAGGACGGCCTGAGATGCGGCGGGGGACGGCGCCCGCTCTGACGCTGGCGGCGGCGCTTCTGCCCGGCGCCGCGCTGGCCCATGCCTCGGACCGGGCGGTGCTGCTGACGCTGCCGACGCGGGGCTTCATCCTCGGCGCCGGGGCCGCCGTCGCGCTGACGGCGCTGGCCACGGCCCTGCGCCACCGGGCGCCCGCCTTTCCCGCCCGCGCCCTTTACGACCGCCCGCGCCTTCTGCCCGGGGGGCTGGCCAGCTGGCTCGCCGCCGGGCTCACCGTGGCCCTGATCCTGATCGGCCTTCTCGGCAGCCGCGACCCTTACGCGAACCTTCTGCCCCTGACCCTCTGGGTGCTCATCTGGGTCGGGCTGACCCTGCTGCAGGCGCTGTTCGGCGACCTCTGGCGGGCGATCAACCCCTGGTCCGGCCCGGTCCGCAGCCTTCGCCAGATGCTCGGCCGCACCGCCGGCGTCGGGCTTTCCCGGCTTGGCCACTGGCCCGCCGTCGCGGGCTTTCTCGCCTTTGCCTGGTTCGAGATCGTCTCGCTGTCGCCCGACGACCCCGCGCGGCTGGCCGTCATCGTCGGGCTTTACTGGCTGGCCATCTTCGCCCTTGCCACCGCCGAGGGCGAGGACTGGCTGGCGCGGGGCGAGTTCATGACGCTGTTCCTGTCGCTTGTCGCCCGCATTGCGCCCCTGTGGTCACGCCCCGGCCGGGCGGCGGGCCGCATCACCCGGATGATCGGCCTGCCCGGCAGCCAGATCGCCGACCTGCCGCCGCTGACCCCCTCGGGGATCGCCTTCGTGACGCTGGCCATCGCCTCGGTCAGCTTCGACGGGCTGCACGAGACCTTCCGCTGGCTGGCGCTGATCGGGCTCAACCCGCTTGACTATCCCGGCCGCTCGGCGGTCGTGGGCGTGAACAGCGCGGGCCTTCTGGCGACCTGGGGGCTGATGACGGCGCTGATCCTGGGCGCGGTCCGGCTGGCCCTGGCGCTGGCGGGGCAGGGCGGGCGTTTCGCCGCGCTGATCGGGCCGTTCGCCCTGTCGTTCCTGCCGATCGCGGCGGGCTATCACATTGCCCATTATCTGACCGCCCTTCTGACGCAGGGCCAATATGCAGTCGCCGCCCTGTCGGACCCGCTGGCGCGCGGCGACGATCTGCTCGGGCTCGGGCCGCATTGGATCAGCTTCGGCTTTCTGACCGATCCGGCCTCGGTCTGGCGCCTCTGGCTGGCGGCCTTCGCCGTCATCCTTGGCGCCCATCTTGTCGCGGTTCTGGTCGCGGCGGCGGTGGCGCGCCGCGCCGGGCTTCGGCTGTCGGTCCTGGCCGAATTGCCGCTGACCGCACTTATGGTTCTTTACACCTGCTTTGGCCTGTGGCTACTGGCCGCGCCAGCAATAGGCTGAAAACTAAGGATTTTGTATGCATACGTGCGATTTTCCAAAGACGGCGCGGCAGCGACAGGAACCGCGTTCCCACCAGCAGAGGAGACGGACATGACCAAAGGACTGACATCGACCCGATCGCGCCGTTCGGTGCTGAAGGGCATCGCCGGCACCGGCGCCCTTGCCGCAACCGGCGCTTTCCCCGGCTACAGCTGGGCCGCCTCGGCCGAACCGATCCGGCTGGGGTTCCAGCTGCACCGCACCGGCATCGGCGCCTCTTACGGGCGCTGGTACGAACGGACGGCGACGGCGGCGCTGAAACGGCTGAACGACGCCGGCGGCATCAACGGCCGCCCCGTCGAGATCCTGTTCGAGGATGACGGCACCGATCCCGCCCGCGGCGCCGAAGTGTTCGGCAAGCTTGCCACCCAGTCGAACTGCGATCTGGTGTTCGGCGCGCTTTTTTCCCATGTCGTCATCGGCACCGCGCCGCGCGCGGCGGAGCTGAAAGTGCCCTATCTTGTCTGTTCCGAGGGTCATCATGTCGCCAGCGGCATGCTGAACCGCTGGACCCTGCAGCCCGGCATCACCGATGTGAAAAGCCAGGTGCAGGCGATGGCGCCCTTCGTGACGGCGAACCTTGGCAAGAAGGTCACGATGATCTTCCCGGACTTCGCCTTCGGCCATGATCACCGCGACTACTTCACCGCCGCCTGCAAGGCGCAAGGCGGCGATGTCATCGCCCAGATCGCCATCCCGCCGACGGAAACCAGCTTTACCCGCTATTTCCCGCAGATCCCGGCGGAAACCGAGGTGATCTATCACGTCATGGTCGGCCCGGCCGTCCTGACCTTTGTCAAGGAACTGGGCGAGTTCTACGGCACCGGCGCCCGGCCGCAGCTTTTCGGCTTCATCGACAGTCTCGAAGCCGTCGATCTTGCCTCGCCCGGGCTCGAGTTCCTGGAAGGCTCGCACTTCTGGGAGGCGCACCCCCGCTTCAAGCAGGCCGATGCTTCGGCGTCCGAAGTGGCCTACCGCGCCGCTGTCGGCGTCGATGACAACGGCGCCTCGCTGACGGATGCGGCGGACGTGGCGACCTATTCCCACATGTTCTCGACCTGGGAGACCCTGTCGGTGATCAAGGCCGGGATGGAGGCCTCGGGCTATGCGGGCGCCGCCGACCGGCAGAAACTGGTCGAGGCGATCGAGGCGATGACCGCCTTTGAGGAAGGCGACGATCACCCGCAGGGTGCCAAGACCTTTAACGGCAAGACCCATCAGGCCTTCGGCATCCAGAATATCTCGAAGGTCGAGGGGGGCAAGCTGACCGTCGCGCACAAGACCTCGGTCGAGGACGGGATGTATCCCGACGAGGTCGACTATACGACGCAAAGCTTCTGAGGAAAGGGGGCGGGGGGCGTCCCCCGCCCGCATCACATGGGGTTCGGACCACTTCTTCTTCTGGCGGCGATGGAAGGCACGGTGACGGCGGCGGTGCTGGCGCTGACGGCGGTTGGCCTGTCGCTGACCTTCGGCACCATGCGGGTCGTCAACGTGGCCCATGGCGAGTTTTTCATGCTGGGCGCGGTTCTGGCCTGGTTCGTCACGGGCGCGGTGCCCGGCGCGCCCTGGATCGGCTTTGTCGCGGCGCTGGTCATCTGCCCGCTGGTGGTCGCGGGCGTGGCGGTGCTGGCGGATGTGCTGATCCTCAAGCGGCTGAACTATGAACCCGAGGCCACGATCGTCGCCACCATCGGCCTTCTCTATATCCTGCAGCAGGCCGCCCTGTCGTTCTTTGGCCCCGACGCAAGGCCGGTCGAGGCGCCGTTCAGTTTTCGCGTCCAGCTGCCCTGGTTCGGTTATTCGGGCTACAAGCTCTGCGTGATCCTGGCGGCGCTGGCATTGCTCGGGCTTGTCTGGCTGTTGCTGACCCGCACCCGGATCGGTCTGGTGATGCGCGCCACCCAGATCGACCGCCAGACGGCGCGGGCCTTTGGCATCAATGTCGACCGGGTCTATGCCGGGACCTTCGGTCTGGGCGCGGCGCTTGCGGCGGTGGCGGCGGTGCTGGTCGTGCCGATCCAGCAGGCGCATTATCTGATGGGGGGCGATCCCCTGCTCATGTCCTTCATCGTGGTGATCATCGGGGGGCTCGGATCGCTGCGCGGCACGCTGATCGCCGCCCTGCTGATCGGGCTTCTGGACGGGGTCCTGTCGGCCGCCTTCTTCTTTCCCCCGACCTTCGCCAAGATCGTGGCGACACTTCTGGTGGCGCTGGTGCTGGTCTTCCGCCCCGAGGGCCTGTTCGGAAGGCGCGCGCTATGAACGACAAGGCGGTTCCTGGCCATCTGGGGCTGCTGGTCCTGCTTCTGGGCGGGCATTGGCTGTTGCCGGACTATCACCATGATGTCGTGGCCAAGGTTCTGGTGCTGGCGACCTATGCGATGGGCTACAACATCGCCTTTGGCTATACCGGGATGCTCAGCCTTGGCCATGCGCTGTTCTTCGCCGCCGGGCTTTACAAGGCGGCGCTGCTGGTGACGCTGGCGGGCTGGCCCGCAGGCCCGGCGCTGATCGCGGCGCTGGTGGCGGGGGCGGCGCTGGCGGCGGCGGTCGGGGTGCTGGCGCTGCGGACGGCCGGGGTCGCCTTCATGATCGTGACGCTGATGTTCGCGCAGGCGGGCTATCTGACGATCCTGTACCTCGGCCGCTGGACGCGCGGGGACGAGGGGATCGTGGTCCCGCAGGCGCTGCGCCACATCGGCCCGCTTGACCTGTCGGACCCCGGCACGCGCTACCTGGCGGCGCTGGCGCTGTTTGCGGCGGGGCTGATCCTCTGCCTCTGGCTGGTGCGGTCGCCCTTTGGCCGGGTCATGGTCGCGATGCGCGAGAATGAGGAACGGGCGCGGATGCTGGGCTACAACCCGTTCCGGGTCAAGCTGATCGCCCTGACCCTGTCGGGGCTTTATGCCGGGGCGGCGGGCGGTGCCTATGCGCTGATGTTCGGCTATGCGGGGGCGTCGCTCGCCTCGGTGCAATATTCGATCCTGCCGATGCTTTGGGTGCTGATGGGCGGGGCCGGGACGGTGGCGGGGCCGTTCCTCGGCTGTCTGATGATGTTCTATCTGATCGACTATGCCTCGGCCCTGACCTCGGCCACCTTGCTGGTGGTCGGCGTGGCGCTGGTGGCGCTGGTGTTGTTCGCGCCGCGCGGGGTTCTGGGCGCGGTCCGGGAAAGGTGGCTGCCATGGCTGCCGTAAGCCTGCTTGAGGCGCGTGGCCTGACCCGGCATTTCGGCGGGCTGAAGGCCGTCGACGGGGTGGATTTCGATCTGGCGCCGGGCGAGGTTCACGCGCTGATCGGGCCGAACGGCGCGGGCAAGACCACCTTTGTCGGGCTTTTGTCGGGGCGGACGGCGGTGGGGGCGGGGACGATCCGCTTTGCGGGCCGCGACATCACCCGGCTGCCCGCCCATGCAAGGGTCCGGCGCGGCATCGCCTATACGTTCCAGATCACCCAGATCTTCAGCCGGCTGAGCGTCTTCGACAATGTGGCGCTGGCGGTGCAGGGCCGGGGCCTCGCCCGCCGGCTGCCGCGCGAGGCCGCATCGGCGCTGGATCGGGTGGGCCTCGGCGATCAGGCGGGTCGGGTGGCGGGGACCCTGTCCTATGGCCACCAGCGGCTTCTGGAGATTGCCATGGGGCTGGCACTTCGCCCCCGGCTTCTGATCCTTGACGAACCGACGCAGGGGCTGGCGCTGGGCGAGATCGAGACATTCAAGGCGCTGGTCGCCGGGCTGGTGCCCGAGACGACGGTGCTGCTGATCGAACACAACATGGATGTGGTGATGGATCTGGCTCACAGGATCACCGTCCTGAACTTCGGCCGGGTTCTGGCCACCGGCACGCCCGAGGCGATCCGCGCCGACAGGGCGGTGCAGGCCGCCTATCTTGGGGGCCGGGCATGAGGGCGCCCCCCCCACACAGTACGATTGCGGCGCGGGCAGTTCCCGCCCAGGTGGGGGCGATGACCCCCGCCGCCTTTGATCCCGGTCTCCGTTCCCACGGCACGCCGCCTTTTGCGCCACGGCGGACCGGTCAGCGGACAGTCCGGTGGACTGTCCGCCGGGCCGTTGGCCTGCGCGCAAGCGCGGGCCAAGGGGCTCTCCGCCCGCGCCGGACGATTGGGGCGCGGACGGCGCCTGCCCTGGCGGGTGCAAAGCGCCCGCCGCCCGGAGGGCGGGCGCCGCCCGTGCTTTGGCAGCACGGTCGGGTCTGGCGGCACGGGCGCGCGGCGCGCGGGGCGATGGCCCCGCGCTTTGGCGGCGGAGGGTCGCGAAGGTCGGCTGACCGGGGCCGGACGGTTGGGGCGCAGGCGGTGTTGCGGCACTGCTGCGCGGCGCGCGGGGCGGTGACCCCGCGCTTTGAGGGCGGAGGGTGGCCGGAGCAGGCTGGCGGCCGTCCCGGCCTGTTTGATGCCGTTCGCTGTTCTTTTGGGACGCCGCCTTTGGCGCCACGTCGGACCGATCAGCGGACAGTCCGGTGGACTGTCCGCCGGGCCGTTGGCCTGCGCGCAAGCGCGGGCCAAGGGGCTCTCCGCCCGCGCCGGACGATTGGGGCGCGGGCAGCGCCCGCCCGGGTGGGGGCGATAGCCCCCGCCGCCCGGAGGGCGGGGGCTGCCCGCG
>CAZORV010000131.1:0-8836 GCA_964582215.1 uncultured Frigidibacter sp.
CAATTGATCCATGACGTCGCCTTGCAGAACCTCGATGTCCTGTTCGCCATCGACCGCGGCGGCGTCGTCGGCCCAGATGGCGCGACCCACGCCGGTTCGTTCGATCTCAGCTATTTGCGCTGCATCCCGAACATGCTGGTGATGGCGCCGGCCGACGAAAACGAATGCCGGCAGATGCTCAGCACCGGCCATCGGTACGAAGGCCCGGCCGCGGTGCGTTACCCGCGCGGCACCGGCCCGGGCGTCGCGGTGCAACCCTCGCTAGACACGCTGCCGCTCGGCAAGGCCGAGCTGCGCCGCCGCGGCAACCGCATCGCCCTGCTGTGCTTCGGCACCCTGCTCGCGAATGCGCAAGCGGTCGCCGAAGAACTCGGCCTGAGCCTGGTCAACATGCGTTTCGTGAAGCCGCTGGACCGCGAACTCGTGCTCGAACTGGCGAAGACGCACGAGGGCTTCGTCACGATCGAGGACAACGCGATCATGGGCGGGGCCGGTGCCGGCGTGGCCGAGCTGCTGGCGGCCGAAGGCATTCCGGTGCCGATACTCCACCTCGGCTTGCCCGACAGCTATCTCGAACACGCCAGCCGCGAGCAACTGTTGGCGGAGGCCGGACTGGATGCATCCGGCATCCGCGCCGCGGTCCTGCAGCGCTGGCCGCAATTGGCGAGCGCCGCGCAGGCGAAATCCGCGCTGGGTTGAGGACCGCCCGTCGCGGCGGCTGTTGACGAATACTGTCGCCGGGCCTACGGCAAGCGACCGAGACTCACGCGTTCGCGCTGCTCGAGATCGCGCGCGGTTTGCACTTCGACGAATCCTGCGGCGTCGAACAACCGGCGCACGGCTTCGCCCTGTTCCAGGCCGTGCTCGATCAAGAGCCAGCCCCCGCGCTGCAGATGCAACGGCGCTTGCCGCACGATGATGCGGATCGCATCGAGACCATCCACGCCGGAAGCCAGTGCGCTGCGCGGTTCGAAACGCAGGTCGCCTTCCTGCAGGTGCGGATCGTCATCGGCGATGTAAGGCGGATTGCTGGCGACAAGATCGAAGCGCTCGTCCGCCAGGGCCGAAAACCAGTCGCTGCGCAGGAAGCGCAGCCCGGCCAGCGAATGCCTGGCGGCGTTCTTCGCCGCCACTTCCAGCGCCGCCGCACTGGCATCGATCGCCGTGACCCGAGCGCGTGGCCGCTCGCGCGCGATCGCCAGCGCGATCGCGCCGGTGCCGGTGCCGAGGTCGAGCACGCGGGCTTCCGACGCCGCGCCGATCCGCATCAGCGCCAGCTCGACCAGCAGCTCGGTTTCAGGGCGCGGCACCAGCGTATCGGCGGTGACGATCAGATCGAGCGACCAGAATCCGCGCTGCCCGAGGATATGCGCAATCGGCTCGCCCTCGCGCCGACGCCGCAACAGGGCCAGGAAACGATCGCGCTGTTCGGGCAGCAGCTCGTCGTCGCCATGCGCGAACAGCCAGGCCCGGCCACGGCCCAGCGCGTCGGCCATCAGCATCTCGGCCTCGGCGCGCGCCGATTCGCCGGGCAACGAAGCGCCGGCGTCGCGCAGGGCCGCGGCGACCGTGCTCATCGGCCGAACAGCAACTGGCCCGCTTCGACGATGCTGGCGCCGACGAATCCGGCAAGGAAAAACAAATAGGACAGGCGCAGGAACCGGTACTTGTAATGCGCCAGGTAATAGCCGATCGAATACACGTCCCGCGCCATCGTCTGGTAAACCGAACCATCGGCTTTCAGAGCCTCGGACACTTCTTCGAGGAACCGTTCTTTCGACAGCTCGGCGAAATGGCCGAAGAACAACAGATTGAACTGCGGCGGCAAGGGTTCGCCCGCCTTGAGGCGCAGCGGGCGGTACTTGGGCAACACGGCGATGATCGCCAGCAGCAGGGCGACCAGGACGAAGCAGGCCAGGGTCAGCATCGCCGCCCGCAGGCTGGGGTCGTTCATCTTGCCCAGTACCAGGGTCAGCACGATCGACGAAACCGTGATCAGGATATTGGCCTTGGTATCGGCCATCACCGAGAGCTGCACATGGTGCTGCTGCATCGTGCGCAGCAGGTTGTCGCCGGTATTGCGCTCGGGAATGGCGGCGTAGCGTTGATCGAGGTCGCCGTTTTGATTGGGGCTCATGACGCGATCCTGACATCCATTGCCGGATGATACCGCCATGCGAATTGCCACCCCAACCCGTTGGCTGACGGTCCTGGCCACCCTGCTCCTGCTTTGCGGCTGTCGCGGGGCCTATTTCCACGCGTTGAACGCCCGTGCGCCCGAACGCGCCGGCGAACGCGTCGTCTACGACCCGCGCGAGGACCTGTCCCTGGACCTGTACCGAACCGACGCGCCGAATGCGCCGGTCGTGGTGTTCTTCTATGGCGGCAGTTGGCGCAATGGCCGCCGCGAGGAATACCGCTTCGTCGCGGCGGCGCTGGCCGAACGCGGCGTCCTGACCCTGGTACCCGACTATCGCAAGGCCCCCGCCCATCCCTTCCCCGACTTCATGCACGATGCCGCGCGGGCGGTCGCCTGGGCACGGGCTCATGCCGCCGGCTACGGCGGCGACCCGGAACGCATCTTCGTCGTCGGACATTCGGCCGGCGCGCATATCGCCGCCCTGCTGGCGAGCGACGCGCGCTATCTCGCGGCGGAACATCTGCAGCCGCGCGACCTGGCCGGGGTCGTCGGCCTGTCGGGCCCCTACGACTTCCTGCCGATCCGGAGCGCGGAAGTGCGCGAGGTCTTCGACGACGAAACCCGATGGCCCGCGTCGCAGCCGGTGAATGCGGTCGATGGCGACGAGCCGCCCTTCCTGCTCGTGCACGGCCTGAAGGATCGCCTGGTGGAACCGCGCAACAGCGAGAGCCTCGCGCGTCGCCTGCGCGCGAACGGCATCCCGGCCCGGCTGCACGAGCTGCCCGACGCCGGCCATGTCGGCACGCTGGTCGATTTCGCCAAGCCCGGCTCCCCATTGCTGCGGGAAGCGATGCAATGGATGGAAGAACAGGCAGCGACGAAGAAGCGATAAAAAAAGACCGCCGGCGGAACCGGCGGCCTAGTGCAAAAGTGCCGGGCTCAGCGACTGCCGGCGACGTTGCCGAAACTGCCGAGACCGACCGCCGCCTGCTTGCCCTTCAGCGCCGCGCAGAGCCTGATGCCCTCGATCGCCTGAGCCAGCGTGCGCGGTCCGCCCTCGAGATTACGCAGGCGCTCGGCGAACTTCGGCTCCACCGTCGCCGCTTCCGCCTCGCTGCACATCCCGCCGGCATAGCCGTAAACCAGGGTGGCGCCGCCGGGTGCAAGCTGCGACTGGATCGCTTCGAAATTCTTGTCCAGCCATTCGCGTCGCGCCTGGCGGCCGGCTTCGGTTTGGGTATCGCCGGCACCGGTGGCGAAGCGCAGCTCGTTGCGGCGCAGCTTGCCGGGCTTCAAGGCCATCTCGTGCATGCGTTCGACCAGCTTCGGATCCTTGGCATCGGACATCGCACCGAGCAGCTGTCCGCGCAGCTGCGGATCCTGCGTCGCGGCCAGGTGCGCGGCCAGCGCGTCGAAAATCTCGACATCGCCTTCCTCCATGGCCATGCGCAAGGCCAAGCTGCGCTGGTCGGCCGCAACCGCATCGAGATGCAAGGCCTTGTCGCCGCCGACGCCGAGCACGGCGCGGCCTTTCGCGGCGAGTTCGGCGCGCAGCGCGGGCTGCTTCGCCGTTTCCGCCATCAGGTTGACGAGGCTGTTGCGCATCAGGCGGTCGTCGTCGCTGTCGCCCGGCTTGGGCGACGTGCCGAGCGCGGCCAGGCGCGGGCCGTAGATGCGCGCCAGATGCGCCCGCAAGGCCTGCTTCTGCGGCTCTTCCTTCGCCAGGTACTGGATCATCCAGCCGATGTTGCCGACCGGCGACATCGCGGTCTGGCGGACCGGCGCCTTGGCCAGGCGCGCCGATGCGCTGAGGAAGGCGGGTGCGTCGATCGCGCCGGCTTCGAAGGCGGCATCGAGCGAATCGGCGAAGGCGCGCTGCTCGCGCTCGTTCAGCCGGTCGAAGTGGGCCTCGAGGTTCTTCTGGTCGGCCGGCGACATCGCAAAACGATAGTAGCCGGCACCGTCGGCATTGGGCATCACGAACTCAGGACAACGATCCGCCGCCAGCTCGATCGTCGCCTCGCGACCACCGACGAACTGGCATTGCGCATGCAGGCCGGTGCTGTCGCCGTAACGCACGCACAACGGGATCTTCCACTGGCCTTCGGCCGAAGCGGTGGAACCCACCGGCAGGTAGCGCTGCTGTTCGACCAGCAGCGTCGGCTTGGCGCCGGCGGCGCACTTCGCGCCGACATGCACGATCGGCACACCGGGCTGGTCGATGAAGCTGTTGAAGGCGGTGCGCACGCCCTCCGGATCCTGGCTGGCTTCGGCGATCGCGTCGATCAGGTCGCCGCTGGTGGCGTTGCCGCGCGCGTGCTTGCGCATGTAGTTGCGGATGGCTTCGCGAAAACGGTCTTCGCCGACATAGCGCTCGAACATCGCCAGCATCGCGCCGCCTTTCTGGTAGGTGATGCCGTCGAACGCCGCCTCGATCTCGGTGAAATCGCTGATCGGCTCGCGCACGCGACGCGTCGAAGCGAGGCTGTCGCCACCCATCGCGCCGAGCGCGCCTTCCTGCAGGCCGCGCTCGGTATGGAATTCCGGCTGCAGCTTGCCGACGACCTTGTTGCCCATCCAGGTGGCGAAAGCTTCGTTGAGCCAGATGTCGTCCCACCACGGCATCGTGACGAGGTCGCCGAACCACTGGTGCGCGAGTTCGTGCGCATGCGTGCCCCAGTAACCCTGGCGGCTGCGCACGTCGGAGTCCGCGTTGGCGAACAGCAGGGTGTCGCGATAGACGATCAGGCCCGGATTCTCCATCGCGCCGGCGGCGAAGTCGGGCGCGGCGACGAGGTCGAGCTTGTCGAACGGATACGGACTGCCGAAGTAGTCCTCGAGCCCGGCGACGATCTCACCCGTGTGGTCGAGCGCGTACTTCATCTTGCCGCCCTGGCCCTTGGCGGCGATGCCGCGCAGTTTGACCGGGTAGGAACGCACGGCATTCGGCGCGAGGTCGGGCCCCTCGACGATGTCCCAGGGACCGACCGCGAACGCGATCAGGTAGCTCGGCAGGTTTTCCGTCGTCGCGAAGACATGGCGCGTCCAGCCTTCGCCGGCCTTCTCGCTGCGCAGTTCGCGCGTGTTCGCCAGTGCCTGGTTGCCGTTCGGCACGACGAGGCTCACATCCCAGGGCTGCTTGAAGCTCGGCTCGTCGAAACCCGGGAAGGTGCTGCGCGCGCTGATTGCCTCGAGCTGCGTCAGCACGTAGTCGTTGCCGTCGGGCTTGACGCGATAGGCGCCGTCGAGCTTCCCGAACCCCGCGTCGTAGGCGATTTCGATCAGCGCCTCGCCGGCTTCGATCGGCTTCGGCGCGGTGAGCTTGAGCACGCCGGAGACGTCCACCTGCTCTGCCTTCAGCGTCTGGTTGCGGCCGTTCTCCGGCATGATGCGCGCCGAGACGATGTTCAGGTCGCGGCCGTGCATCCAGATCGTATCGGTCGCTTCGGCGATGCGGGCGCGGATGCGCACGGTGCCGGAGAAACGCGGCTGCGCGGGGTCGATCTTGAGTTCCAAGGCGACCTTGTCCGGCACCACGGTGCGCGGCAGTCGTCCGCGGGGGATGTTGTCGTCGGCAACGGCGGAGAAACCGGCGGACAGGGCAAAAAACGCGGCAGCGGCCGCCAGAAGATGGCGCATGGGTTCGACCTCAAGGGGACCCGGCGAGCATAGCCCGCCGGGCCGGGGTTCAACCCATGACCAAAGTCATGTTCAGGCGGCTTCGGCGAGTCGCGCAGCCGGCAGGGATTCCAGGGTGACCGCGACAGCATGCACGACCGAAGCGATGCGCACCGCGCTCTGCACGCCCTGGGCGGAGACACCATGCTCGCGCACTGTTTTTTCGTGCGAGTCGACGCAGCGGCTGCAGCCGTTGATCGCCGATACGGCCAGCGATGCCAGCTCGAAAGCGATCTTGTCGATGCCCGGATTGGCCATCACGTTCATGCGCAGCCCTGCGCGCAGGGTTTCGTATTCCTTGTTGGCCGCGTTGTGGGTAAAACGATAGTAGACGTTCGTCATCGCCATCATCGCAGCGGCGGCGCCCGCGCCGGCGAGTTCGCTATCGCTGAGCTTCTCGGCAGCGAAGGCGGCGACGGCATTCGTCAGGCGCGGATTGCGCGAGGCGATCGCGGACGCCAGCGCGATCGCGCGGATTTGCGAATCGTTCAAACCGGGCGCGCCGGTTTCGGCGAGCACGCTGTCGAGATTGAGACGCAGGTCTTTGGCGTAGTCGGGCAGCGCCGACTTGATGTCGTTGAGACTCATCGGGATTCTCCGGGTAGCGGGCAGGCCCTCAGCGCCGGGGAAACCCCGCGGGCGCTTGAGGGAGGTCGGAGTGGGGGCGGAAAACGCCCCTCACTCCATCCCTCTCCCCGCGCTGCGGGGAGAGGGCGCAGCTTGCGCGACGAGCATCGCGCCGGGCCGTCAGGCGACCTTCAACGTCTCTTCGCCCTGCTTCCAGTTGCAGGGGCAGAGTTCGTCGGTCTGCAGCGCGTCGAGTACGCGCAACACTTCCTGCGGATTGCGGCCGACCGACAGGTCGGTGACGTAGACGAAGCGGATGATGCCCTGCGGATCGACGATGAAGGTCGCGCGCTGGGCGACGCCTTCGTTCTTGTCGAGGATGCCGAGCGCCGAAACCAGTTCGCGCTTGACGTCGGCCAGCATCGGGAACGGCAGCTTGTTCAGGTCCTTGTGGTGCGTGCGCCAGGCGTGGTGCACGAATTCGGAATCGGTCGAGCCGGTGAGGATCTGCGCATCGCGGTCGACGAACTGCTGGTTCACCTCGGCGAAGCCGGTGATCTCGGTCGGGCAGACGAAGGTGAAGTCCTTCGGGTAGAAGAACACGACCAGCCACTTGCCCTTGTAGGTGTTGTTGTCGATATCGACGAAGGCGTTGTTCAGGTCGTTGGAAACGGTGGCCTTGACCTTGAACTGGGGAAATTTCTCGCCAACGGAAAGCATGAATACTCCTGATGCAATGAAAGAGGGGAAAGGCGGGCGAATCACCCGTCCCGGCTATTGTGGGGGCTGGACAATCATTTTCAAAGTGGATTGTTTTTATCGTTTTGATAGTTTATAACTATCACAGCCATGAACCTCCGCGACCTGCGCTACCTGATCGCCCTCGCCGACCAGCGGCATTTCGGCCGCGCGGCCGAAGCCTGCCATGTCAGCCAACCGACGCTGTCGACGCAGCTGAAAAAACTCGAGGACGAACTCGGCGTGCAGCTGATCGAACGCGCCCCGCGGCAGGTCATGCTCACGCCGGCCGGGCGCGACATCCTGGAACGGGCGCGCCGGGTGATCGCCGAAGTCGAACAGATGCACGAGACCGCGCGCCGCGCCGCCGACCCCGAGGCGGGCAGCGTGCGCCTCGGTCTGTTCCCGACGCTCGGCCCCTACCTTCTGCCGCATGTCGTGCCGAATATCCGCAAGCAGTTTCCGCGACTGGAACTGCTGCTGGTCGAGGAAAAGACCGAAATCGTTCTGCAGATGCTGCGCGAGGGCCGGCTCGATGCGGCGGTACTGGCCCTGCCCCTGCACGAGGACGGTTTGGAGATGCAGATCCTGTTCGACGAACCGTTCCTGCTCGCGCTTCCGAACGAGCATCCGCTGGCGAAGCAACGCGAACTGAAGCTGGCCGAACTCTCCGAGCAGCACCTGCTGTTGCTCGAAGACGGACACTGCCTGCGCGATCAGGCGCTCGAGGTTTGCCAGCTCGCCGGCGCTGGCGAAAAGGAAGGGTTCCGCGCAACCAGCCTGGAAACGCTGAGGCAGATGGTGGCGGCCGGCGTCGGCATCACCCTGCTGCCGATGCTGGCGGTGAAGCCGCCGGTGCCGGCGTCGGACAGCATCCGCCTGTTGCCCTTCCGCGATCCCGCGCCGACCCGCAAACTCGCACTCGTCTGGCGGCGCAGCTCGGCGATGACGGGCTTCCTGCGCAAACTGGCGGACGTCTTGCGCGACCTGCCGCCGGACCTGCTGCGCTCGCCGCCGACGCCAGGCATCGCGAAAACGGCGAAACCGCGACGCTGAGAACCGACCGGAGAGGACAAACCCCGCCTGGCCCGTTTCGACGGCCAGGCGAGGTTTCGCGCCATGCAGCTCCGATGGCGCCGCGATCAGCGCAAGTCGAAGCGATCGAGGTTCATCACCTTGGTCCAGGCCGCGACGAAGTCGTTGACGAACACCGCCTGCGCGTCGCTCGAACCGTAAACCTCGGCGAGCGCACGCAACTGCGCATTCGAGCCGAACACCAGATCGGACACCGTCCCCGTCCACTTCAGCTTGCCGGTGGCGCGATCGGTGCCTTCGAGAATGTCCCTGTTGGCGGCGCTGCGCTTCCACTTCGTGCGCATGTCGAGCAGGTTCACGAAGAAATCGTTGCTCAGCGCGCCGGGGCGATCGGTGAACACGCCATGCTTCGTACCGCCGTAGTTGGCGTCCAGCGCGCGCAGGCCGCCGACCAGCACGGTCATCTCGGGCGCGCTCAGGTTGAGCAGACTGGCCTTGTCGACCAGCATCTCCGCTTCGGAACCCTCGAAACCCTTGGCGACGTAGTTGCGGAAGCCGTCCACCTTCGGTTCCAGCGGCTCGAACGATTCGGCGTCGGTCTGCTCCTGGGTCGCATCGGTGCGTCCCGGCGCGAACGGCACGGTGACGTCGAAGCCACCCTTCTTCGCCGCCGCTTCG
>CAZORV010000132.1:0-8795 GCA_964582215.1 uncultured Frigidibacter sp.
GACTACTGCAAACAACCCACCTGAAAGACAGTTGCTACCGCTGGGCTGGGGCGGTAAAGTTTACCATCGGGCCCACCGGGGTCGAGCTCACAGCCGTTTACGAGGTCGCGCACCACAAGACCTGGAAGCACGTCACCGGCCAGCCCGTCGCGAAGTCCGTCTTCGTCAACCCAAGACCGCCAGTGAAGCATTCGCCGCAAAACTGGCATACACGGCGACACCGATCGCCAGGCGAAAGGGTCTGATGCGCGCCTAGTTTCCTGGACGCCCGTCTCGTTCCGTTTCGGCTGCCTGGTTTCGAAGTCAACGGGCGACGGCATGCCGTTGTTCGTGTGCTTGCGCTTCGGGTTGTAGAACATCTGGATCTGGTCGAACACGTCCTGCCTTGCGGCTTCGCGGGTCCGGTCGAGGGGGGGAAGTTCGAGACTTGGAAGGGGAAGTCAGCGACCTGAAAACGGTCCGCGGCGATGCCGCATCCTGTCTCTTCCTTGCCCAAAGCCTAGAAACCGCAAAACGCTTGCCTTGAGTGATACACCCAAGGCAAGCGTTCTTGATTTGACGGGTTTTTTGAGGGGTAAATCGGACAAAGCCGGGAAATTATGTTTATTTTCAATGAGTTTTGGCGGAAGCGGTGGGATTCGAACCCACGGTGGGGTTGCCCCCACGCTAGTTTTCAAGACTAGAGCCTTAAACCACTCGGCCACACTTCCATCGCCCCGCAGCGCCGGGGACGGGCAGGGCTTAGCGGCTGGCTGGCGATTCTGAAAGGGCCGGGCTGCGCGGGGCGGGCCGGAATTTGCCGGTCGCAGAGAGGTGAGTTCCGGATGACTTTCCTTGTCCGTCCGGCTGGGGTATGGTCGCGGCGAACGCGCGGGACAACAGCGCGGCAGAAGGCAGGCAACCCTTGCGGGCGGCGGTTTGGATCGCGGCCCGATCGGTTTTGAAAAGGACGCATGGGCGGGATGCGAAAAGGGGCAGGAATGATGGATTTCCGGGTGGGTCGGCTGACGCTGACGCTGACGGCCGTGGCGGCGCTGGCCGCCTGCCAGATGAAGCTGGGCGGCGCCAGGCCCGATGCCGGGCCGGTCGTGACCGATGTGCCGGGCAATGCCGTGGTTGGCGCGCCGGCCGGCCAGGCGCGCGATGTCGAGGCGCCCGAGGTCTTTGCCAAGACCGACAAGGCGCTTTGGGACGGGCGTCCCTCCTTGGGCGGCATCTGGGTCGCGCACACGTCGGTCAAGGACCCCGAGCGTGTGGTGATGCGCAACAAGGCCAATGGCCGGTCGATCGCCGGCGCCCTCTTCCGCCGCGAGTTCGACAGCGCGGGGCCGAGCCTGCAATTGTCGTCCGACGCGGCCGAGGCGCTGGGGATTCTCGCCGGTCAGCCGACCGTGATCGAGGTTGTGGCGCTGAAGCGGGTCGAGGCCGCCCCGCCGCCGGTCGCCGAAGTTGCGGCGACCGCCGCCAGCGCGCCGCCGCCAAAGCCGGGAACCAAACCGGCCCAAAAGCCCGGCGCCGAAACGCCTGCCGCGACGCCGAAACCGGCCAAGGGCGAACCGGCCGCCGCCAAGCCTGCCGCGACAAAGCCCGCCGCCGGTGGCATCTCGGCCAAGCCGATCGACCCGGTTGCCGCGACCGCCGCCGCCGCGATCGACAAGGCGACCGCCAAGGGCACCGCCAAACCGGCACCCGCCGCGCCCGCCCCGTCAGCGGCATCCGCCGCCGCACCGACAAAGGCCTTTGTCCAGATCGGCATCTTTTCGACCGAGGCCAATGCCCAGACGGCGGCAAAGCAGCTGGGCACGATCGGCCTTGCCGCGCAGGTGAAAGAGAACAAGGGCGAAACCAAGACCCTCTGGCGGGTGCTGGTCGGTCCGGCGGCAACGGTCGGCGACCGTGACGCGCTGATCGCCAAGGTCAAGGGCCTTGGCTACCCCGATGCCTATGCCGTTTCGAAGTAGCCCTGGGGGAACAGACCGCCTGATGATGACCCGTCTTTTCAGCCTTGTTGCCTGCCTTGCGGCGCTGATCCTGACCGGCCTTGTGCCGGGTCCGGCCCAGGCCTTCGAAACGCGCGCCCGCGCCGCCTGGGTCTATGACCTGACGACCGGGACCGTCCTGCTGGAGAAGGACGCCCACACGCCGTTGCCGCCGGCTTCCATGTCAAAGCTGATGACGGTGAACATGCTGTTCGAGGCGCTTGCCGACGGCCGCGTGACGCTGGACGAACGGTTTGCCGTCTCGTCGCACGCCAAGTCCATGGAAGGCTCGACCATGTTCCTGAACGAGCAGGATCATCCGACGGTCGAGGAACTGATTCAGGGCATCGTCGTCCTGTCCGGCAATGATGCCTGCGTGGTTGTGGCCGAGGGGCTGGCGGGCAGCGAGCCGGACTTTGCGCTGAAGATGAACGAACGGGCCAAGGCGCTGGGGCTGACCGACAGCCATTTTGCCAATGCCTCGGGCTGGCCCGACCCCGGTCAGCGGATGAGCATGCATGACCTTGGCAGGCTGGCGGTGCGGCTGATCACCGAATTCCCCGAATATTACAAATACTTCTCGATCATCGAATTTCCCTATGACAACCGCTCGCCCGACAACCGGTTCAACCGGAACCCGCTGTTGAAGATGGGCATCGGCGCGGACGGGCTGAAGACCGGCCATACCGAGGAGGCGGGTTACGGGCTGGTCGGGTCGGCGGTGCAGGACGGGCGGCGGATCGTGTTCGTGATCTCGGGCCTCGCTTCCGAAAAGGACCGCGCCGAGGAGGCGCAGCGGCTTGCCGACTGGGCCTTTCGCGACTTCATCCGGAAGACCGTCGCGAAGAAGGGGGCAAAGATCGCCGATGCGCCGGTCTGGATGGGGGCGGCGCCGGCGGTCGGGCTGGTGGTGCAGGACGACCTGACGCTGCTGCTGCCGTCGCTGGCGCAGGACAAGCTGAAGGCCGAGGTGAAATATACCGGCCCGATCAGTGCGCCGGTCACGGCCGGAGCCAAGCTTGCCGACATGGTGATCGAGATTCCCGGCCACGCCGCCGTGACCATCCCGCTGGTGGCCGAGGCCGACGTGGCGCCGGGCGGCTTTTCGACCCGGGTTTCGACGGCCTTCGGCATCATGTCGGGCCGTCTCATCGACCGCTTCGGCAGCTGAGGTCCCATGTTCATCACCTTTGAAGGTATCGACGGTTCGGGCAAAAGCACGCAGGCCCGGCTTTTGGCCGAGGCGCTGGGGGCCGAAGGGCACGAGGTTGTGCTGACGCGCGAACCCGGCGGCAGTCCGGGCGGCGAGGATATCCGGCGGCTGGTGCTGGAGGGCGACCCCGACCGCTGGTCGGCGGAAACCGAAATCCTGCTGTTCACCGCCGCCCGACGCGACCATCTGGAACGGACCATCGCCCCGGCGCTCGAGGCAGGCCGGGTGGTGATTTCGGACCGGTTCGCCGACAGCACGCGGGTCTATCAGGGCCTGTCGCGGGGCGATCTTCGCGCCACTGTCGACGCGCTGCACAAGATGATGATCGCGTGCGAGCCGGACCTGACCTTCATCATCGACATCGACCCCGAGGTCGGTCTGGCCCGCGCCCGCGGCCGCAAGGGCCACGAGGAACGGTTCGAGGATATGGGGCTGGACCTGCAGCGGCGCATGCGGGCGGGCTTTCTGGCGCTGGCGGCCGAATTCCGGATGCGCTGCCATGTCGTCGATGGCGCGCGCCCGGCGGCCGAGGTGGCGAAAGGCATTGCAGACATGGCGCGCGCGGCACTGGCCGGGCCGGACTATGACTGAGATCACGCTGCCGGAGCCCGACCGGGTCGACGGCGCGCCCCATCCAAGGGAAACCCCGCAGCTGTTCGGCCAGTCGGCCGCCGAGGCCGCGTTTCTTGAGGCCTATGCCACCGGCAGGCTGCACCACGGCTGGCTTCTGACCGGCCCGCGCGGTGTGGGCAAGGCGACGCTGGCCTGGCGCATCGCCCGGTTCCTGCTGGCCACACCCGCGCCCGACGACAGTGGCGGCCTTTTCGGCGATCCGCCCCCGGCCCCGGCCACGATGGACATCGCGCCCGACCACCCCGTCGCCCGTCGGCTGCGTGCCGGGGCCGAGCCCGGGCTGTTCCTTTTGCGGCGCGGCCCCAACGACAGGGGCGACCGCCTGTCGGCCGACATCCGCGTCGACGAGGTGCGCCGTCTGAAAAGCTTCCTTCATCTGTCCGCCGCGGACGGGGGCCGACGGATCGTCATCGTCGATGCGGCGGACGAACTGAACATCGCCGCCGCCAACGCCCTGTTGAAACTGCTGGAGGAACCGCCTGCGGGCGCCACGCTTCTGCTGGTCTCGCACCAGCCGTCGGCCCTGCTGCCCACCATCCGCTCGCGCTGCCGCGAACTGCGGCTGGCGCCCCTGTCGCCCGGTGATCTGGCGCTGGCGCTGAGGGCAGCGGGCGGCGATCCGGCCGACGCTGCCGCCCTTGCGGTCCTGTCGGCCGGATCGGCGGGCGAGGCTGTCCGGCTGGTCAACCTTGACGGGCTGCAGACCTATGCCGACATCGTCGCTTTGTTCGCCAGCCTGCCAAGGCTGGACCGGCCAAGGGCGATCCGGCTGGCCGAAACGGCGGCGCAGCGCGGCGGGGCGGACACCCGGCTGGACCTGATCCTGGGGCTGATCGACCTGTTCCTGTCGCGGCTGGCGCGCGCCGGCGTCACCGGCCAGACCGGGCCCGAGGCCGTCCAGGGCGAGGCCGCGCTGATCCAGCGCCTGTCGCCGCACGCCGGCACCGCGCGCGCCTGGGCCGATCTGCAGCAGACGGTCGGCGCCCGCGCCCGCCATGGCCGCGCGGTCAACCTTGACCCTGCCGCACTTCTCCTCGATATGATCTTTGCAATCGACCAGATGGCAGGCCAGCTTGCCCTGCGCTGATCGCGACGAGCAAGACCATGACCGACCATCCCCTGATCACCGACAGTCACTGCCACCTCGACTTCCCGGATTTCGACGGCGAGCTGCCCGCGATCCTTGACCGCGCCCGCGCGGCCGGGGTTCACCGCATGGTGACGATCTGCACGCGGCTGCACAGCGAACCCCAGGTCCGCGCCCTTGCCGAGGCGAACGACAGCGTCTTTTACGCGGCAGGCGTCCATCCGATGCGCGCCCACGAAGACCCGCTGCCGACGGTGGACGAACTGGTCGCCCTTGCCCGCCATCCGAAGTTCGTCGGTATCGGCGAGACCGGCCTTGACTATCATTACACCGCCGACAGCGCCGCCGTTCAGCAAACCAGCCTTCGCCTCCATATCGCCGCCGCCCGGACGACCGGCCTGCCGCTGATCATCCACGCCCGCGCCGCTGACGACGACATGGCCCGCATCCTGACCGAGGAACACCGGAACGGCGCCTACGCTTGCGTGATGCACTGCTTTTCCTCGTCAGCGGAACTGGCGCGGGCGGCCCTTGACCTTGGCTTCTACCTTTCGATGTCGGGCATCGCCGCATTCCCGAAAAGTCAGGCGCTGCGCGATATCTTCGCCGCCGCCCCCGTCGACCGCATCTTGCTGGAAACCGACGCCCCCTACCTTGCGCCGCCGCCCCATCGCGGGCGGCGGAACGAGCCGGCCTACACCGCCTTTACCGCAAAGACCGGCGCCGGCCTTTTCGGCCTGACAGCGGCCGAATTCGCCCGCCAGACCGAGGCGAACTTCGAGCGGCTTTTCACCCGCGCGACCCTTGCCCGGACGGCGGCCTAGATGGCAAAGCTGCGCTTCACCATCCTTGGCTGCGGCTCATCCGGCGGGGTGCCCCGGATCGGCGGTCTCTGGGGTGACTGCGATCCCGCCAACCCCAAAAACCGCCGCACCCGCTGTTCGCTGCTGGTCGAGCGGGTGACGGACGCCGGCATCACCCGCGTCCTGATCGACACATCCCCCGACATGCGCTGCCAGCTTCTGGATGCCGGGGTCTCGGCGCTGGATGCGGTGGCCTACACCCACAGCCACGCCGACCATGTCCACGGCATCGACGACCTGCGCCAGATCGTCATCCTGCAGCGCCAGCGCCTGCCGGTCTGGGCCGACCCGCCGACACAAGAGGCGCTGTTCGACCGGTTCGGCTATGCCTTTGTCCAGGCCGAGAATTCCTTTTATCCGCCGATCTGCGACATGCATACGATCAAGGGGCCCTTCACCATCGACGGCGCGGGCGGCCCGGTCACGCTGACCCCGATCCGGGTCGCGCATGGCGACATTCAGGCGCTGGGTTTTCGCATCCGCAACATGGTCTACATGCCCGACGTCTCGGCCATTCCCGAAACCGCCTGGGCGGCGCTCGGCGGCCTTGACCTCTGGATTCTCGACGCGCTCCGGCGGGCGCCGCATCCGACCCATGTCCATCTGTCACAGTCGCTGGAATGGATCGCGCGCGCGGCACCGAAGGCCGCGATCCTGACCGACATGCACAATGACCTTGACCATGCCGCGGTCGAGGCCGAGACCCCGCCCCATGTCAGCGCCGCCTATGACGGCATGGTGACCGAGTTGGACGACTGAGATGCAGGCGCTGATCGGGGTGATCCTGCCGGTGTTTCTGGTCATGGGTGCGGGCTGGATCGCCACCCGATCGGGCTATCTGACCGCCGAGGCGATCGACGCGCTGATGCGCTTTGCCCAGGGGATCGCGGTGCCGGTGCTGTTGTTCAGCGCGGTCGCCCACCTTGACCTTGGCAAGGCACTGGGGGGCGGGCTGTTTCTCAGCTTCTATCTCGGCGCCTTCGCGGCCTTTGTCCTTGGCGGGCTTGGCGCACGGCTGATCTTCGGCCGCCCGGGGCCGGACTGTGTGGCCATCGGTTTTGCCTGCCTGTTCTCGAACACCCTGTTGCTTGGCCTGCCGATCACCGAGCGGGCCTATGGCGCCGGTGCCCTGACCGCGAACTATGCGCTGATCGCCATGCATTCGCCGGTGATGTACGCCTTTGGCATCACGGCGATGGAGGTGGTGAAAAGCCACGGGCTGGGGCTGGCCTGGGGCAAGGTCATCCGCCAGATCGGGGCGGGCCTGATCCGCAATCCGCTGATCATCGGCATCAGCGCGGGCTTTGCGCTGAACATCAGCCGGGCGACCCTGCCGGAACCGGTCTGGGCCGCCGTCGGGATGATCGGCGGTGCGGGCCTGCCGGCTGCACTTTTCGGCCTTGGCGGGGTGCTGGTGCGCTATCGCCCCGACGGCGATCTGCGGATCGTCGCCATGGTCGTCGTGCTGGCGCTGATCCTGCATCCGGCACTCACCTACGGGCTTGGCACCCGGGTCTTCAGCCTGCCGGTGGCCGAGTTGCGGTCGGCAACCGTGACAGGGGCCATGGCGCCCGGGATCAACGCCTATCTTTTCGCCAATATGTACGGCGTCGGCAAACGGGTCGCCGCGACCTCGCTGCTGATCGGGACCGCCCTGTCGATCCTGACGGTCTGGTTCTGGCTGCAGATTCTGCCCTGAGCCAGCGACGCCCCCGAGGCCTGCCCCGGCAGGATCAGCCGGCCACCTGGCGCCCGGCTCAGCCGCCGAGTTCGTCGAAGGCCTGACGCAGCCGGCCCGCGTCGGCGCCCGCGCCAAGCAGCACGGCGGCCAGAATGCGGGCCTTGGGTCCCGCAAGGTCGCCCGCAAAGATCGCGCCGGCCTTTTCCAGATCCTTGCCGCCGCCGTTGCCATAGACCGGCCGGACCCGCCCCTCGGCGCAGCGCGAGGCGACGATGACCGGGGTTCCGGCGGCGATGATGTCGCGGACGGCCGCCGCGACCGGGGGATTGGCATTGCCGCGCCCGAACCCTTCCAGCACGATGGCCGAGGCGCCGCTGGCGGCCGCATGGCGGATCAGCCGGTCGTCGGCGCCAAGCGCCAGGCGGATCAGGTCGACCCTGGTGTCGATCCGGTCGGCGGCGAAGGTCTTGCGCAGCACCGGGCGGCGCGACAGGCAGATGCGGTCGCCGTCGATCTCGCCCAGCTTGCCGTGGTTGAACGACACGAACGTGTCAACGCGCGAGGTATGGGCCTTGGTCACGTCGCGGGCGGCGTGGAAATGCTGCTCGAACACGATCATCGCCCCAAGGCCCCGGGCCAGCGGCGAGCCCGCCAGCCGGATCGCGTCGGCCAGATTGCGCGGCCCGTCCGGGGCCGCCTCGTCCGCGCTGCGCTGGGCGCCGGTGAAGACGACGGGCTTGTCGCCCGGCACCGTCAGATCGGCCAGCCAGGCGCTTTCCTCCATCGTGTCGGTGCCATGGGTGACGACGACGCCCTCGCAGCCTGCCTCGGCCAGATGTCCGCCGATCCGCCGGGCCAGCGCAAAGGACTGGTCCAGCGACATGGCGCAGCTGTTGATATTGAGAAAATCGTCCACCCGGACCTTGGGCCCGCCGGGCGCGCGCCCGAGCCCCGCCGCCAGATCGGCGCCGGTGATCGAGGCCACCGCGTGATCCTGCGCCTCGTCCCGCTGGCTGGCAATGGTGCCGCCGGTGGTGATCAATGTCAGCCAGCCCATGTTCCGCCCCCCGGCCCGCGCCCTCAGACCACCCGCTCGACCATCATCTTCTTGATCTCGGCGATTGCCCTGGCCGGGTTCAGGCCCTTGGGGCAGGTCTTGGCGCAGTTCATGATCGTGTGGCAGCGGTACAGCTTGAACGGGTCTTCCAGCGCGTCCAGCCGTTCCGGCGTCGCCTCGTCCCGGCTGTCGATGATCCAGCGATAGGCGTGCAGCAGTGCGGCCGGTCCAAGATAGCGGTCCGAGTTCCACCAGTAGCTCGGGCACGATGTCGAGCAAGAG
>CAZORV010000133.1:0-8641 GCA_964582215.1 uncultured Frigidibacter sp.
TTCCCAAGCTGACAGTGCGAGTTCGATTCTCGTCACCCGCTCCACCGAAAAGGGCTCCTGACCAGCACGGATGCTGATCACGGGCCCTTCGTCTTGAGCGCATGCAGTGTCCGATAGGCCCCCCAAGCGTCGCGTGGGCGGCCGTGGTCGCCTTGCCCCAGCTGGGAGTCCGTGCTCATCGCGGTCGTCCCGCAGAACCCAACGGAGGTCGGAACGCTCACCAGCCCACATACCAGCGAGCCGAACCCCCAGCACTGAGGCTGGCTCTGACCCACCATCCCAATGCGCTCGACGCCACACCGGGCAATCGCAGGCTGGCCGACTCGGGACCCGACTGCGCCCGGTGCGCTCACACCGACCGGCCACCGGCCGTCGCCATTCGAGGACCGATCCTCGCCAGTGGCCTTCGCCGGCGGGCTTCATCAGGGCAGCACAATCAGCGCCGTGGACCGCAACGCCAGCGCCCGGATCGTCGTCGACGTCGCCCAACCCGCAACGGTGGCGATACAGGTCGCCGTGGCACTTGGCCACGTCGTCGACGAATCGCTGGTCGTGAGCCTGGCGGGCCGAGCTGTGCGGAAACGACATCTCGTGGGCGAGCACGGAACGCGTGTGCATGTCGTCGACGCGACACCGGGCGTCATGGTCGTCGAGTACTCGGCCCGCGTCACGGGCACAGGCGTCCCCGACGAGGCCACCGAGACCGACCTGTTGCGATGCCTGCGTCCGAGCCGCTACTGCGAGTCCGACTCGCTGGCTCCGACCGCTCGGGCGGAGTTCGCCGGCCTGGCGGGCGCGGACCTACTGGCAGCGGTCAGCTCCTGGGTCGGCACACGCCTGGTCTATGTCGCCGGCTCCAGCCTGCCCACCGATGGGGCCGTGCGCACGCTGCTCGCCCGAAAGGGAGTGTGCCGCGACTACGCGCACCTCGTCGTGGCGCTTCTGCGCGCATTGGACGTGCCCGCTCGTGTCGTCGCCGTCTACGCACCCGGGCTCGACCCGATGGACTTCCACGCCGTCGCCGAGGCCCACATCGACGGGGACTGGCGCGTCGTCGACGCGACAACCCTGGCCCCGCGGGGGACGCTCATGCGCATCGCGACCGGCCGTGACGCATCCGACACCGCCTTCCTCAGCAGCTACGGCGGCAGGGTCACCCTGCGCCAGGTGCACGTCTCCGCCGTCGCCGACTCGCTGCCCAGCGACGACCTTCACAAGCTCGTCCGGCTGCCCTGACCCGCGACCCCCCGAATCAGCAACCGGCCCTCCCTACGCGGCGCCGGGCACGCAGGCGTCGACCATCGCGTCGATGACCTGCCGTGAGGTCGACCGGCCAGCAACCCCTGCCGGCCAACTGCGGACCCCCCTGTGACCCCGCTCGCGTGCATCGGGGCCGAGCGGACCGGACGTCCGGATGGCGCGCAGTGGCAGTGGCAACGGCTCCGGCGATCTCGTTGAGACCGAAGGGCACCACGCGTGTCAGGAGGGTCCAGGAGCGCGCGACTGACCGCATGCTCTACGCCCACGGGCCCGACATCCGCGGCGAGTAGCCGGCGGGCCGTCCGGCATTGGACCCGGCACCGCGAAGGGCGCGGGACCCCGTCGGGGGAACAGGAGTACTGTGGGTTGTACCGAGGAATCTACCCATGCGGCGCAGAGTCCGTGTCTACCCCGGCGAGCGAATCCAGCGGCTCAGCAGCGGAGCCAGGGGAGATGACCGTGACTACCAGACCAGCGCGCACCCATCCGGCCGACCACCGGTCGAGGCCCGGCAGGGCCCGGCACGCGGCGGTCCACATCAGCCACGCGCTCACCGTCGACCAGCGCCGGTCCCACAAGGCAGGCCTGACACATCTGACGGGTCGCAACGCCGAGTGGGCACCGACCTTGGACGTTCCCCCGGAAGGCCAGAGCCCAGGCACGCATTCCGACGCTCCGCCTCAGGACAGCGCGGGGCTGGCTGCCCGTGTCGACGCCGGGGGCATCTGCCAATGGGTCTCGCCCCTGGCCGGTACCGAAATGGGCTGGACAACCGCATGGACCCTGGGCCGCAGCCTGTCCGACCTCGTCCACCCGGACCACCACATGAAGGCACCCTCCGGATTCGCCCTCGACCAGTGGGATCTGCACACTCGCCACCCCACGCCCTACCGAGCCGCCGACGGCGTGTACCACTGGATGACCGTCTCCGTCAGCCCGAAGCGCGGCACGCCCGGCTACAAGCGCGACGGGCTGCTCATCCGATTCAACCCATCACGCCCCGCCCCGACGGGCATCTCAACCCAAGGCCCACAAGCCGGTGCTCCATGGCCAACACCCTGCAGTTGCCGCTGCCACTCAGAGACGACCACGGATCAGGGCGCGAGCACCTTGGCCAGTACCAGGCGGCCAGATGGGGGTGGGCGTGGTGAGCACCGTGCGCAGGATGGTGATATCCATCAAGGTGGCCGCCCTGGCTGAGGCCACCTCGCGCGCCCATCGGGTGACCGGCGACGTTGCCCGGCTCAAGGCGGTGGACCTGTGCGCCAGTTGGATCCTGGGCAGTAGCGACGTCGGCCCGCGCATCAACGACCACTCGACCGGCGGGTGCGCCAACGGCCCACCCGCCAACAGCGCCAGCCGCAACCAGGGGGCTGAGTCGACCTTGACCGAACTGCCTACCGATGAACGAGGTCCGCTGATCCCCCAGCGCCTGCGGCGAGGCGGCCGGCAGGTCTTGGCTCGGCACGGCAGCCAGTCGGCGACGTTGACCGGCACCACCGTGGTCAACGCGACCACGTGCGACTCGGCGCGGACCACCACCCCGACGCACCGTCGGGACGACGCAGGAGGCAGCCGAGCAGCGCGCCGCAGCCGGTGACCACCCCCACCGCGGTCCCCGCCCAGCCGGTGGCGTGGCCCACAGGCCGCTGGTTCCGCACGAGTTGACGGATCGGGCGCCTGCCCCAGTGGTTCCGCGCCCACGCCGTCCTCGTGGGCGCGGCTCAGGGTCGCAGGCGGTCCAGCAGGCCGGCCAGGTCGATCAGCGCGACGCGGATGGATGAGTCGCTGCAGCCGTAAGGCAGCACCACTGTGCCGCCGTGGAGCATCGCGCCGCACGAGTAGACGACGTTGGGGACGTAGCCCTCCCGCTCGTCGGCGGTCGGCCGCAGGAGCGGCTCGTCGAGCTGGCCCACCACGACGGAGGGGTCGGCCAGGTCCAGCAGCATGGCGCCGATCGCGTACTCGCGGACGGGCCCCACGCCGTGGGTCAGCACGAGCCATCCCTGAGGGGTCTCCAGCGGTGAGCCGCAGTTGCCGACCTGCACGATCTGCCAGGGCAGCGCCGGCTCCTGGAGCGTGCTGAGGATCTCCCAGTGCGACAGGTCGACGGATTCGGCCAGGTGGTTGCTCTCCCGGTCCCACCGGGACAGGGCCAGGTAGCGCCCGCCCACCGCCCGGGGGAAGATGGCCATGCCCTTGTTGCGCGCCGCCGGGCCGCTGGCCTGCTCGACGTGGAAGGTCCGGAAGTCGCTCGTTCGAAGCAGCGCCGGTACGACCTGGTGGCCGTCGAAGGCCGTGTAGGTGCCGAGGTACTCGGCTGTCCCGTCGCGATGGGTGAAGCGCACGAGCCGGACGTCCTCGAGTCCGTGGCTCTCCGCAGGGCCCGTGGGCAGGATGACCCGTTCGTCGATGGTGGAGTCGGCGTTGAACGTGAGGCTGTAGTGGGACGCCGCGATCCACTCGAGGCGCTCCACGACCCGCGATGCCGGGCCCCGGGTCAGGCTCTGGGCGTCCAGGGTCGCCATCGCGCGGTCGAGGTCGGCTCGGTCGAACGTCTCGGGGAGCTCGTCGAGCACGAACGCGGCCGCCTCGTTGCGGTCCTCGTCCCTGTGGCCGAGCTGGTGGATGAACTGCGCCTTGGCGAACCGGCCCGGCGTGCTGCGCGCCCCTGCCAGCGGGTGACCGGGGACGTCGAACGTCACGCGCGCGTCGGCGTCGACCGTGCCCGTGCGGAAGCCGACGCTGGAGACGTGCCCCTCGCCGACCGCGCGCACGCTCATGACGAACCGCGTCGTCCCCCCGGCCAGCCCGGCCTGGTCGGGATGGGCGACCATCGACGGGTTGAACAGCGCCGCGGCCTCCACGGCGTACTCCTGGCTGAAGTAGGCGCCGGCGAGCAGCTTGCGGTTGGGCGTCAGCGCACGGGGGTCGTCCAACCGGTGGGCGATCATGGCGAAGTGGTCGGCGAAGGTCCGGGACAGGTGGCGGTGCCGGTCCCGGAAGGCGCTGGTCGCTGCCTCGAGCGCGTGGTCCACCTGCTCGTCCGACAGGGCGAGGACCCGGTCCAGGACCGCCGTCGCCCGCGACCGTCCCGCGGTCATCAGCTCCTGGCCGGGCAGGAACACCGTCGTCGCAACGCGTGTCGGGTCAGGGCGCAGGACGTGATCGGTCCGCTGGACCAATGGCCTCACCGGGCCGCCGCGAGGCTGGCCCGGCGGGCGAGCTGCAGGGTCGACAGCGCGGCGAGGGTGGACTCGGCGCCCTGGTTGCGGTTGATCCGGTCGACGTGCAGGCCGTCCGAGCACCCCCCGGAGGATTCGTCGTAGAGGCTCAGGCCGACGTCGTTGGCACCCGTGAACCACGCGGCACAGGCCTCGACGGCGTCGGGCCATCGAGTCTGCCCGGTGATCTCGAAGGCGCGCCAGCACGCCTCGGCCAGCGCCGCCGCCTCGATGGGCTGCTGGTCGAACCCCGGCAGCGGCTCGCCCGGTCCCCACCCGCCGGCGGGGATCACAGAGAGGTGGCCGTCACGGGTCTGCAGGTCGATCAGCCAGCCCAGCAGATCGAGCCCGTCACGCAGGGCGCCGGCGTCGTCGAGGGCCACGCCGAGCACCATCAGCGCCTCCGGCAGGACCGCGTTGGCGTAGGCGAGGCGGGGCTCGGGCCAGGGCCACGCCGGATCGCGGCCGGGGCCTCGCAGGATCGTGCGGGCGTCAGCCATCAGGCGCAGGGACTCGGGGTCCCCGGGTCGAGAGCGAAGGACCTCGGCAGCGCCCAGGACGGCGTAGGCCGTCGCCCGCGGCCAGACCGACCGGGCCTGCATCCCGATGGCCGCGACCGCCAGCGCCCTGTCGCGCGCATGCCCCTGGCAGTGCGCGACGGCGGTGCCGGCAGCCCACAGCGCCCGGCCCCAGTGGTCGCGGGTCGACGGGGAGTCCGACCACGTGCCGTTTGTGCGGCGGCGGTTGTGGAAGGCGCCCCGACCGTCCTGGGCCTGCGCGGTGAACCGCAGGTACGTCCGCATGAGCTCGCGAACGATCGGAGAGGGATCGGGCTCGCGGACCGCCACGACCAGGCCACGGGCCACGTCGTCCAAGCAGAACCCGTGCGCCTGGCGGGGTTCGCTGAGCAGCGCGTGCTCGAACAGTCCCCGGGGGGCGGTCATCCGTGCCAGGTGCTCGAAGCGGGGTGCCGGCAGCATCAGGCCACGGACCTTCGTGATCGCAGCACCTCGTGGCCCAGCGCCACGTACTCGCCCGCCACGGCCGGCCACAGCAGGCCGCCAGCCAGCGAACGCGCGGTGGCGGCCATGTGCTCGGCCAGCCCCGGCTCGGTCAGCACGCGGCGCAGGGCCGCCCCGATCGCCTGGGAGTCGTGCTGCGCGACGATGATCCCCGCTCCGCTGGTGAGCAGCTCAACGGCATGCGGGAACCCGGTGGAGATCACCGGCTTGCCGGCGACGACCGCCTCGGTGAGGACCCCCGAGGTGACCTGGTCGCTCGAGTCGTAGGGAAGCAGGACGATGTCGGCCGCCCGCACGACCTCCCGCAACGACGGGCCGTCGAGGTAGCGGCTGTCGAACGACACCACGCCCGCGATGCCCAGCTCGGCCACCTGCGCCTCCAAACTCTGGCGGTACGCCTCGCCCTCGCGCTCGAGGACGCGTGGGTGGGTCTGCCCGAAGATCCGGTAGACCGGGCTCGGGTCCAGGTCCGCCAGGCCCGCGATGGCCGGCAGCGCCCACTCGATGCCCTTGCCCCGGCCCAGGAGTCCCCAGGTCAGGATCGTCGCGCCCGCCTGCCGCGGGTCCACTGCGGCGACGGCGCCGTCGGGGGATCCACCGTCGCCCTCCCATCGGTCCTCGTCGATGGCGCGAGCAACCAGTGCGCGGTTGTCCAGCGCGCCATGGGGGATCACGACGACCTTCGCGGGGTCGACGTCCCAGCCGTCGAGGAGCCGCTGCCGGGCTGTCTGCGTCATCGTCACCACCATCGACGAGGCTGCGACGACGCGGGCCAGGACGCCGCGCTGGGTCGGGGTCGGCGAGGCCAGGACGGTGTGGAGCACCGAGATGATCGGGACCCGGACCCCGGCCAGGACCGCCAGGACATCCGCCCCGTCGCGGCCGCCGAAGATCCCGTACTCGTGCTGGACCACGGCGACGTCGAATGAGTTCAGGGCCACGGCCGCGCGGCGGGTGGCACCGCGCTGGGCGAATACCAGCTGGTGGGTCACCAGCGCCTCGGCGGGTTGCGGGGAGTCGACGACCCTGATGACTCCCACGTCGGCCCCGGCACCACTCATGTGGGTTGCCAATGCCTGGGAGAACGTCGCCAGTCCACACTGCGTGGGCGGGTAGGTGCTGAGCATGCCGAAACTGATGGCCATCGTGGGCCTTCCGCAGGGTTGAACTGTGCAGCACGAACGCCGCCGAACCGGTGCGGGGCCGGTAGTCATCCCCGGGGCCAGCGCCCGAGAGGCACTGCCGCGTGCCAGTCGCGCTGGCCGTCTTCTTCGCGACACGCTACCACGCCGGGGCCGACGGGGCGGAACCTCGCGTGAGAAGACAGTCCCGCGGTAGCCACCCAAAGGCAATCAAGGCCATCGTCAAGGAGCGCGGCTCCAACTGCAGATCTTGCGGACCAGCGGGCCTCAACCCCGGTGGAGGAGCACCTTCCTGAGGACATGCAGGCCCCGTGTGCTGCTTTCGGGGCTGTCGGGAGACAGCGAGCAGGAAGACTTCCTGCGCCGGCCACGCGTGATGGCTCAATGCAACAGTGCCCGCCGGTGTCCATGACCCTCCTGGTCGCCGGCATACCGCGATCACCCCCCGACGGCGGCGGGCTCGACGCCGGCGGGGCGGGGGGCCCGACGGCCTTCACGGATCGGTGGCCCCGGCGTGCCGTGGGAGTACCGAGGGGCCCTCGCAGCCCAGCGCGGTCCTGAGACTCCCCGGCACAGGGACGACGACAGCCACCAGATGGCCGAGAGGACCGGTGCCACCATGAGCACCCAGACGCCCACATCCCACGGCCCGGGCCGGGCAGCCTGCACCCACCCTCGGGCCGGGCAGGCCACGGCGCCCGACACCGCGGTCCCAGTGGCCAGGACACCCTCGATCACGCCGACGCGGGCGCCCACGGCTGCCCGCACGGCCGGCCAGGGACCCGCGACAGTCCCCACCTCGACGTCCCCAGCCGACCGGGCCCCGATCTGGCCGCCTGAGCGCGGCGTGGGGGGCGATGGTCGCCGCCCTCCTGCTGGCGGTGGTCCTGATCGTGTTCATGCTGCAGAACCCCACGACCGTCGTCGTGCAGTTCCTTGGCTGGTCGGGCTCGCTGGCGCTGGGGATCGCGATGCTGATCGCGGCCGTGGCCGGCGGGCTGCTGGTCGCCACGATCGGGGCCGTCAGGCTGACCCAGCTGCGCCTGCGTGCGCGTCGCACCAGGGCCACGCCCCCGAAGCGCTGAGGCGCCGGAGGCGTCGGGGCGAGGATCCCCGCGCAGGGGGGCCGGGGGCCTCAGAGCCCGTTGTGCCGCAGCAGATCGGTGGCCATCTGGGCGGTCGCATCCGTGAGGTGGGGGTCGTCAACGGTGATACCGGGTCCAGCGACCAGGCAGCTGAGGGCGACGCGCTGGGCGACCGGGGGGAGCAGCCAGGCGGCGAACTCCATCCGGGTGTCGCTCAACGGCGCGCAGCGACACCCACGGCATCCGTGCGGGCGGGAGGAGGCGATCGGAACGAGGTCGCGCTCGTCGGCGCTGTACCCGTGAAGCCCCACCGCGACTCGATTCGCGCGCCGACCGCCGCTCGCGACCCAGCCGCCACGCTGACCTCTCCTATGGACGAAGGACTCCAGCCGAGCCGCCCCCGCCCCGCCCCCTCTTGCGTGTCGATCCTGGTGGCATCCGCCTCTTCGTGCCGTGCCGTCGTGAGGGCTACGAGCGCATGGTCTGACCGGTGCCGGGTCGGGCCTCTCTGAAGGCCCTCAGTTGACGAGCGCCATCGCGCTTGCCGTCCCTCCGAGGTGAGTGGGCCGCCCGGCACGCTCGCCCGGGCAGAGCCCCCAGCCGGCGGTGCATCACAACAGCTTGGCTCTGTCGGAGCGCGGCCCAGTTGATGACGCTGTGGACGCTGCGGGGCTTGGTTGCACGTTCGCTGCACGAACAGTGCACCAGGGCTTCGAAAACCGCCTCCGACCTGCGACGACGTCGAGCGGGCCAGCAGTTTCCCAAGCTGACAGTGCGAGTTCGATTCTCGTCACCCGCTCCACTCGAAAATGACCCCTGACCGGCACTAGCGCTGGCCAGGGGTCATTCGTCTTGAGCGCATGCAGCGTCCTCATGGGCGCCCCCGCACGCGAGCGCCGGCGACGCCA
>CAZORV010000134.1:0-8604 GCA_964582215.1 uncultured Frigidibacter sp.
CCGGGGAAGGCGCCGCCGCCTCCGTCGGCAGGGGCCATCGCCCCTGCCGCCACGCCCCATCTCCACCCGCACCGCCCGGTCGCCCAAAGCGACCGGGCAGCGCCTGCCCCTCCCGGGGGCTGGCGCTTCGCGCCGCCCGGGGCAGGTGCTGCCCTCTGCCGGTGCGGGCTGACATGACCCCCGGGGAAACGTTCCCACATGAGCGGGGCCGCTCTTTCACCGGAAGATCGGCTTGTCCCGCTCAACCCGGCGGGGGCAGCGGTAGGGTGCGTGCTCGCACGCACCGCTCCTGGCGGACGCGTTCCCGCATGACCGGGGTTGATCTTCCAGCGGACGCTCAGCCCCGCTCACCCCGGTGTGGCCTCGGGCGGTTGCCGACCACCGAACCGCCGCAGGCGAAGCGCGTTGGTCACGACGAACACCGACGACAGCGCCATGGCGCCCGAGGCGAGCATCGGCGACAGCATCAGCCCGTTCAGCGGATAAAGCGCCCCGGCGGCGACCGGGATCAGCAGCGCATTGTAGCCGAAGGCCCAGAAGAGGTTCTGGCGGATATTGGCCAGCGTCGCCCGCGACAGGCCGATCGCCACCGCCACCAGCGCCGGATCGCCGCGCATGATCACCACCTCGGCCGCCTCGCGCGCCAGATCGGAACCGCCGCCCATCGCCAGCCCGACATCGGCCGCCGTCAGCGCGGGCGCGTCGTTCAGCCCGTCGCCGACAAAGGCCACCGGCCCGCGCGCGCCCATATCCTTCAGCGCGGCGACCTTGCCGTCCGGCAGGACCCCCGCCACCACCGTCGCAATCGACAGGTCCCTGGCCACCGCCTGCGCCGTCACCAGCGCGTCGCCCGAGATCATCGCCGTCGCAATCCCCATCCGCCCCAGCGCGGCAATCGCCGCCGCCGCTGTCGGCCGGACCGGATCGGCCACCGCAAAGACCGCCGCCACCTGCCCGGCCACCGCCATGAAGATCGCCGTCCGCCCCGCAGCCGCGGCGGCATCGGCCTGCGCCGCAAGGGCGCCGGGGTCGATGCCCGCAGCCGACAGGGCGGCGCGATTGCCGATCAGCACCGCCAGCCCGTCGACCGTCGCGCGGTAGCCCCGCCCCGGCAAGGCCACCCCGCCCGCAGCCGGCGGCAAGGCCAGCCCGCGCGCCGCCGCTGCTGCCACCAGCGCGCGCGCCAGCGGATGTTCCGACCCCGCCTCGGCCGCCGCCGCCAGCACCAGCGCCCGGTCGGCCGTCATCCCGTCCGCGACGAACAGATCGGTCAGCGCCGGGTGACCCATCGTCAGTGTCCCGGTCTTGTCAAAGGCCACAAGCCGGACCGAGGCCAGCGTCTGCAGCGCATCCCCCTTGCGGAACAGCACCCCAAGCTCGGCCCCCCGCCCGCTGCCGACCAGCACCGAAACCGGCGTCGCAAGGCCCATGGCGCAGGGACAGGCGATGATCAGCACCGAAATCCCCGCCACCAGCGCATGCGACAGCTGCGGCGCCGGCCCGACGATATACCACAAAAGCGCGGTCGCCACCGCCAGCCCGATCACCACCGGCACGAACCACAGCGTGATCCGGTCGACCATCGCCTGCACCGGCAGCTTGGCCGCCTGCGCCTCTTCGACCAGCCGGATGATCCGCGCCAGAACCGTGTCGGCGCCGGTCGCGGTGACACGGTAGGTCAGCGTCCCGGTGCCGTTCACCGTACCGCCCGCCAGCGCCGCGCCCGGCGCCTTTTCCACCGGCAGGGGCTCACCCGTCAGCATGCTTTCATCGACAAAGCCGGTGCCCTCGGCCACCAGACCGTCGGTCGCCACCCGCTCGCCGGGCCGAAGCCGGACCAGATCGCCCGCGACCAGATCGGCGGCCGCCACCTCGGCCGTGCCGCCGGCGCGCACCACCAGCGCCCGCTCGGGCCTGAGATCGGTCAGCCGCGCAATCGCCGCCCCGGCGCCCCCCTTGGCCCGCGCCTCAAGCCAGCGGCCCAGCAGGATCAGGGTGACGATGCTGGCAGCGGCCTCGTAATAGACGGCGCGCGCGCCCTCGGGCAGAAGCCCGGGCCAGAAGGTTGCTACCGCCGAATAGGCAAAGGCCGACAGCGCGCCGAGCGCGACCAGCGAATTCATCTCGGGTGCGCCGCGCAGCAACGCCGGAATCCCGTGGCGCAGGAACGGCCGCCCCGGCCCGGCCAGAACCGCAAGGGTCAGCGCGAACTGGACAAGGTTCACCGCCCCCTCGCCCGGGACGCGCATCAACCAGTGGTGAAAGGCCGGAACCGCATGGGCGCCCATCGCCAGAACCACGACCGGCAGGGTCAGCGCGGCCGCCTGCCAGAATGACCGCGACAGGCGCCGCACCTCCTCGGCCTGGCGCAGGGCCAGCGGCGCCCGGCTGTCAGCCGCCTTCGGACGGGCGCTGTAGCCGGCAGCGGCCACCCGCGCGACCATGTCGGGCAGACCGACCGCACCTTCGGCATAGCGGACGCGCGCCTCTTCGGTCGCCAGATTGACCGAGGCCGCCAGCACCCCCGGCGTCGCCGCCAGCGTGCGTTCGACCCGGGCCACGCAAGAGGCGCAGGTCATCCCCTCGACCGCCAGCACCGCCTCGGCCACGGCCATCGGATAACCGGCACCGGCCAGCGCCGCACTGACAGCGCCAAGGTCCGCCCGGTCGGCAAACCGCAGGTCGGCACGCGCCGACAGCAGGTTGACCGAAACATCCTCGACCCCCGGCAGGGCCTTCAGCGCACGCTCGACCCGGCCGACGCAAGAGGCGCAGCTCATCCCTTCGATCCGCACATGGGCAGTTTCGGTCATCGGTCGCTTTCCGGTCCGTCCCCCCACAATTGGGCCGCGCCCGATGCATCGTCAATGGCCGGTGGCGCAGCCGAACAGTCCGGACTGACGCCGCCCGATCACAGGTCGGCGACCGAATGCGCCGACCCGTTGCACTTTTCGGTGAACCTGCCAAAGCTGGGCCGAACACCGGAGGGTCCGATGACAAGTCGCCGCAGTTTTCTTGCCGCAACCGCCGCGCTTGGCGCGGGCCTGACGCTGGGCCTGATGCCCGGGGCGGCGCTGTCGCAGGCGGTGGTCGCGCCGGTCCAGCCGCTCAGGCCGCTTGATCCCGAACGTCTGGGCAGCGCCGAACATCCCCTGCCCGGCCTGACCATCGCACCCGAGCTTTACCCGGTCATGGTCACCGTCCGGCGCGAATTCACGCCCGGGTCGATCATCGTCGTCTCGTCGAAACATCTGCTTTATTTCATCACCAAGACCGGCCATGCGATCCGCTACGGCGTCGCCGTCGGCAAGGCGGAACTGCAGTTCCGCGGCCTGGCCCAGGTCGGCGAAAAGATCGAATGGCCGAACTGGAAGCCGACGCCCGAAATGGTCGAGCGCCACCCCGAGGCCTATGCCAAATATGCCGAGACCGGGATGAAGGGCGGCCCGGGCAATCCCCTGGGCGCGCGGGCCATCTATCTGCACCAGAACGGCATCGACACGGCCGTCCGCATCCATGGCACGATCGACCCCAACTCGATCGGGAAGTCGGTGTCGAACGGCTGCATCCGCATGGTCAATGAACATGTGATGGACCTTTACGAACGTGTGGCCCTGGGCGCGCAGGTGACGGTGTTCTGACCGGACCGCCCCGGCGGGGCCGACGCTTCAAAGGCAGACGATGGCATTGACCCTCAGTTCCCTGACCGAGATCGACCCCTGCGGGTTCGATGCGATCATCGACGTCCGCGCCCCGGCAGAGTTCGCCGAGGATCACCTGCCCGGCGCGATCAACCTGCCGGTGCTGGACGACGCGGAACGGGCCCGCGTCGGCACGATCTACAAGCAGCAGTCACCCTTTCTGGCGCGCAAGGTTGGCGCGGCGCTGGTCGCGCGCAACGCCGCCCGCCATCTCGAGGGGCCGCTGGCCGACCTGCCGGGTGGCTGGCGGCCGCTGGTCTATTGCTGGCGCGGCGGCCAGCGTTCGGGCTCGTTCGCGGCGATCCTTGGCCAGATCGGCTGGCGGGTGGAACTGGTGCAGGGCGGCTACAAGGCCTGGCGGGCGCTGGTGGTCAAGGCGCTGAATGATCAGCCGTTTCCGGCGGCGCTGACGGTGCTGGACGGCAATACCGGCACCGGCAAGACCGAGATCCTCGGCCATCTTGCGGACCTTGGCGTCCAGACCATCGACCTCGAGGCGCTGGCCAACCACCGGGGATCGCTGTTCGGCGCCCGGCGCGGCGGCCAGCCGGGCCAGAAGGCGTTCGAGGGGCGGCTGGCCACGGCCATCGCCCGCCTTGACCCGGCAAGACCGGTGGTGATCGAGGCGGAAAGCTCGCGGATCGGCAGTCTTGCGCTGCCCAAGCGGCTCTGGCAGGCCATGTGCGCCGCCCCCCGCATCCGGATCGCGGCACCATTGGCCGCACGGGCGGACTATCTGGCGCGCGCCTACCACGACCTCGCCGGGGATCAGGGCGAGCTGGTCGCAAGGATCGGCCAGCTCAGGCCGCTGCAACCCGCCGAACGGATCGACGGCTGGCTGCGCATGGCCGGGGGCGGCGATGTCCGGTCGCTGGCCGCCGGCCTGATGGCCGACCATTACGACCGCCGCTATGAAAAGCACCGCGCACGCTTTGCGGGCCCGCACGACCGCGAACTGACCACCGACCGGCTGGACGAGGCGGCACTGGCCGATATGGCGGCGCGGATCAGATCCCTTCTGGTCTGACCAGCCGCGCCCGGTCGATCGCGGCAACGCCCGCGCCCGTTGCCGCATGAGCAGGGCCGCTCTTCCCGTCCGTCGAAGGATCGCCCGGCCCGCCCGGCAGCGGTAGGGTGCGTGCTCGCACGCACCGCCCGCTCGCCCGAAGCCCCCGGAAACCGTTCCCGAACAAGCAGGGACGATCGGCCCTGACCTCGGGGCCGCACCGCGCGGCTCGCGCCGCCGCGGTCACACGGCCGAACTGTGCCCGGCCTTCGACAGGTCATAGGCATCGAAGCCGCGGGCGATCATCCGGGTCAGGGGGCGCGCGGCGGGCGGGATGGCAAAGCCGTCGGCCGTCACCTCGACCTGCCCGGCAAAGGCGGCGGCGGCCGCGCGGAACATGTCCGCCAGCGCCGCCGTGCCAATGCCGAAGTCGCGCCGCATCTCGGCCGCGTCGATGCGGAAGTCGCACATCAGCGCCTCGATCATCCGCGCCCTGAGCCGGTCATCGGCGCTGAAGACATGGCCGCGCTGCACCGAAAACCGGCCCTCGCGGATTGCCTTCACATGGGCCGAGGTCGCGGGCGCGTTCTGCGCATATCCCGCCGGAAACCGCGATATGGCCGAGGCACCGACCCCGACCAGAACCGGCGCCCGGTCGTCCGTATAGCCCTGAAAGTTCCGCCTGAGCCGTCCCGCCCGCGCGGCCACCGCCAGCCCGTCGCCGGGCCGGGCGAAATGGTCGATCCCGACCTCGTCATAGCCATCCCAGACAAACAATTGCCGGGCGACCTCGAACAGGTCCAGCCTCTCTTCCGGGGTCGGAAGACTGTCGGACGGAATCATCTGCTGACGGCGTGCCATCCAGGGCACATGGGCATAGCCGTAAAGGGCGACACGATCGGGCGACAGGCTCAGAAGTTTCTGCACCGACGCGGCGATCCGGCTGCCCGACTGTCCGGGCAGCCCGTAAAGGATGTCGGCGTTGACCGACGCAACCCCGCGTTCGCGGATCAGATCGACCGCGCGCCTCGTCACCTCGTAGGTCTGATCGCGGCCGATGACCGCCTGTATCCCGGCGTCAAAATCCTGCACGCCGATCGAGGCGCGATTCAGCCCCGCCGCCACCAGCGCGTCCAGCCGTGGCGCGTCCACCTCGTTCGGGTCGATCTCGACCGAAAACTCGGCGTCCTCGGCCAAAGGCGCCGCTGCGAATATCGCTTCGGCCAGCCGCGCGATCTCGTCCGCCGGCAACAAGGTCGGCGTTCCGCCGCCCCAGTGCAGCCGCGACAGTTTGACGCCGGGGGGCAGATGGCGCGCGATCAGCCGCAGCTCGTCCCGCAAGGCCCCGGCATAGGCGCGCACCGGGGCGTCGGTCTGTGTGCCCTGGGTCCGGCAGGCGCAGAACCAGCACAACCGGCGGCAAAAGGGGACATGAAGGTAAAGCGAGATGCGCCCGCCCGCCGGGATCGCCTGCAGCCAGTCTGCCATCGCTGCCGGGCCGACAGATGCTGAAAAATGCGGCGCCGTCGGGTAACTTGTATAGCGCGGCACCCGCGCATCGAAAAGCCCGAGGCGGGCGAGTTGCGATTTCTGATCCATCAGCCTAGGTTAGCGGTCAAAGGAAGCGCAACCTTGACCCAGATCAAAGCCACCTTTCCCGACGTCGCGCCGACCACGGTGCCCCGCGATTGCGGCGCCTGCCAGATCCGCCATCGCGCGGTCTGCGCCCGCTGCGAGCCGGACGAGCTGCGCCGGCTGGACGAGATCAAATATTACCGCAGCTTCGAAGCCGGGCAGACGGTCATCTGGGCAGGTGACCGGATGGAGTTCGTCGCCTCGGTCGTGACCGGCGTCGCCACCCTGACCCAGACGATGGAGGATGGCCGCACCCAGATGGTCGGGCTTCTGCTGCCGTCGGACTTCGTCGGGCGGCCGGGGCGCGAGATGGCGCCGTTCAACGTCACCGCCGCGACCGATCTGATGATGTGCTGCTTTCGCAAGAAGCCGTTCGAGGCGCTATTGGGAACGACGCCGCATGTCAGCCAGCGGCTTCTGGAAATGACCCTGGACGAACTTGATGCGGCGCGGGAATGGATGCTGCTTCTGGGCCGCAAGACCGCGCGGGAAAAGATCGCCAGCCTGCTGGCGATCATCGCCCGGCGTGATGCCTCGCTGAACCTGCGTCCGGCCGAGGGCAGGCTGACGTTCGACCTGTCGCTGACGCGCGAGGCGATGGCGGATTACCTCGGGCTGACGCTGGAAACCGTCAGCCGCCAGATGTCGGCATTGAAGCGGGACGGCGTGATCGAGCTTGAGGGCAAGCGCCGGGTGGTCATCCCGGATTTCGACCGGCTCTCGGACGAGGCCGGCGACGACAGCGACGGCGGTCTGCCGGACTGATCGCCGGACTGATCGCCGGGCGGACGCGGCGGCTCGTGCGGCGCTCGGCCAGGGTCGAGCCGCCAAGCCCGTCCGTCCGACGCCGGGCCGAGCGGACAAGGCCGATCTTCCAATGGAACGGCGACCCCGCCCATGTGGAAACCTCTCCCGGTGACCATGTGCCCGCGAGCGCAGAGGGCGGTGCCCGCCGCGATGGCGCGACAGGACCGGTGCGCGCCGGCACGGTCACCGGCCCCTGGCGAATGGGGACGTCTCGCCTGTTCCGTCCGAGCCGCGTCCGTGACCGCGCGGATTTTTGTGATCACGGCCGAAAATTTTGTGATCGCAAATCCGACTGTTAGCAGTAACATCGCCCCGGCCGCCGCGAAAACCGGCATCAGCGCGTGACAGCGGACAAAAATCGGCTATTGAGAAACCGGTGCCACGTCCGGCGCCACACGTCTGCCCGGCCCGTTCGAACCCCGAGGATCAAATGGCGGAACCACAAAAAATCGTGCGGCCCCTGTCGCCGCATCTGCAGATCTACCGGCCGCAGATGACGGCGATCAGTTCGATCTTCACCCGCATCACCGGCAACGGCCTGATCGTCGGGACGGTCCTGATCGTCTGGTGGCTGACCGCGGCGGCGACCAGCCCGGACTATTTCGCCTTTGTGAACGGGCTCTTGCACAGCTGGATCGGCATTCTGGTGCTGACGGCCTCGCTCTGGGCGGTCTGGTATCACTATCTCGCGGGGCTGAGGCATCTGTGCTTTGACGCCGGCAAGGCGCTCGATGTGCGCACGGCCGAACGGCTGGGCTGGGGCTGCTTCATCGGCGCCACGGTCCTGACCATCCTGACCTTTTTCGTGATCTGAGGGGGGCGAGATGCGCTATCTGACCGACCGCAAACGCGCCGAGGGCAAGGGTGCCAGCCACACCGGCACCGAACATCACTGGTATATGCAGGCCTCGGCTGTCGGGCTGGCGGTGCTGGTGCCGGTCTTCGTCATCGCCTTCGGCCGCATCCTGAACCGCAGCTATGACGAGGTCTGGACCTTTTTCGCCCGGCCGCACATGGCGGTTCTGACCGGGCTGACCCTGTTCGTCGGCATGCGCCATTTCGCCAGGGGCGCCACGATGATGATCGAGGATTACGCCCGGGGCACCACCCGCAAGGCGCTGGTCATCACTGTCCTTTCGCTTTCATATCTGATCACCGCGACCGGGCTGTTCGCTCTGGCCCGCATCGCGCTCTGAGGTCGCTTCATGGCAGCTTACCCTTACGAAGTTCACGATTATGACGTTGTGGTGGTCGGCGCCGGGGGCGCGGGTCTGCGCGCGACGCTGGGGATGGCCGAACAGGGCCTGCGCACCGCCTGCGTGACCAAGGTCTTCCCGACCCGCAGCCATACGGTCGCGGCCCAGGGCGGCATCGCGGCAAGCCTTGGCAACATGGGGCCGGACAGCTGGCAATGGCACATGTACGACACGGTCAAGGGGTCGGACTGGCTGGGCG
>CAZORV010000135.1:0-8580 GCA_964582215.1 uncultured Frigidibacter sp.
ACGCCGTCCTTGGTGATGCGCGGGGCGCCGAAGGATTTCTCGATCACCACATTGCGGCCGGTGGGGCCCAGGGTGACTTTCACGGCGTCGGCAAGGATATTGACGCCACGCAGCATCCGGTCGCGGGCGTCGCTGTCAAAGCGTACTTCTTTAGCAGCCATCTTGGCTTCTCCTCAGAATGTTCGTTTCAGATAAGGAATGCGGTCAAATCTCAGGCGATGATGCCGAGAATGTCCGATTCCTTCATGATCAGCAGTTCTTCGCCATTCAGCGTGACCTCGGTGCCCGACCATTTGCCGAACAGGATACGGTCGCCGGCCTTGACGGTCATCGCGATCAGCTCGCCGCTGTCCTTGCGGGCGCCTTCGCCCACGGCGATCACTTCGCCCTCGGCGGGTTTTTCCTTGGCGTTGTCGGGGATGATCAGACCGCCCTTGGTCTTTTCCTCGCCCTGAACGCGCTTGACAACGACACGGTCATGCAGCGGTTTGAAAGCCATCTGGTAACACTCCCTTGGGTTTCCAGGTTTGAATTGGAATTAGCACTCACATCCGGCGAGTGCTAACGCGGCGTAGTTAGGCGCGCCGCGGGCCCCTGTCAACCGTCCGCACCCGCGCCGGGACCGATTTCGACCGCCCAGTTTTCGCTTGGCCAGAGCGCGGCGCGCGTGCGACCATCGCCGCACACAACCTTTGGTTCAGAATGAAACATTTCCTGCTCTTGCTGTCGCTGATGGCCAGCCCGGCGCTGGCCCAGCCCGTCACGACCTGCGCCGGCCAGGACCTGATCGCCGCGCTTGATCCGGCCGAAAAGGCCGGTCTCGACGCCGAAGTCGCGCGCGCCCCCTACCCTGGCGGCAATCACTGGAAGGCGACGAAGGACGGCACCACCATCACCCTCGTCGGCACCTTCCACCTCTACGACCCGCGGATGGAGGCCGTCGTCCGCCGCCTCGCCCCCGAAATCGCCGCCGCCGACCATATCTACCTCGAGGCGACCGAGACCGAAATGAAGCAGGTGCAGGAGGCGATGGTCAGACGCCCCGAACTGATCGTGACCAGCGGCGCGACCCTGCCCGAACGCCTGACGCCCGCCGAATGGCAGGCGCTGTCCGCGGCGATGGGCGCGCGCGGCATCCCGGCCTTTCTCGCCTCGAAATTCCGGCCCTGGTATGTGTCGATGCTGCTGGCGATCCCGCCCTGCGCGATGGGCGGACTGGCCAGCGGCTCGACCGGCCTTGACCATCTGATCATCGAGGCCGCGAAGGCCGCCGGCAAGGACATGCGGGCGCTCGAGCCCTATGACACGATCTTCGCCGCCTTTGACCGGATCGCACCCGACGACCAGCTGGACGCGATCCGCCTGGCGCTGACGATGGAGACCGGCGCCGAGGACATGATGACGACGATGAAGGAAAGCTATTTCCGCGAGGAGCACCGGATGCTGTGGGAATTCGGGCGCCAACAGGCGCTGGCCCGGGCCGGTGACCAGCGCGCCCGGACCGAGAGGGACTTCGCGCTGATGGAACAGATCCTGATCAGCGACCGCAATCAGGCCTGGGCCGGGGTCTTGCGCGCCGCACCCCCCGGGCAAAGGCTGCTGGTCGCCGTCGGCGCCGGTCATCTCGCGGGCGAGACCGGGCTGTTGCACCTGCTGGAACAGGACGGCTATCATCTGGAACGCCTGCCGTTCTAGGCAGGGTGCGTGCCCGCACGCACCATCATCGCCGCTCCAGGTAGGGTGCGTGCTCGCACGCACCATCGCCGACACCCGTAATTCGCGACAAATATTGTCGCAAACCAGCACCCGCCGGCGGCCACCACCCCCTAGCCTGCCCCCATGCCAGCCGCGCGCGATCACCGTCAGGGCCTCTGCCTCGTCACCGCCGCCGTGGTGGCATGGAGCAGCGCCGGCCTTTTCACCCGCCTGATCGGCCTTGACGCGGCGACGATCCTGTTCTGGCGCGGGCTTTTCGGCGCCGTCGGCACGGCCGCCCTGATCCTGCCGCTGCAGGGCAAGGCCGGCTTCGCCGGTTTCCGCCAACTCGGCGCGGGCGGCCTCGGCTATGCGGTCCTGACCGCCACATCCATGCTGTTCTTCATCAGCGCCCTTCGCGCCACGACCGTGGCGCATGTGGCAATCCTGACCGCGACCGTGCCGCTGATCGCCGCGGCCCTCGGCTGGCTGCTGCTTGGCATCCGCCCGGGGCGGTCGGCGATTCTCGCCAGCCTCGCCGCCCTTGCCGGCGTGGTGGCGATGGTGGGCGGCGGCGGTCAGGGCGGCCTTGCGGGCGATCTGATGACCCTCGCCATGGCGCTGTGCATGGCCGGCATGATTCTGGTGGCCCGCAGCGCCCCCGACTTGCCCGCCCTGCCCGTCACCGCCATCGCCGCCGCCCTCAGCGCGCTGGCCGCCCTGCCGTTCGCCACGATCGCGGGCCTTTCGGCGGGCCAGATCGGTCTTCTGGCGCTGTTTGCGCTGATCAATCAGGTCATGGGCTTTGGCCTCTTCGCCCTCGGCTCGCGCCTGCTGCCGCCCACCGAAACCGCGCTTCTTACCACGCTCGAGGCGCCCCTCGCGCCGCTCTGGGTCTGGCTCGCCCTTTCGGAAACACCCGACCGCGCCACCCTGACGGGTGGCGCCCTTGTCTTCGGGGCCGTGCTCGCGCATCTTCTGCGGCAGGGCCGCGCAGGCGCCTGACATGGCGTGACAAGCCCCGGCCAGCGCCGTATAAGGCCCGCGAAATTCCACGAGAACGGACCCATCCATGACCACGCTCGTCTTCGGCCACAAATCCCCCGACACCGACGCCACCCTGTCGGCAATCATCTGGGCCTGGTATCTGACCAACCGTCGCGGCGGCAATGCCGAGCCCCGCCTCTTGGGCGAACCGAACACCGAGGCCGCATTCGTCCTGAAGCACTGGGGTTTCCCGAAGCCGCAGATCATCGCCGATGTGGACGCAGGGCAGAACGTGGTCATCGTCGATACCAACAACCCCGCTGAACTGCCCCCCTCCATCAACGATGCGAACATCATGGCGATCATCGACCATCACATGCTGGTGGGCGGCCTGAAGACCAAGGCCCCGATCAACGTCGTGATGCGCCCCCTGGCCTGCACCGCCACCGTGATGCACGACATCATGGGCGATGACGTGGCCGGCCTCCCGCGCGAGATCAAGGGCGCGATGTTGTCCTGCATCCTCTCCGACACGCTGGAATTCCGCTCGCCCACCACGACCGATCACGACAAGGCCGTCGCGTCCAGACTGGCCACAGACATCGGCGTCTCGATCCCCGAACTTGCAGCGAAGATGTTCGAGGCCAAGTCCGATGTCTCCGCCTTTTCGGACGCGGAACTCCTGCGGATGGACAGCAAGGAATACACCGTCGCCGGCAAGGAACTGCGCGTCTCGGTGCTTGAGACCACCGCCCCCAGGGTCGTCCTCGACCGCAAGGCCAGCCTGATGCAGTCGATGGATGGCGTCGCGAAAGAGGATGGCGCCGATCAGGTCCTTCTCTTCGTCGTCGACATCCTCAAGGAAGAGGCGACGCTTCTCGTCCCGAACGACCTGGTCAAGCAGCTGGCCGAGGCTTCCTTCGGCACCAAGGTCACCGGCGACACGGTCGTTCTGCCCGGCATCATGAGCCGGAAAAAGCAGATCATCCCGGCGCTGAAGCTATAGGACCCCCGCCGGGTCATCTCCTCCCTCCCCGAAAAGAAAGGCACGGACATGACCCGGATCATCGGCAGCCTGGCCGACATCGCACCCGATTATGACACGCTGTTCTGCGACCTCTGGGGCTGCCTGCACAACGGCCACCAACCCTGGCCGGCCGCCGTCGCCGCCCTTGCCGCCTTCCGCGCCGGGGGCGGCCGCGTCGTCCTGCTGACCAACGCCCCGCGCCCCTCGGGCTTCGTCGTGACCGCACTCGACCGGATGGGCGTACCGCGCGACGCCTGGGATCTGGTGGTCTCGTCCGGCGATGCCGCCCAGTATGCGATGATCTCCGGCGCGGTCGGCCAAAAGGTCTGGCACCTCGGCCCGGCCAAGGATGACGGGTTTTTCAACGACTTGCCGGGCGATCTTCCCGCCAGCGCGCCCATCACCCGCGTCCCCCTTGACCAGGCCGGGGGCATCGTCTGCACCGGCCCCTTCGAAGAGGCCACCGAGACACCCGAAGATTACCGCGACCGTTTCCTCTATGCCCGCGCCAGGGGGCTGAAGCTGCTGTGCGCCAACCCCGACCTTGTCGTCGACTATGGCGACCGCCGGATCTACTGCGCCGGCGCGCTGGCCGCACTTTACAGCGAGATGGGCGGCGAAAGCCTCTATTTTGGCAAGCCCCACCCCCCGATCTACGACCTCGCCCGCCGCCGCCTGACCGAAGTGACCGGCACCGCAGCCGACAATGACCGGACCCTCGCCATCGGCGACGGCATCGGCACCGACATCCTCGGCGCCGCCGGCGAGGGGATCGACGCGCTCTTCGTCACCGGCGGCCTCGCCGCCGACGCCTTCGGCCCCGACGTCGAAAATCCCGACAGCGCCGCCCTGAGCCGCTGGCTCACCGCGCAAGGTCAGTCGCCCGCCTACGCCATCGGCCGGCTTCGCTGATCCTTTCCCCCTTCTTCTCTTCAGAAATATCCCGGGTGGGTCCGGGAGGGCAGAGCCCTCCCGGCGGATCGGCGCGCCGTCAGGCGCGACGAAACCATCCGACCGCAACGGCAACATTGTGTCATTCACGGCTCATGATTTGAAGTATTATTGCTTTCACGTATTGCGCCGCATCGCAGCATCCGCTATGCTGCACTGCAGACAAACCCGGAACCGCCATGATGCTCGACAACCAGCCCCGCGGCACGATCTGCATTGAAGACATCGAAATCGGCATGGTCCGCTTCCTGCAGAAACGCGTGACCGACCGCGACATCGAACTGTTCGCCGAAGTCTCGACCGACCGCAATCCCGTCCACCTGGACGAGGGCTACGCCCGCGACACGATCTTTCAGGGCCGCATCGCCCATGGCATGCTGACCGCCGGGCTGATCTCGGCGGTGATCGGCGAACAGCTGCCCGGCCACGGCACCGTCTATCTCGGCCAGACGCTGAAATTCATGGCCCCCGTCCGCCCCGGCGACATGGTCCGGGCCGAGGTCCGCGTGACGGCGATCGACCATGCAAAGCGCCGGGTGACCCTTGAAACCCATTGCGCCGTGGGTGATACGGTTGTGCTGAAAGGCGAGGCGCTGGTTCTGGCGCCCAGCCGCAAGTTCGACTGACTGGCGGGGCACCCGCCGCCCCGGGGACCGATGCGCATTCACACTCACTGGACCGGACTGGACGCCGCCGACCAAGGGGCCTCGGTCGCCATGGGCAATTTCGACGGTGTCCATCTTGGCCATCAGGCGGTGATCGACATTGCCCGCAAGGCCGCGCCCGACGCCGCGCCGGGCATCGTGACGTTCGAGCCCCACCCCAGGCAATATTTCGCGCCGGATGCCCCCGCCTTTCGCCTGATGAACGCCGAGGCCCGGGCCCACCGGCTGGAAAAGCTGGGCGTGGCGCAGCTTTACGAACTGCCGTTCGACAGCCGCCTTGCCGGGATGGCGGCCGACCGGTTCGTGACCGAGGTTCTGGTGGCGGGCCTCGGGGTCGGCCATGTGACCGTCGGCGCCGACTTCTGCTTTGGCAGGGGCCGCACGGGCTCGGTCGCGACGCTGCGCGACCTTGGCCGCCGGCATGGGTTCGGCGTCACCATCGCCGCCCTCGTGCAGTTCGACGGCCGCGACATCTCGTCGACCAATATCCGCACGGCGCTGACCGAGGGCCGCCCCCGCGATGCTGCCGCCATGCTCGGCCACTGGCACCGGATCGAGGGCGAGGTGGTCCATGGCGACAAGCGCGGGCGCGAGCTGAATTTCCCGACCGCCAACATGCGCCTTGACGGGCTGCACCTGCCGCGCTTCGGGGTCTATGCGGTCAAGGTCGATGTGCTGACCGGCCCGCATCAGGGCAGCTATGGCGGCGCGGCCAACCTCGGGGTCAAGCCGATGTTCGGGGCGCCCCAACCGAACCTTGAAACGTTTCTCTTCGACTTCCGGGGCGATCTTTACGGCGAACATCTCTCGGTCGCGCTGGTCGACTATCTGCGCCCCGAGATGCGGTTTGACGGGCTGCCGGCGCTGATCGCCCAGATGGACGCCGACTGCGCCAAAGCCCGCGCTTTGCTGGCCCAGCCATGACCGCGCCACCGCTTCGCCCCGAATTCTGGACACTGCCCCTGTCGCACCTGACCGCCCCGGAATGGGAGGCGCTCTGCGACGGCTGCGGCAAATGCTGCCTGAACAAGCTCGAGGATGCCGACACCGGCGAGGTGCATTTCACCAATGTCGCCTGCCGCCTTCTCGACGGCGAGACCTGCCGCTGCATGCAGTACAAGACCCGCAAGACCTTCGTGCCGGAATGTGTCGTCCTCAGCCGCGCCAATCTCAGGGACATATCCTACTGGATGCCGTCCAGCTGCGCCTACCGCCTCCGGGCCGAGGGATTGCCGCTGGAACCCTGGCACCCGCTGATCTCGGGCGACCCCGAAACCGTTCATGCGGCCGGCATGTCGGTCAGGGGCTGGACAGTGTCCGAGTTCGACGTGTCCGAAGAGGATTGGGAAGATCATATCATCGAGGATCCGTGATGGAGTTCGCCTCTGACAACACGTCCGGCGCGGCACCCGAAGTGATGGCGGCCCTCGCCTCGGCGAACCGGGGCTATGCGGCCTCCTACGGCGCCGACGCCACGATGGGCGAAGTGCGGGCCCGCATCCGCGCGCTGTTCGAGGCGCCCGGGGCCGAGGTGCATCTGGTGGCAACCGGCACCGCCGCCAATGCCCTGTCGATCGCACTTCACTGCCCGCAATGGGGCGCGGTCTATGCCCATGAGGCCGCCCATATCGAGGCCGACGAATGCGGCGCGCCCGAGTTCTACATCGGCGGCGGGCGGATCGCGACCGTGGCCGGGGCGCACGGACGGATGACGCCCGAAACGCTGGCGGCCCGGATGGCGCTGACGCCCGACGGCGGGGTGCATCACACCCAGCACGGCATGCTGTCCCTGGCCAACCTGACCGAGGCGGGCACCGCCTACCGGCCCGACGAGGTCGCGGCCCTTGCCGCCCGCGCCCGGTCGGCGGGGATGAAGGTCCATATGGACGGCGCGCGCTTTGCCAATGCGCTGGTCGCGACCGGGGCACGGCCGGCGGACCTGACCTGGCGGGCCGGGGTCGATGTCCTGTCGCTTGGCGGCACCAAGAACGGCTGCCTCGGCGTCGAGGCGGTGGTGCTGTTCGACCCGGCCAAGGCCTGGGAGTTCGAGCTGCGCCGCAAGCGCGGCGGCCATCTCTTTTCCAAGCACCGGTTCCTGTCGGCGCAGATGGCGGCCTATCTGACGGATGACCTCTGGCTGCGGCTTGCGGGTCACGCCAACCGTCAGGCCGCGCGTCTGGCAAAGGGCCTGGCCGCCCTGCCCGGCGCCCGGCTGGTTCATCCCTGCGACGGCAACCTGATCTTCGCGGCATTCCCGCGCGCCCTGCACCGCAGGGCCATGGCCGCAGGCGCGCACTATCACCTCTGGCCGTCCGACCAGTCGCTGGACGGCGACGACGAGGCGCCGCTGTCGGCGCGGTTCGTCTGTTCATGGTCGACGACGGATGCCGATGTCGACCGGCTTCTGACGGTGCTGCGCGCAGGCGCTTAGCCCCCCTCCCCCGCGCAGCGGCAGCCGGACCGGCGCCCGGAAAGCGCACGAGGCCGCCTCAGCGGGCAGGGCCAAGGGACCCTGCCGTGGCGGAAGGTTTCCACCCGCACCGCCCTTGTCCGCGAGGAAATGGTCACGACGCGACTTCCCCACATGTGCGAGGCCGCTCTTCCACCGGAAGATCGGTCTGTCCCGCTCAGCCCGGCGTCGGCGAAAAAACTGTGCGGGCTCAGCCGTAGGGTGCGTGCTCGCACGCACCGCCCGGTCGCCCAGAGCGACCGCGCAGCGCCTGCCCCTCCCTGGGGCTGGCGCCGCGCGCCATCCGGGGCAGATGCCGCCCTCAGTTGTGAGCGGCCGAGGCGGTGCCCGGGAAACGCTTCCGCATGAGCGGGGCGTCGGGCAAAGCGCAGGCGGCAACTCAGTCGGCAGGGGCCATCGCCCCTGCCGTCGCGGACCGATGCCGCCCACACCGCCCGGTCGCCCAAAGCGACCGGGCAGCGCCTCCCCACCGGGCGGCTGGCGCTTCGCGCCATCCGGGGCAGGTGCTGCCCTCTGCCGTCGCGTACTGCGGCGTCCCCCGGGGAGGGGCTCCCGCATGAGCGGGGCCGCTCTTCCACCGGAAGATCGGGCCCGCTCAACCCGGCGTTCGGGAAAGCGATCGCGCCGTCTCAGTCGGCAGGGGCAGGTGACCCTGCCGTCCCGCACCGATGCCACCCACCCCGCCCGGTCGCCCCAAGCGACCGGGCAGCGCCTGCCCCTCCGGGGGGCGGGCGCTCCGCGCCATCCGGGGCAGGCTCTGCCCTCTGCTGCAAGGGGCTGAGGCG
>CAZORV010000136.1:0-8309 GCA_964582215.1 uncultured Frigidibacter sp.
GTGGACGAACATGCTGTCGGCCAGCAGCGCGTCATCGTCGAGGGCCGCGGCCAGCCGCCCGGCTCGTTCCACGACCGGCACCGACCCGGCCATGAACAGGCCCTCCGGGGAGCCGACGGTGCGCAGGTCCAGGTACACCGCCACATCCCCGGCGCCGGTGACTTGGGCCTCCAGGTAGCGCAGGGCGTGGGTCTTGCCGGTGCCGCGGCGGCCGTAGAGGACCTGATGGTCCACGGTCTCCAGCGCCGCGGCGATCCCGGAATCCACGAACGTGTCGGCCAGCCGCTCCACCTGCCCGGACTCCGCCCGCCGCGGCACCCGCAGCAACGCACGATTCACCGGCGACAGACCTACACCCTCCCAAGCAGGCAGCCGCCACCGCTGACACCGCGGGCCTGACCCGACCGGGCTTGGGTCTCTCGGCAATGGGGAGGGGCGTCCCGCACTTGGCGTCGTCAGCTGACCCTGGCAGGGTCAGCAACACCGTGCTGGTCCCGCTGCTTGCGTGCGGCAGCCCACTGGCTGAGGCCGGGTTCCTTGAAGCTGACACCCCTAGACAGTGCTACTTGGCTGCGTCAGATTGCAAAGCGTAAGCGGCACTGCTAACTTTGCAGGTACTGCGGGAGCCTCGCTGGACGAAGGAGTGTGGGTCGCGATGGTGGCCTTTTCGATGACGGTGGATCTGTCGGCAGGCCCGGCGGAGCTTCAGCGTGCGCAGCGTGTGCTGGACTTGCTGGCGGAGGTGCTGTCCCGCTTGCCGGAGGTGGAAGGGTCGAGTCATCCGGCGTGGTCGGGAACGGCCGCCGGGCTGGCGGTGCGCGATGATCGCCGGGTGCTGTCAGGGGAGGAGTTGCGGGAGTTCTTGACGGCACGGGCGGTCCAGGAGCGGTCCCCGCTGAACGATGGGGAACGGACGATGCTCGCGGCGATCGCGGCGCGGGCCCCGCTGCCTCTTCCCTACGGCGACAACGCTGGCCTGCTCGGCGGAGGACGCAAGTTCGGCAACGTGTCATCGGGGTTGGCCCGGCGGTTCTGGAACCGGGGAGCGGAGTTGCCGTATGCGCCGGACCCCTCCAACACCGGGTATGCGATGAGCGAGGCTAATGCCCAGGTGGTCCTCCAGGTGCTGGCTGAGACGGAGCCGGCCCCCGCCAGCTGAGACCGAAGGTCGCCGTTGATCGACCTGCGGGAGCAGGTTAAGGAGTCCTGAAAGGGCTGGGGGTCCTGCCCCCCAGGACAGCTGCTCGCCCTTCAGTGGGCCCTTGGTTCGCGGCGAGGTTGGGTAGCCCGTTAGGCAGTTGCCTAGCGGGGTGTGAGTGGCGTCCATGCCACCGCATCGGCGGGGGACGCTACTCGTGCCAGGAGCGCCTTCGGGGCACTGACACGACTTCACATCGGACTGACTCGATCGGGTCGGGGCGCACCCCGAGCTCACCTCCCAGAGCGCGTCTAGAGGAGCTGCGCAATGAGATGCAGCAGCGTGAGCAATGCGTGGTGATCCCGTCGTTCCCATCGCATTCCATCAAAAGGGGGCCGGGGCCGCCCCCAGCCCTTATCGCGAGGGACGATGCCAAACGGCTTGCTTAGAGAGTCTCTAAGAGGGGGAGTGGTGACTGGTGCTGGAGGAGGTCTTCCGACTCTGGGTCATCTTGCTCATAGTGCCGGGCTCCCTTCGGAGCGACCACACGACCCCCGTCGGGTGCCTCTGCCGATCTGGCAGATTCTCCAGCGAAAGGGACGCCAGAGAAGCGGTAAGAATCAACGTCTAGACATAGATAGTTGGGCCACCAGGGTGCCAAGTGCCACGCCACCGGAGAGGGTCCGCGGCGTCGCGGGAACCTTTAGGCATATGTCTAAAGGCCAGCCATGGTGCCCGATTGAGCATGCAGGCCGAGCCCGATTCTGACGCTTGACTTAACATCGCAGAGCGCGGTATGGTTCTGCATGGCGATAAGGCGGGGTTGGCGACGGGAAGGGGTGCATGGTGGATCGGTCGGGGCGCGTGATGATGCTGGTGGACGTGGAGAACCTGCACGGTGGATCGCGGTTCACGGTGGCGGATGTTGGAATCATCCGCGTGAACGTGGGGCAGGTCAGCGGGATGCCGCCGGAAGGTCAGGTGGTCGTGGGGGCGTCGTCAGCGGCGGGCCTGGTGGAGGCTGGCCTCGGTTGGCCTGGCGCCCGAAGGGTCTGGATCCCTGGTCGTGATGGCGCGGACTTGGCTCTGGCGGATGTCGCGCTGAACGAGGACGTCGTCAACCGGTTCGCTCGGGTGGTGATCTGCTCGGGTGATGGCTTGTTCGCCGTACCGGCGCGATACCTGCGCCTGGCCGGCCTGAGCGTCACGGTCGTGGCTGTCGCCGGTCGGTTGTCCCGGCAGCTGGCGGCCACGGCGACGGATGTCCGGCTGCTTCCCGCAGGTATGGGGAGGGCGGCATGAGCCGTTCCTTGAATCTGGCTCAGGTTGCGGCCCGTGCGCAGGTGACACCGGCCGCTGTGAGCATGTGGCGCCGTCGGTTCGCGGCGACCTTCCCTGCCCCCACTGCCGATGGACGCTTCCTTGCCGATGAGGTGGACGCGTGGCTGGCGACGCACCGGCCCAAGTCGACCCCCCGGCCGCCGGGGGAGCGGGGCGCCGCCCTGACGTTGCTTGAGCCCATCCGCGACTTGCTCGACGTTCAGGCGACGCGGGCGGTGTTGCTGTCGCTGATCACCCTGCAGCACTTGGGTTCGGGAGGCGCTGCCGGGGCGGAGGGGTCCATCCAACGGGCCCGCCGACTCGAGGATGAGGGGCTCGTTCCGCGGGGGGCCCTGACCATCCCGCTCGCCCGGGCCGAGGGTATCCCGGCGGGCACGTGGGCACAGTTGGAGCGGGTCACCGCAGGCGTTCTGACCACGGCCGACGCGGCCGCAGTCTTCGACGATGTCCTCGAGGGGACGGTCAGTGCGAAGTTCGACCTGGTCCGGACCTCGAAGCAGCTGGCCGACTTCCTCGTCGCACTGATGCCCGAGAAGCCGCGGTCGATCCTGGACCCCGCGTGCGGGCTGGGTACGGTGCTCATCGCGGCCACCCGCGCCAAGGGCCCCCAGTTGGTCCGCGGCTACGAGATCCAGCCGGAGACCTGGGCGCTGTGCTGGCAGCGGATGACCGTCAACGGCTTGACCGGAGCAGAGGTGCTGTCCGCGGACTCGTTCGACGCCTACGAGCAGGGGTTCGAGGTCGTCGTCGTCGACCCCCCCTTCGGAGTTCGCTTCTCCGACGAGTCGCCCGCGCGGGCCCGGCTGATCGCGCAGGACATCACCGGCGCGAGTGCCGGAGACTTCGCGTGGCTCCTCACAGCTAGGGACGCGCTGGCCGCCGGCGGCACCGCTCTTGTCCTGACGGCGATGGGGCCCACCTTTGCCTCCGGGCCATCCCAGACGGCGCGCCACGAGTTGCTGCGCACCGGGTCCGTCGAAGCCGTCATCGCCCTGCCCCCAGGCGTCGTCGCAGGATCGGCGCAGCCAGCCGCAGTCTGGATCCTGCGCCCGAAAGGCACCGTCGGCGACGTCCTGCTGATCAACGCCGCCCCGCGCCGAACCGAGGACGACGTCCTGACCCTGGCGGCCGGGCACTACCAGCGGTGGCGGCGCAACCCTCACGACTATCAACCGGCTCCCGGTTTCAGCGCCGTCCAACCCGTCCTCGAACTGCTCGCCGGCGAGGTCACCATGACCCCAGCGAAATGGACCGAGGTACCCATCGACCCCGCGGCTGCGATCGCGGACGCCAGCACCAAGTTGGCCGAACTGCACCGGGTGACACAGGACTTGCAGCACCTCGCCCTGCCGGACATGCACCTGTCGGCCGGGAATACACCCCACCTGGTCTCACTGGCCGACCTGGAGCGAAGGGGAAGGGTCGCAATCCAGCGATCCCGCCACATCTCCCGGGACTCACTCAAGCCGACCGGTCGCCACCCAGTCGTCACCGGCATCACCAGCGAGGGCAGCCCCCGCATCGCCGGATACCTCGACCAACTGCCCGATGGCACCGAGCCCAGCGAACCCGGTGACGTGCTCCTGGCCACCTTGGGCCAGGTGCGCGCCACCGTCGACCGCGCGGGAGGCCACGTCCTCAGCTCCTCAATGTGGCAGATCCGTCCCCTGAGCCCAGACCCTGCGACGGCCCCGGACCTGTTGGCCCTCCTGCTCAGCAGCCCGCGGATCGCCGAACAACAGGTCGGATCCACGGTCCAGCGACTCCGCCACCCCAAGGACGTGGCCGTCCCCCTGTTGCCACTGGACGTGGCAGCCCCGGCCGCGAAGTGGGCTGAGAACGTTGCAGCGCTGCGGACCGCGGCCGACGAGTTGTTGGTCGCGGTGGGGGAGTCCTTCACCGCGGTCGCCGCAGCACTCGACGCAGGAGCCCGGGGCGGCCCCGTAGCCACCACCCCGCACCACCCCAGACCAGGCACCGAGCCGCCCAGCTCGCAGACGACCGACAAGCGGAGGTCGTCCTGATGGCGCCCCTACACGCAGAAGCGGGAGAGAACTTGTCAGCACCGGCCCTTCCCCGATGGACCTTCGCAACTCGGGCGAGGAATGTGAAGCAGCGCGATCCCGCACAGGCGGAGTACTTCAAGGCGGATACACGTGGAATCTCCTCCGCGCTGGTGCGGGAGACGCTGCAGAACTCGCTGGATGCCCAAACAGGAGCCGAGGCCACGCGAGTCCGCTTCACTGTTGTGCAGCACGACGCCTCTCATGCTGCAACCGTGAGCAGGTACTTCAATGGCCTGCCCGAGCACCTGGACCAATGTGGCGTCGCATCCCCGCCCTCTGAGCAGCTGATCCGAGAGCGATCCCTCATCGTCGAGGACTTCAACACGTTGGGGCTGATGGGTGATCCGGTCGAGTCGACGCCGTCGACTGGCAACCACTTCTTCTTCTTCATCCGCGCCGAGGGCAAGTCCGGGAAGTCCGGTGGCAAGGGCGGGCGCTGGGGGCTGGGCAAGCACGTCTACGCCATGGCCAGCAGCATCCACGCCTACTGGGCCCTCACCCGCGCCGCAGACAAGGAGACCGATCTGCTCATCGGCACCTGCATCCTCAAGCACCACGACATCGGGCCCCAAGCCTTCGAGCCGGACGGCTGGTGGGCGGACGACCCCACGGATCTGCCCCTACCGCTGGGCGATCCGGAGCTCATGGCTCAGTTCCGTTCCGACTGGCGCATGAATCGTCGGGCGGGCGAACAGGGCCTCAGCGTCGTGGTGCCCCTGATCGGTCCGGCCTCCGCCGACGCGGATGAGTGGTCGCTGCCGAGACTGCGGACCATCGTGCTCGAGCATTTCGGAGTTGCTCTCCTGGCGGGGGAGCTTGTGGTCGAGATCGCTGCCGCCGGTCCCGCGTCGACTCATGTCGTTCGTCTCGACGACTCCACGGTCATGGACCTCGTCGATGACGAGCATTCCGGCCTGACTCCCGAGCTGAGGGCCCGCTTGGCCATGATCACCGAGGGCCTCACGGCCGACCCCGTCGCACTTCCGGATGCTCGAAGCGACTGGAAGAACCTCTCGTGGGAGGGACTCGGGGAAGCTGATCGGGATTCCTTGGAACGTGCGGCCGGCCAGCTCGAGGAGGGCACCGTGGTGCGCTTCCGGGTCCCGGTGGACCACCAGCGCAAGGGGGATCCGCGGACCCGCTCACACTTCGATGTCCTGCTGCGCAAGCGTGAGGAGCCCGGTTCGGGCAGGCCCAGCTACCACCGATCCGGTATGTGGATCCTCGATGAACCAGGCGTGCCCCTCGGCGCCTTCGACGCCGTCGTCATCGCGCTTGAGGACGGGATCAGTGATCTGTTGGGGGACGCCGAGAATCCAGCCCACACGCGTTGGCGCCTGGCCAGTGGGGACTTCACGAAGAACTGGGTCTCTGGGGGCAGGACGATCACCTTCGTCCGCCACGCCCCTCAGAGGATCAACTCACTGATCTTCAGGACCGACGAGGTCGGCGACTACACGGTCGCGGAGGAGTTCTTCGGAATCGGGGAGGGGGCTGCCGGACCGAAGGAGACCGGCGGAGCGGGCAGACCAACCGGAAGGAAGGTCGTCAAGAAGCCCAGGAACCTGCCTCCGGCCAAGCCGACGAGAATCTCCGTATCCGAATCGGACGACGGCGCGGGATTCAGGGTGAGAGCCCCGAGACTGCCCACCGGTACGGAGCTGACGGTGCACGTCGGGTACGCGCTCAGCCGCGGTGACGGCATCAAGAAATGGAACGCTGCGGACTTCAGGCTCGAGGAGGGGACGCTCTCGACCGTGTGCGAGGGCGGCACCGTGCGCCTCAGGGAGGGCAACACGTTGGTCGCGACGATCGACGAACCGAAGGACTTCGTGCTCGAATGCTTCGGGTTCGACCCCAACCGGGACTTGGTGGTCGACGTCGCTGCCGCTGGGGCGGCGTCAGGTGACGAGAGCGAGGCGGAGCAGTGAAGCGGAATCTCAACTTCACTGGGCGGCTCCGACTGCCGTGGGAGGACATCCACCTCGAGCTGCGCCCTGAGAGCGACACGCTGAGGATCTCCGGCTCGATCGATCTCTCCGAACTCGCCACCCTTGATCCCAAGAAGCGATCGGCAGCCGTTCTGGTGATCGAGGTCTACGACTCCGGCAAGCAGAGCAGCCGCGTTCGCCTGGACGCCGCGCCAGACCTGACCCACGGCAGGGTCGAGGTGAGCGGATCCGCCGACGCGATCGCGCACCCACAGTCCCTGCTGTGTCGGGTCCGGATCGTGGAGGCCCCGGCACCGGGTGCCAGCGTCGGTCGGATCCTCGCTGCCGCCGACCGCATCCGTCCTGTGAGCGAAGGACCGCGCCAGGGGTTGCTGCCCTTCAAGAGCGGTGAGCTCAACGGGCCGGTGTGGACGTTGGTCACCGATCCGGCCCCCGAGATCCAGATCGAGCAGTCCCTCGAGGATTGGCAGGGCGTGGGTCGCACGCCCTACTTCCAGTCGCTCGTCATGCCGACGATTGCTCGCGACATCGCTTCCTGGCTGCTGGACGAGCTCGCGTCCGCCGACGACATCGAGGAACAGCCGGTGCAGCAGTGGCTCAGCTTCTACGGAACGTTGGGCTTCGACCTTGATGCATGGCACTTGGAGAACCGGGACGCCGACGCAGAGACACGAGCGGACCTCCTGAACGAGATCCAGTCCACCTTCTCGAGGCGCCACAGGATCGTGAGCCGCTACCCCACTGCTGAGGTGAACGAATGAGCCAGATCGACGTGCGCGAGCTGACCCCGGAGGGCGAGATCAGAGCTCGTACCGTCCTCATGGCCCCCAGTACGGAGTCGATCTCGGAGTTGAAACGAGACATCCACGCGCGTGTACCGGGATCTTCGGACCCAGCACTGAGCAGGCCGCTCCCCGGGAATCCGCGGATCGAGTGCCGATGGTTCTCCACTTGGGAGGACGCGGGGGCCCACCTCACTTCGTTCATCTCTGCGAACCCGAACTTGGACCGCCCCGCAGTCTGGTCGTGGCTCGGACTCAACTGGTTGGCCCTCGGCCACGCAGAGGGTCGGAAGTTCACCGTGGGTGGATCGGATCGTTGGTTGCTGGAGCACAGCTGGAACCGCCGATACCGACATCTGCTGTGGAGTCCGTACCACATCTACCAGATGCACGGGGCCACCGATCGTGCCAAGGCGCTCATGGTTCAGCCCTTCACGGTTCCCGGGGAAGTGGTGGGCAACATCGCATCCCGCCAGTTCCTCCTCACGTCCGCCGCGGTCATGCAGACCGTCACGGATCTGTACTACGACCCCGTGAGCAAGGCGATCAAGCCGGGGACGGCCTCGAAGGAACCCGGCTCAGTCCGCCGATTCGGAATGGTGATGCAACAGTTCGACCGGACCTTCGACCTCGGGTCCATCAGCGTGGAGGAGCTCAAGGCCCTGCTCCCCGCGGAGTTCGCGCGGTTCAGGAGCTAGAGCCCAGGGCAGGGCCTCGGGGAGCCGGTGCAAGCCCCCCGAGGCCGCCGGCCATGACCAGCGCCTCACGCACACTGAGCAGGTGGCGGCGATCGGCATCGTGACGTCGTGGAGGTCCGCGCCGGAACCGCCAACGCCAGGTGTGGCTGTGTCAACCTGAACTGGCCCCGGGGGGACGGGGCGGATTCTGGCGAACGTCGCAACACCTGAGTGTTGAGGGGTTGCTGTGGGTTGTCGTGGTCCGAAGCCGGAATACGCCAAGCGGGAGGCGTTAGCCCGGTTGATCGGGGAGGGGGTGTCGCTGTCGGAGGCGGCGCGGATCGTCGGGGTGA
>CAZORV010000137.1:0-8212 GCA_964582215.1 uncultured Frigidibacter sp.
GAGCCGGTCTTGAGCAGGCCGACGATCTCGGCGCCGCCGTCGCGGGTGCGCTGGATGATCGCGTCAAGCTTTTCCTGCGTGGTCCAGCCCATCTTGACCAGATCGGGCAGCGGGATGCCCGCGACCGTCGAATAACGCGCCAGCGGCACCATTGTGTCGCCATGGCCGCCCAGCACGAAGGCCGTCACGTCCTTCATCGAGACGCCGAATTCGAGGCTGAGGAAATGGCGGAAACGGCCCGAATCCAGCACGCCGGCCATGCCGACGACCTTGTTGTGCGGCAGGCCCGAAAACTCGCGCAGCGCCCAGACCATCGCGTCCAGCGGGTTGGTGATGCAGATGACAAAGGCGTTCGGCGCATGGGCCTTCAGCCCGTCACCCACCGCCTTCATCACCTTGAGGTTGATCCCAAGCAGGTCATCGCGGCTCATCCCCGGCTTGCGGGGGACACCGGCGGTGACGATGCAGACATCGGCGCCTGCGATATCCTCGTAGGAATTGGCGCCCTTCAGCGCCGCATCGAACCCTTCGACCGGGCCGGACTGCGCGATATCCAGCGCCTTGCCTTGCGGCGTTCCTTCGGCAATATCAAAGAGGACGACGTCCCCCAGTTCCTTGATCGCGGCGAGATGCGCGAGCGTCCCGCCAATCTGCCCCGCGCCGATCAGCGCGATCTTCGGTCTGGCCATGATGTCCTCCGCCTGATGGATGTCGCGGGCAGGACTAATCTGTTCGCTTTCGCCGCGCAAGTGTGCTGCGACGCGGCGCGGCGCGAGTTTCTCTGTCGTGGCGACAGGTTAGCGCTATCATCCGGCGGCGCCGGGCAAGAGAGGCAAAGATGACGGATCCGCTGTTCTGGACGCTGGCGGTGGTGGCGGCCCTTCTGGTCGGGATGAGCAAGGGCGGCCTGCCGGTCGTCGGCATGCTGGCCGTGCCGGTGATGGCGCAGGTCATGCATCCGGTGACGGCCACGGCCCTGCTGGCGCCGGTCTATGTCGTCTCGGACATGTTCGGGCTTTATTCCTACCGCCATTCCTTTGACCGGCGCGTCGTGGCGATCATGGCCATCGGCGCGACGGCGGGGGTGGCGCTGGGCTGGGCGTTGGCGGCGCGGGTGCCGGACTGGGCGGTGACGCTGGCGGTGGGGGTGATCGGACTGGCCTTTGCGCTGCGGCTGTTGACGCAGCAGGCGGCGCCACCGCGCGGGGCCGATCCGGGGCGGGGGGTCTTCTGGGGCACGATCACCGGCTTTACCAGTTTCGTCAGCCATTCCGGCGCACCGCCGTTTCAGATCTATGTCCTGCCGCTCGGCCTGTCCAAGGCGACGTTCGCCGGGACCGGGACGGTGTTCTTTACCTATCTGAACCTGATCAAGCTGGTGCCCTACTGGGCGCTTGGCCAGTTCAACGCCGGCAACCTGCGGACGGCGGCGGTGCTGGCGCCGGTGGCGGCGGCGGCCGTCTTTGCCGGCGTGCGGCTGGTGAAGATCATTCCCGAACGCACCTTCTTCCGGCTGGTCACGCTGGCCCTGATGCTGGTTTCGGCAAAACTGGTGCTGGACGGTCTGCGCGCCGGTCTGTCTGTCGGTCCGGGCTGAGCCGTCAGGCCGGGCTGCCCCCGGGCACCGGCGCCTCGGTGATCCGCTCATAGCTTTCGCCCGCCGCGACAAGGCAGGTCATGCCGTTGGCCAATGTCACCGTGATCGTCCAGGTGCCGGTCCGGGCCGAGGCAAAAACCTCGACCAGCCCCTGATCCGACGTCAGTCCGATTGACTGGCGCTGCTCGCCGTACTTGTCGGCAAGCTCGGCCACGACGGCCCGGCGTTCGGCGCATTGGCGCGTTTCCTGACCCCAGGCGTGGTTGGTGGCCAGGATCACGCCGCCAAAGCCGAGTGAAAGTGCGAAGGCGCGGATGTTCATGGTGATGTCCGTTGCAGCTGATGGGGGCGCCGGTGGTGTGGCGCGTCTGGCACAAGCCTGCGCCCGAGGCGGGAAAAATTGGTTAACGTCCGGCACGCGCGGGTTCGCAGGCGGGCAGGGGGTGGGCAGGGGGGCGGGCAGGGGGGGCGGGAAACGCACTCTGCGTTGCAGCAATTTCCGCTTGCCCGGGACCGCCCGAAATGTTCCCCTGCGCAACAAAATTGCGAGAAGCCCTGATGATTCCCCCCATTCATGACGCGCCGCGTCCCTACCGTTCGGTCCTGTACATCCCCGGCGCCAACCGCCGGGCGCTGGAAAAGGCCGCCACCCTTGATTGCGACGCCATCATCTTTGACCTTGAGGATGCCGTTGCGCCGGACGAAAAGGCCAATGCCCGGGCGCTGGTGGCCGAGATGCTGCGCACGACCGATTTCGGGCGGCGGGCGCGGATCGTGCGGGTGAATGCGCTGGACACGGTCTGGGGTCGCGACGACTGCCTGGCTTTTGCCGGGGCGCCGCTGGACGCGATCCTGATCCCCAAGGTCTCGCGCCCCGCCCAGGTCGAGGCGGTGGCGACGCTGGTGCCGGACCTGCCGCTCTGGGCGATGATGGAGACCGCAGTGGTCGCCTGGCACGCGGCCGACGTCGCCGCCCATCCCCGGATCGCGGGCTTCGTCGTCGGCACCAACGACCTGGCCAAGGACATCGGCGCGCGCTTCCGCCCCGACCGCGAGCCGCTGCTGACGGCGATCTCGCTTTGCCTGCTGGCGGGCAAGGCCTACGGGCGCATCGTCATCGACGGGGTCTACAACGCCTTCAAGGATGACGAGGGCTTGCGGGTCGAATGCAATCAGGGCCGCGACATGGGCTTTGACGGCAAGACGCTGATCCACCCGGCACAGATCGCCGTCGCCAACGAGGTCTTTGCCCCGTCGGACGCCGAAACCGCCCTGGCGCACCGCCAGATCGCCGCCTATGCCGAGGCCGAGCGGGCCGGCAAGGGCGTGGCTGTCGTCGACGGCAAGATCGTCGAGCGGTTGCATGTCGTGGCGGCGGAACGGATTCTGGCGCGTGCGGCGGCCATTGCGGCGGGCTGAGGAATGGCAAGAGCGGATCGGGAAAGGCGGACCCCGGTTTTGCGCCCAAATCACGCGGCCAGCAAAGAACGGGGGCGGGAGGATGTTTCCTTCAAACATCATCCTGCTCTAGTGTGACGGAACTTCACATGGAGAGGCGCCGATGACCCTGATGATCCTTGGCCTTGCGCTGTGGTTCCTGTCCCACACATTCCGGCGGATCGCGCCGGGTCTGCGCGCGGCGATGGGCGACGTGCCCGGCAAGGCGATCCTGTCGGTTCTGTCACTTCTGGCGCTGATCATGATCGTGAAGGGCTTTCGCGCGGCGCCCTATGTCGAGGTCTGGTCGCCGCCCGCCTTTCTGCGCCATATCAACAACTTGCTGATGCTGGTCGCGGTGTTTCTGGTCAACCTCGGCTTTTCGCGCGGTGTCGTCAGAACCCGCATCCGCCATCCGATGCTGACTGCCACAAAGACCTGGGCGGTCGCGCATCTGCTGGTGAACGGCGATCTGGCGGGGATCGTGCTGTTCACCGGCCTCTTTGCCTGGGCGCTGGCGGACCTGATCCTGATCAACCGCCAGACCGGCCCCTGGGCACCCCCGGCGGCGGGGCCGGTCAGGAACGACCTGATCTATGGCGCGATCTCGCTTGGCCTTTTCGCCGGTATCGGTGCGCTGCACGGCTGGCTTGGCCGCTGGCCCTTTCCATGAGGATGCGATGAAGCTTTTCCGTTTTCTGTCAGATGACGACACGTCGGCCTTTTGCCACCGGGTGACCGAGGCGCTGAACCGGGGGTGGGCGCTGCACGGCGGCCCGACCTATGCGTTCGACGCCGCGCGCGGGGTCATGCGCTGCGGTCAGGCGGTGGTCAAAGAGGTGCCCGGCACCTACACACCCGAAACCCGCCTGGGAGAGATGTGATGAAAACCGATCCCGGCCGCTTTTTCGAGGATTACCGGCTGGGCGAGGTGATCCGCCACGCGGTGCCCCGGACGCTGTCGGGGGGGGAAAGGGCGCTGTATCACGGGCTGTATCCGGCGCGGGGGGCGCTTTATTCGTCGGACGAATTTGCGCGCGCCTCGGGCCTGCCCGCCGCGCCGATGGATGACCTGATCGCCTTTCACACGGTCTTCGGCAAGACGGTGCCGGACATTTCGCTGAACGCCATCGCCAACCTCGGCTATGCCGAGGGGCGCTGGCTGGCGCCGGTCTGGCCGGGTGACACGCTTCGTTCGGAATCGACGGTGATCGGGCTGAAGGAAAACTCGAACCGCGCCAGCGGTGTGGTCTGGGTCCGGACCCGGGGCTTCAATCAGCATGGCGCGGTCGTGCTGGAATATGTCCGCTGGGTGATGGTGCGCAAGCGCGACCCCGCGGCGCCCGCGCCGTTTCCGCATGTGCCCGACCTTGCCCATATCGTCGATCCCGCCGCGCTGGTGGTGCCCGACGGTCTTGATTTCAGCGCCTATGATTTCGGGCTGGCGGGCGAGCCGCATCGCTGGGGCGACTATCACAAGGGCGAGAAGATCGACCATGTCGATGGCGTCACCGTCGAAGAGGCCGAGCATATGCTGGCCACCCGGCTTTGGCAGAACACTGCCAAGGTGCATTTCGACCGGACGCAGCGGCCGGACGGCAGGCGGCTGATCTATGGCGGCCATGTGATCTCGCTGGCGCGGGCGCTGTCGTTCAACGGGCTGGCCAATGCCCAGATCATCGTGGCGCTGAACGCGGGCAGCCACGCCAACCCCTGCTTCGCCGGCGACACGGTCCGCGCCTGGTCCGAGGTGCTGGACAAGGCCGCGACGCCGGCGCCCGGCGTCGGTGCGCTCCGCCTGCGTCTGGTCGCGGTCCGGGACGGCGCGCCCGCCTTTGCACGCAAGGGCGAGGATGGCAGGTACTTGCCCGACGTCCTGCTTGATCTCGACTATTGGGCGCTGGTTCCGGTCTGACCGGCGGGTTCGGTACAGCCCGCGCCGGTCCGGGGCCATCCGTCTAGCGCCGGACTGGCGCTTCGCGCCATCCGGGGCAGCAGCGGTAGGGTGCGTGCTGGCACGCACCGCCCGCCCGCCCGCCCGAAGCCCCCCGCCAGCGCCTGACCGGGCCGGCGGCGTGAGCGGGGCCCTCGCACAAGGCCAGGGTCACTTGCGCCGGCGCCCGGCCGCCGGTCAGCCCGGCGCCTGCGCCTCGACCAGATCGACCAGACGGGGCAGGCAGACGCGCTTCAGGTCGAACCGTTCCAGCACCGTGGCCCGCGCGGCGCGGCGCAGGGCGTCGTCGGCGGACGGCACGGCCAGCGCCACCGTCAATGCCCGCGACCAGCCGTCGACGTCGAAGAAATTCACCAGCCGCCCGTTCACCCCGTCGCGGATCACCTCTTCGACAGGACCGGTGCGCGAGCCGATGACCAGCGCCCCGGCGCTCATCGCCTCGATCATCGACCAGGACAGGACGAACGGATAGGTCAGATAGGCATGCACCCTTGTCACCTGCATCAGCGCCAGAAACGCCGCGCGCGGGATGCGCCCGGTGAAATGGACGCGCGACAGGTCAAGCCGGTCGCCGACCTCGTCCAGGAACCGCTGTTTCCATGTGCCGGTTTGCGGCGCGCGGCCATAGCTTTGCCCCTCGCCGCCGACAATCACCACCTGCGCCGCGGGCCGGGCCTTCATCACCGCCGGCAGCGCCCGCATGAAGATGTGATAGCCACGGTAGGGTTCCAGATTGCGGTTCACGAAACTCAGAACCTCGTCGCCGGGGCGGAGCGTCAGGGCGCCGTCGGCCAGGGTCAGGCTGGCCGACGGATCGGGGCGCACCTCGTCCGTGTCGACGCCGTCATGGACCACGGTGATCTTGTCGCGCAGCAAGGGCGGAAAGCTGGCCGCCTGCCAGCCGGTCGGCGACAGGGCGGCATCCGCATCAATCATCGACTGCAGTATATGCGCCGCCCGCGCGGTCGTCGCCATCCGCGCCTGCGGGGTCAGCGACTGAAACTCGGGGTCGAAGTCGGCATCAAGACCCCGGGCGCGGTAGACGAATTCGGCATAGTTCACGATCCGCGCCCCGGGCCAGACCTCGCGCAGGAACAGGACCTCGCCCCAGCCGTTATGGCCGACGATGACGTCGGGCGTGAAGCCGGTGCGGTCGCGCAACTGCGAACAGGCGCCCGACACCATCTCGCCCCGCGCCGCGACATCGGCAAAGGTGGCGCCGATCCCCTTGAGCCGGTCCTTGGGCGGGGATTTGTAGTAGAATGTCCGGACCGGCGAGGCGCGCTTGTTGGCGACATCGGCCATCGCCATCACCTCGTGCCCGCGCGCGGCAAGGGCCGGTGCCAGATGGGTGAACTGGCCGGGGAAGTTCTGATGGATGAACAGGATCTTCATGGCGCGGGCCGGGCATTGGCCAGCGCCGCCGCCAAAAGCGTCCGGGTATAGTCATGCCGGGGCGCCTGAAAGACCGCGTCGCTGGGGCCCTCCTCGACGATATCGCCACGATGCATCACCGCGACCCGGTGCGACAGGGCGCGCACCACCCGCAGGTCATGGCTGATGAACAGATAGGCCAGCCCGTGCCGCCGCTGCAGATCGCGCAGAAGATCGACGATCTGCACCTGCACCGTCATGTCCAGCGCGCTGGTCGGCTCGTCCAGCACCACCATTTTCGGGCGCAGCACCATGGCCCGGGCGATGGCGATGCGCTGGCGCTGGCCGCCGGAAAACTCGTGCGGATAGCGGATCATCGTCGCGGGGTCGAGCCCGACCTCGGCCATGATCTCGGCCACCAGATCGCGGCGCGGACGGCCGGGGTCGACGGCATGGACGCCCAGCCCCTCGCCGATGATCTCTTCGGCGGTCATGCGCGGCGAGAGGCTGCCGAACGGGTCCTGAAAGACAATCTGCATGTCGCGCCGAAGACGCCTGAGATCGCGCGCGGGCCAGCGGCTGATATCCTCGCCCAGATAAAGAACCGGCCCCTCGGCCGCGATCAGCCGCATGATCGCCAGCGCCAGGGTCGTCTTGCCCGAGCCGCTTTCGCCGACGATGCCCAGCGTCTCGCCCGCGCGGACCGATATGCTGGCGGCATTCACTGCCTTGACGTGCCCGACGACGCGCTTGAGAAAGCCTTTCTGGATCGGGAACCAGACGCGCAGCCGGTCGGTCCGGACCACCTCGGGGGCGTCCTCGGCGACGGGCGCGGGCTGGCCCTTCGGTTCGGCCGCCAGCAGTTTCTGCGTATAGGGATGCCGGGGCCGGGCAAAAATCCGGTCGACCGGCCCCTCTTCGACAATCTCGCCGCCCTGCATCACGCAGATCCGGTCGGCGATGCGGCGCACGATGCCAAGATCGTGGCTGATGAACAGCATCGACAACCCCTCGCGCGCCTTGAGGTCGGCCAGAAGATCAAGGATCTGCGCCTGTATCGTCACGTCAAGCGCGGTCGTCGGCTCGTCCGCGATCAGAAGTTCGGGGCCGTTGGCCAGCGCCATGGCGATCATCACCCGCTGGCGCTGGCCGCCCGACAGCTGATGCGGATAGGCGCCAAGCCGCGTCTCGGGATCGGCGATGCCGACCTTGTCCAGAAGCTCGATCACCCGCGCCCGCGCCGGCTGCCCGGTCAGCCCCTGATGCAGGGCAAGGCTTTCCGCAAGCTGCCGTTCGATCGTGTGCAGCGGGTTCAGCGAGGTCATCGGTTCCTGAAAGATGAAGCTGATGTCATTGCCGCGCACCCGCCGCAGATCGGCCTCGGCGGCGCCGACCAGTTCGCGCCCCTGCCATGTGACGCTGCCCGCAACGTCGGAATTGCGCCCCAGAAGTCCCAGCGCCGCCAGTGCCGTCACCGACTTGCCCGACCCGCTTTCGCCGACCAGCGCCAGCGTCTCGCCCTTGGCCAGCGCGAAGCTGACGCCCTTGACCGCCGGGATCACCCGGCCGTCCTGACGGAAGCTGACCTGCAGGCCCGAGACCTTCAGCAAATCGCTCATGCAAAGGTCTTTCGGGGGTCAAAGGCATCGCGCACGCCTTCAAAGATGAAGACCAGCAACGACAGCATGATCGCAAAGGTGAAGAACGCCGCATAGGCCAGCCAGGGCGCCTGAAGGTTCTGCTTGGCCTGTTGCGACAGTTCGCCCAGCGAGGGCAGGCTCTGCGGCAGGCCAAAGCCGATCATGTCAAGCCCGGCCAGCGTGCCGATGGCGCCGGTGACCATGAAGGGC
>CAZORV010000138.1:0-8166 GCA_964582215.1 uncultured Frigidibacter sp.
TTTCGGCCGCGCCCCCGAGGCGGACGGCGGTTTCAGCTGGGAAAAGACCGATCTGGCCGAAGCGCTGAAAAAGGCCGTCTGAGCGGCGGGGCAGGGCATCGGGCCGCCGACGCGCCCGCTTGCCCAACCGGTGCGGTTTCATGCTAAGGGGGCGCGCAGCCGATGCGCGCCCCTTTTCACAGGTGAGGACAGGATGACCAGCACCGATATCTCCGGCCTGACCCAGCTTGGCCAGGCCACCGCCGCCGCCGCGAGCCCCGAGGCCGCCGTGCTGGAGCGGGTGCCGGCGGGCCATGCCGGCACGCTTTACGTCGTGCGCTTTACCGCGCCCGAATTCACCTCGGTCTGTCCGATGACCGGGCAGCCGGACTTTGCCCATATCGTCATCGATTATGTGCCGCAGGACTGGCTGGTCGAGAGCAAGAGCCTGAAGCTGTATCTGCAGTCGTTCCGCAACCATGGCGCCTTTCACGAGGATTGCTCGATCGACATTGCCAAGCGGCTGGTGGCGCTGCTTGACCCGGTCTGGCTGCGGATCGGCGCCTATTGGTACCCGCGCGGCGGGATTCCGATTGATGTCTTCTGGCAGACCGGGGCGGCGCCTGATGGGGTGTGGATCCCGGATCAGGGTGTGGCGCCCTATCGCGGGCGCGGGTGATTTCGCCGCGCTTCGCGCGTCGACCCGCCGGGAGGGCGCTGCCCTCCCGGTTTGCGGAAAAAGACGGGAGGGCTCTGCCCTCCCGCACCCACCCGGGATATTTGCGGACAGAAAATGAGAAGGGCCGGGGGTTCCCGGGGACGGTATGACGGGCGAAATGCAGGCGGAGCGGCGGAATTTTTATGGGCGGGTGCATGGCAAGACGCTGCGCGCCAGCCAGAAGGCCTATCTGGCCGAGGATCTGGCGCGGCTGAGCCTGAGCGGCGTGACGCGCGAGGAGAATGCGGCGCGGGCGCCGGTCGATCTGGCGGCGGCGCTGGGCGAAGGGCCGCGCTGGCTGGAGATCGGGTTTGGCGGTGGCGAGCATCTGGTTCATATGGCGCGCACCTATCCGGGCGTCGGCATCGTCGGTTGCGAGCCGTTCGTGAACGGCATTGCCATGCTGCTCGGCAAGATCCGGGCGGCGGGCGTGACGAACCTGGTCCTGCATCCCGGCGATGTGCGTGATCTGTTCGAGGTCGTGCCCGAGGCGGTCTTCAGCAAGGCGTTTCTCAACTATCCCGACCCTTGGCCCAAGGCGCGCCATCACCGCCGCCGGTTCGTGACGCCGGGCTATCTGGCCGGGCTGGCCCGGGTGCTGGCGCCGGGGGCCGAGTTCCGGGTGGCGACCGACATTCCCGACTATGTCCGCCAGACGCTGGAGGAAGTGCCGAAGGCCGGGTTTGATCTGGTGGCGACGGGGGGAGAGCCCTGGGGCGACTGGACCTCGACCCGCTACGAGCAAAAGGCGCTGCGCGAGGGGCGGGTGCCGCACTATCTGACCTTCCGCCGGGTCTGAACGGCGGCGTCTCAGGGTCGGGGGCGGGTCTGGCAAACCCGACTTCTGCCGCCGCGTCACCCGTGCTAGCCTGTCCCGATCGGCGCGAGGAGGGCGGGCATGGCGGAGATCCGGATCATCAACTGCCATACCCATACATTCACCACGGCCCACACGCCGCGCGATTTTCCCCATCCGGCGGTGGCGCTGCTGGGCCGGGTGCCGGGGCTGCTGACGGCGCTGCGCTGGATCGCCGGTTTTCTGCCCTGGCAGTGGATCTATGACTTCTTTGCCCGGCTTGAGAATTTTCACCGGACCGGCAGCCGCAAGAGCCAGCGCGCGGTGATGCGCGAGCTGTTGCATTTCTATCCCCGATCCTCGCGCCATGTGGTCCTGCCGCTGGACATGGCCGGGGCGGGCCACGGGCCGCTGCGCGAGGGGATCGTCGCCCAGCATGACGAGTTGTTCACCCTGTCACAGGACCCGGACTATGGCGCGCAGGTCATCCCGTTCGCGACCATCGACCCCGATGCGCCGGGCGGCTGGGACGAGTTCCGGCGTGCGGTCGAAAGTCTGGGGTTCCGGGGGCTGAAGCTTTATCCGAAGCTGGGCTATCGCCCCGATCACCCTGTCCTGATGGAAAAGGTCTATCCCTATTGTCAGGACCATGGCCTGCCGGTTGTCAGCCATTGTTCGCGCGGCGGCATTGCCCGGCGGGGCTGGTCGGCGATGGAATGCGATCTGGTGACGGCGCCGGACGCCTTTGCGCCGGTTCTGGACCGGTTTCCGCGCCTGCGCGTCTCGCTGGCGCATTTCGGCGGGCTGACCGACTGGGACCGCTATCTGCGGCTGGGCTTCGACCCCGACCATCCCGCCAGCCGCAAGGACAACTGGGTGGCGCGGATCATGGACATGATCGAGGACGAGGGTCGCGAGATGCTCTGGACCGACATATCCTATACCTTGTTCCGGTTCGGCGAGTTCATTCCCCTGTTGCGGCTGGTGATGGAGAAGGAGCGGCTGCGGCGCAGGATCCTGTTCGGGTCGGATTTCTACATGACCCGGCAAGAGGATCTGTCGGAAAAGGCTGTGTCGATCCGGCTGCGCGATGCATTGGGCGAGGATCACTTTCGCCAGATCGCCGAGATCAATCCGGCCGAGTGGCTGGGCAATCCGACACCGCCGCGCCGCTGAGCCATCCGGCGGGGGCCTGCCGCGCCTCAGAAATCGAGCGAATAGCCGAGCGAGAAGCCGCGACCCTGGTAGCCGTCTTGCCCGAGCCCGTCGACAAAGGCGCTGGCCGCGAAGGTTCCGCCATGGTCGGTGACATAGTTCAGGCCCAGGCCAAGCCGCCCGCGCCCGTCTTCATAGGCGGCGTCGGGGCCGCTGGTGGTGTTGGTCCAGATCCCGTCGAGCGAGGTCGAAAGGCTGAGCCGGCCGTCGCTGGTGGTGATATCGCGCGACAGCGCGACGCCGACCGCGCCCTGGTTGATCGTGCTGGTGATGCCGGGGACGGTTGCGCCGAGCCCGTCGGTGAACAGGCCGGTGCCTTCGCGCGCCCGGGCAAGGGCAAGGCGCGGGCGGACGGCATAGGCGCCCATGTCGAACTTCGTCGAGGCGCGGACCATCAGCAGGCTGCGGATGCCGTCGACGCTGGTGCCGGGGCCGCCCGTCGGGGTGATGTCGTTGTCGGTGCGGCCCCAAAGCGCGCGGGCGTCAAAGGCCAGCTCATGCCCGGGCATGCGGGCGACAAGATAGGGGCCGACCAGCCAGCCATTGCCGCTGGCGCTGCCATTGGCGGGGTCGTTCTGGCTGATGTGGTCGAACTCGGCCATGAGGCCAAGTGCGGCATTGTCCGACAGCTTTGTGTGGGCGCCGACCGAGCCGAGCACATAGCGGCTGCTGGCGGTTCCGGCGTCGGCCCAGCTGGCGCTGAGTTCGGCCCAGAACGGCCCGGCCGCAAGCCGCGTGCCGAGGTCGCCGGTGCCGTCATTGGCGGCCATGGAAACCTGCGGCCCGCTGTCACCGTCAAGCAGGGGGACAAGGTCGGGCTGGTTGGCGATCAGCTGGTTCATCCGGGTGCTTTGCAGGTTCCGGACCAGCGTGCCGCCGGACGAGGTTGCGGGCGGGGCCACATAAAGGGTCTTGGTGACGACGGCCTGCGTGTTGGCCGCGCCTTTCAGCGCGAATTCATAGTCATAGGTCTTGCCGTCGGCGGGATCGGTCGCGCGGAAGGAAAACCCCATATAGGCGTCGGTGGCATAGGGGCCGGTCGCGCCGTCCTGGGCAAGGTTGGTGACATTGGAGAGGTTGCAGGATTGCAGGGCGGAAACGGTGATGGCGGGGGGGCGCGACTGGATCGGACCGGCGTAGATGGTGCCGCCGGCCACGGCCTGCGGCCCGCTGGACAACAAAACGGCCTCCGCCTGGTCGAAGGTGCCAAGGTTATTGGAGGCGAACAGCACGACCTGGCAGCCGTTGTTGCCAACCGGAACCAGGCTGCTGGCATCGGGGCCGCCAAACGCCCTGGCCTGCCCGCCGAGCGCCAGCCCGCCGACGACTGCCAGCGCCAGTCTTGCCGCCAATGCCGCGGTCCGTGCCTGTTTGCCCATACTCGTCACCTGCTCGCCGATCTGGTGGGTGGCCCTGTTCAGCGCGGGCCTTTGCGGGTGTCCGCCTAGCGCCAGCCTACCGCCATCCCGCCCGGTCCGGAAGATGCCCTTCCCGTGCCGCGGCCACAAGCCTTCGGTCTGTTGCCGGGCAGGCACAGCAACCGCCGCCATCCGTCGCCGTGCCCCATGGACCCCTTCCGGCGCTTGCGCTATCAGCGGGGCGTTCTTTGAGGGAGTTCCGCATGTCCGGTCACGGCGCCGCCATTCCGATGATCGCCCGCAGGTCGGGCCCGCTGAGCGGGGTGGCCGAGGTGCCGGGCGACAAGTCGATCAGCCACCGCGCGCTGATCCTTGGCGCCCTGTCGGTGGGCGAGACCCGGGTGACGGGATTGCTTGAAGGCCAGGATGTTCTGGATACGGCCAAAGCGATGCGGGCCTTTGGCGCCGAGGTCACGCAGCACCGCCCCGGTGAATGGTCGGTCTTCGGCGTCGGTGTCGGCGGTTTCGCCGAACCTGCCGATGTCATCGACTGCGGCAATTCAGGCACCGGGGTGCGGCTGATCATGGGGTGCATGGCGACCTCGCCGCTGACGGCGACCTTTACCGGCGACGCCTCGTTGCGCAAGCGGCCGATGGGGCGGGTGACCGACCCGTTGGCGCTGTTCGGGGCCACGGCCTATGGGCGGCAGGGCGGGCGCCTGCCGATGACGGTCGTGGGCGCGCGGAGCCCGGTTCCGGTGCGCTACACCGTGCCGGTGCCGTCGGCGCAGGTGAAATCGGCGGTGCTGCTGGCGGGGCTGAACGCGCCGGGCCAGACCGTGGTGATCGAGAAAGAGCCGACCCGCGACCATTCCGAACGGATGCTGCGGGGCTTTGGCGCGGCGCTGACCGTCGAGGATCTGCCCGAGGGCCGGGTCATCACCCTGACCGGCCAGCCGGAACTGCGCCCCCAGACCGTCGCGGTGCCGCGCGACCCGTCCTCGGCCGCCTTTCCGGTCTGCGCGGCGCTGATCGTCGAAGGGTCGGACATCCTGGTGCCGGGCGTCAGCCAGAACCCGACCCGCAACGGGCTTTACACGACCCTGGTCGAGATGGGCGCCGAGATCGAGTTCGGCAATCCGCGCGAAGAGGGCGGCGAGCCGGTGGCCGACCTTCGGGTGCGCTTCTCAGCGCTGAAGGGGATCGAGGTGCCCGAAGAGCGGGCGGCCTCGATGATCGACGAATATCCGATCCTGTCGGTGGTGGCGGCCTGCGCCGAGGGGACGACGGTGATGCGCGGCGTGAAAGAGCTGCGGGTCAAGGAAAGCGACCGGATCGACGCGATGGCGCGGGGGCTCGAGGCCTGCGGCGTCCGGGTCGAAGAGGAAGAGGATGTGCTGATCGTCCATGGGATGGGGGCGGGCGGCGTGCCGGGCGGGGCGACCTGCAAGACCCATATCGACCACCGGATCGCCATGTCGTTTCTGGTGCTGGGGCTGGCGGCGCAGCGGCCGGTCTCGGTCGATGACGGATCGCCGATCGCCACCTCATTCCCGGTGTTCGAGACGTTGATGGCGGGCCTTGGCGCGGCGATCAGCCATGGCTGAGCCGGCTGCCCGGGTGTTTACCGTGGCCATCGACGGGCCGGCGGCGGGCAAGGGCACGATCAGCCGGGCGGTGGCGGCGCGGTTCGGTCTGGCGCATCTGGACACCGGGCTGCTTTATCGCGCGGTGGGCGCCAGGGGCGGCGATCCGGTTGCCGCCGCGCGCGGGCTGACCGACGCCGATCTGGCGCGGCCTGACCTGCGCACCTTGGCGGCGGGCCAGGCGGCCAGCCGCGTCGCCGCGATCCCCGAGGTGCGCGCCGCATTGGTCGACTTCCAGCGCGCCTTCGCCCGCCGCCCCGGTGGCGCGGTACTGGACGGACGCGACATCGGCACTGTCATCTGCCCCGGGGCCGAGGTGAAACTCTACATCACCGCCAGCGCCGAAATCCGCGCCCACCGCCGCTGGCTCGAGGTCGGCGGCGACGAGGCCGGGGTGCTGGCCGAGGTCAGGGAACGCGACGCCCGCGACACGGGCCGCGCCGACGCCCCCCTGCGGGCAGCACCGGACGCGGTGGTGATCGACACGTCCGCGCTGACGGCCGCCGAGGCGGTGGCGCAGGCGGTGGCGGTGGTTGCGGGGCGGATTTAGGCATTCCGGTCGGTCGGCGACCGTTGCGCGCAAAATATGTCGATATTTTCGACTATTTCGTTTGCTGCGAATATTTCGTTCATGCATAGCTGCGCTATATGTCATTGTGACACATCACATAGCTTTGGACGCGCAGCCGGAACCGAAAACATGAATACAGCAGCACACGAGTCATTCGCGGATCGTTTGCCGAGCGCACTGGAAATGCGCAGCGCCGATGGTCTGCGGACTGTCATGGCCGGGATCGTCCGGGACGACGAACCGACGCGGCTGAACCTTGCCATCGAAAAGGGCACTTCGGCCGAAGTCGTCCTTGCCCCGGCCATCGCACAGACATTTCTGGAGGTTCTCAGGCTGATTTCCAGCGGAAAGGGCTTCCGTCTTATCCCGGTACATGCCGAACTGACGACGCAACAGGCCGCCGATTTGCTGAACGTATCGCGGCCCTATCTGGTCAAACTGCTGGAAGACGGCGCGATCCCTTATGCGAAAACCGGCCGCCATCGTCGGATCAAGGCCGAGGATCTTTTCCGGTACAAGGAGGAAAGGGATGCCCGGCGCTCGCGCGCCCTTGCCGACATGGCCCGCTTCGACGCCGATGAAGGCCTGATTTGAGCGAACATGCCGACCCGTTTACCGCCGTCATCGACACCAATATCCTGTTCGGTGCGCTGAAGCGGAATCTGGTTCTGACACTGGCTGCGGCCGGGTTCTTTCGCCCCCGCTGGTCTGCGACGACGCTTGACGAGCTTGAGCGCGCCTTGCTGGAACGGCTTGGGTCGGAAGACAAGGCACACCAGCAGCGGCAAAGGATCGAAATTGCCTTTCCCGAGGCCAGAACTGACGTGCCGACCGGACTTGTCGACAGTCTTGGTCTGCCCGACCCCGATGATCGCCATGTTCTGGCAGCGGCCATTCAGGCAAGCGCGGCGGTGATCGTGACGGACAACATCAGTGATTTCCCGGCCCACATACTGGCCCGCCATGATATCGAGGCCGTGCGGCTGGATGATTTTCTTGCCGACTGTATCGACATGGCAGGGGTCGAAGCCATCGCCGCCATCCGGGATATGCGGCAACGGTTCGCACGACCCGAAATCGATGCCGAAGAGCTTGTGCGAAAGATCGAAACTCTGACGCTGAGCGAGACCGCGAAACTTCTGACCGAGTTCAAGGCCGTCCTGTAGCACGCCGGCGGGGCGCCCGCAGCCCAAAACCCTTGCCTTTCCCCGCCGTTCCCCCTATACGCGCAGCCGTCGAACAGGCCGCAACGTGTCTGGAGCGTGAGTGATGAGCAGGGTCGGGCATTCTCCGGCCCTGATTGTTTTCCGGCTTCCCCGACCCCGGGGCCGACCAACCGAAAGACCGGCGGAGACAACCGCATGGCCAGCAAACACGAGAAAAGGAAACTGACTGCATGTGCGCTAAAGCTACCATGGACGAATTCGAAGCCCTTCTGAAGGAAAGCTTCGAGATTGACACGCCCGACGAGGGCTCGGTTGTCAAAGGCAAGGTCATCGCGATTGAAGCGGGCCAGGCCATCATCGACGTCGGCTACAAGATGGAAGGCCGCATCGATCTGAAAGAATTCGCAAATCCCGGCGAACAGCCCAATGTCAAGGTGGGTGACGAGGTCGAGGTCTATCTGGACCGCGTGGAAAATGCCCGTGGCGAAGCCTCGATCAGCCGCGAGAAGGCCCGTCGCGAAGAAGCCTGGGATCGCCTGGAAAAAGCCTACGCCTCGGAAGAGCGCGTCGATGGCGCGATCTTCGGCCGCGTCAAGGGTGGCTTCACCGTCGATCTTGGCGGCGCTGTCGCCTTCCTGCCCGGCAGCCAGGTTGACGTGCGCCCGGTGCGCGACGCCGGCCCGCTGATGGGGATGAAACAGCCCTTCCAGATCCTGA
>CAZORV010000139.1:0-8081 GCA_964582215.1 uncultured Frigidibacter sp.
CCCGACGCCGGGCTGAGCGGGACAAGCCGATCTTCCGGTGGAAGAGCGGCCCCGCCCACGTGGGAACGCCGTGCGGTGACCGCCTCCGCGCACAGCAACAGAGGGCAGCACCTGCCCCGGGCGGCGCGAAGCGCCAGCCCCCCGGAGGGGCAGGCGCTGCCCGGTCGCCTTGCGCGACCGGGCGGTACGGGTGGGACGGTTGCGCGGCGGCAGGGTCACGGGCCCCTGCCGACTGAGCCCGCGCGATCCCTTTCACCAACGCCGGGCTGAGCGGGGCCGAACGTCCGATGGAAGAGCGTTCCCGCTCACCTGGGTGCGGCCGCCCGGGACCGCTTCAGTCAAAACAACAGAGGGCAGCGCCTGCCCCGGGTGGCGCGAAGCGCCAGCCCCCGGAGGGGCGGGCGCTGCCCGATGGTTTTGGGCCCCGGGGGCGGTGCGTGCGAGCACGCACCCTACCGCTGCCGACTGGAAGCGCGCGAGGCTTCCGGGGGCGTCGGGCTGAGCGGCCCCGCTCATGCGGGAACGTTTCCGCGGGACCGCCTCAGCCCTTCGCAACAGCGGGCGGTGCCTGTTCCTGATGGTGCAAGGCGCCGGTCCAGAGGCGGCAGGCGCCGCCGGGGGGCTTCGGGCGATCGGGGGCGGTTGAGCGCGACGGTTCGGTGGCGGCCGGGTCGCTTGCCCCGGCCGAATGGGGTCGACCCGGCGACCTGCAGCGTCCGGCCTGCAACTTACGTCCGCGGCTTGGCGCGCAGCGTCGGCTCGGCCACGGTCGGATCCTCGGGCCAGGGGTGTTTGGGATATTGGCCACGCATGTCCTTGCGCACGTCCGCATAGGAACTGGCCCAGAAGCCCGGCAGATCGAGTGTCACCTGCACCGGCCTCTGGCCCGGCGACAGAAGGGTGATCCGCAGCGGCAGGCGTTTCGGGCCGACGCAAGGGTGCGCCGTCACGCCGAACAATTCCTGCAGGCGCACCTCGATCGCCGGATGGTCGCCCTCGTAGTCGATCGGCACCTGACGGCCAAGCGGGGTCTCGAACGTCGCCGGGGCCAGCCGGTTCAGGCGCTGCAGCTCGTCCCAGCCAAGCGCGGCCTTCAGCGCCTCGGTCAGGTCGAGCGCGCCGAGCTCGGCCTCGGTCCGCTTGCCGTGGAGATATGGCAAGAGCCAGTCCTCGGCCCGGGCCAGCAGGGCCGCATCGCTGACATCCGGCAGCGCCGCACCCTCGGCCCGCATCAGCGCGATGCGGGCCCTGAGACGGCGGGCGGGCGCGCTCCAGGGCAGTCCGGTCAGGCGCAGGCCCTCCAGCGCGGCGCGGGCCAGCGCCTCGGGCGGGGCCTCGGGCCAGGCGCGGTCCGACAGGATCAGCGCCCCCAGCCGTTCCTGACGCCGGGCCTGCACCCGCCCGTCGCGGCGCGACCAGTCGCAAATCTCGTGCCAGCCGATCTGGTCGCCGAACAGCCGCCTGACCGACGCCTCGTCAATCGCGATGCCCTGCCGCAGACGCGCCTCGCGCGGGTCGCCGTCAAGGTCGGTCGCAACGATCAGCCGCGCCCGCGCCAGCGGGTCGGCGGCATCGACAAAGGCGCCCTTGCCGCCCGACAGGACAAAGCGCGGCTCGCCGCCCTTGCGGCGCAGGCCGATCCGGTCGGGGTAGGCCAGTGCCGCCATCTCGGCCAGGCTGAAACCCTGCTCGACCGCCGGGGCCAGCCGCGCCAGCCGCTTGCCCTCGGCCCGCGCCCGTTCAGCCGCGGCCCGGTCGACCCGGTGCGGGTGCCCGGCCTCGTACCGCGCCGGATCGCGGATCGCCGCGAGACGCGCCTCGATCCCGCCCGGTGCGCCCCGGACCGGATCACGCTCACCCATCAACGCGGCAAGGGGGGCGGCACCGGGGCCCGCCGTCACCAGCATATGCCCCAGCCGGGGATGGAGCGGCAGCGCCACCAGCGCCCGGCCGTGGTCGGTGATCCGGTCATGCGCGTCAAGCGCCCCGAGCCCGCGCAAAAGGCCGCGCGCCTCGGCCAGTGCCGGGGCAGGGGGCGGGGTCAGAAAGGCAAGGCCGGTCCCGTCGGACCCCCAAAGCGCCAGTTCCAGCGCCAGGCCGGCCAGATCGGCGGCCTCGATCTCGGCCGGGGGGAAGGCGGCAAGACCACCTTCCTCGCCGCGTGTCCAGAGCCGAAAGCAGAGGCCCGACGCCACCCGGCCGGCCCGGCCGCGCCGCTGTTCGGCCTCGGCGCGGGTCACACGTTCCGTCACCAGCCGCGACATGCCGGAGCCGGGATCAAACCGCGCCCGCCGCGCCCGGCCGCCATCGACCACGACCCGGATATCGGGGATGGTCAGCGAGGTTTCGGCGATGGCCGTGGCCAGCACCACCTTGCGCCCGGCGGCCGGCGGGGCAAGTGCGGCGCGCTGGGCGGCAAGGTCCATGGCGCCGAACAGCGGCCGGATCACGCAGTCGCCCGGCAGCCGCCCGGCCAGCGCCGCCGCGACCCGGCGGATTTCGCCCTCGCCGGGCAGAAAGACCAGCATCCCGCCCTCGGTCCCCCCGGCGGCCTCGGCCACCAGCCCGGCCACCGCCGCCTCATACCTCAGACCGGCGGCGGGCGGCCGCGCCAGCCAGCGCGTCTCGACCGGATGGGCCCGGCCCTCGGCGGTCAGGATGGGCGCATCGGCCAGCAGCGCGGCCACGGGTGCGGCGTCGAGCGTCGCGGACATGACCAAAAGCAGAAGGTCGGGCCGAAGGGCGCAACGGGCCTCCCATGTCAGGGCGAGGCCGAGATCGGCCTGCAGGGATCGTTCGTGAAATTCGTCAAAGATCACTGCGCCGACGCCGGTCAGGCCCGGGTCGGACTGGATCATCCGGGTCAGGATCCCCTCGGTCACCACCTCGATCCGGGTCGCCGCCGACACAAGCGCCTCGCCCCGGATACGGTAGCCGACGCGGCGGCCGACCGGCTCGCCCAGCGTTTCGGCCATCCGCTCGGCCGCCGCCCGCGCCGCCAGCCGCCGGGGCTCCAGCATCAGGATCCGTCCGGGCGCAAGCCCGGCCTTCAGCAGGGCCAGCGGCACCCGCGTCGTCTTGCCGGCCCCGGGGGGCGCCTGCAACACCGCCCGGCCGGCGCTGCGAAGGGCGGCGATCAGGTCGGGCAGGATCGGGTCGATGGGCAGGGGTTCGGGGGACATGCCGCCCTTATCGCCGGATCATGCGGCCTTTGCCATAGAGCGTGTCCATCGACACTTCCTCGACCCTGACCAGACCATCGCCCGCCGGCCGGTAGATCAGCGTAAAGGGAAAGCGGCTTTTCTCGGCCATCTCTTCGGCGGAAAAGCCCTGCAGCCGCCGGTATTCCCCCCGGCAGACGATGCCGTCGTCCGCCGCCTCGGGCGTGCTGAGGACAAGCTGGCTTCGCCGCCGCCCGTCAAAAAGCGTGAGCTTCAGCTTGCAGGCCTCGGCCGCAGGGACGGTGCGCAGGACGGCGAACAATGCGGTCAGCGGATCGACCGTGCCGCCTTGGGTCGCGGGGTCGATGTCACCGGGGCGCGGCGGGCGCGGCGGGTTGTAGGTCTTTACCTGCGGGACGCCGGCCTTGTAACCCATCACCGCCTCGGAATGGCGTTTGCCGGTATCGGCGACTTCGGTATATTTTTCAGGTGTATAGCGGCCGCTGACCAGGCGGCCTGCGACCGAGGCATCATAGCGGATCTTCTTGAGGAACCCCAAAAGCCCGCTACTCTTCATCACGCCCGAAGCCAGATAATGCCCGCCGTCAGCCGTGCCATTGACCGACAGCCTTGCCGCCGACAGGCCGCGGATCGAAATGCTGAACTCGAGTTGCTCGGCCCGCGCCGGCAACGCGGCTGCGGCCAGCAGAAGCGTCAGTCCAAAGCCGCGAAGCCGGCGCCTGATCCGGCCGGAAGGTATGTCACTCTGCATCTGCTCACCCGCTGTCTGGTCAGCCGCACTGGACAGAAGGCGCGGCAAAAAGGCAAGAAGGGCGGACAAGCGGCGGCGCCCCCCGGGGCCGGACGCGCGGGAATTTGCCGGAACCGAAACATGACTGCCGACGAACTTGCGCAAAAGCTGATGGCCGGCGACCGCCGGGCACTGGCGCGCGCCATCACCCTGGTCGAAAGCCAGCGGGCCGATCATCGCCGCGCGGCGGTGGCGCTTCTGGCCGCCGTCGCCCGGCCGGGACGGCAGGCGCTGCGCATCGGGCTTTCCGGAACGCCGGGCGTCGGCAAATCCAGCTTCATCGAGGCGTTCGGTCTGTTTCTGACCGGCCTCGGCCTCAGGGTCGCGGTTCTGGCGGTCGACCCGTCGTCGGCGCGTTCGGGCGGGTCGATCCTCGGCGACAAGACCCGGATGGACCGGCTGGCGCGCGCGCCCCTGGCCTTCATCCGGCCCTCGCCCAGCCAGACCCAGCTGGGCGGCGTCGCCCGCCGCACCCGCGAGGCGATCAGCCTGTGCGAGGCGGCCGGGTTCGATCTGGTTCTGGTCGAGACGGTGGGCGTCGGCCAGTCCGAGACGATGGTTGCGGGGATGACGGATATATTTTTGCTGCTTCTGGCCCCGGCGGGCGGGGATGAGCTGCAGGGCGTCAAGCGCGGGATCATGGAAATGGCCGATCTGATCCTGGTGAACAAGGCCGATGGCGAACTGGCATCCGCGGCCACACGGACCTGCGCCGATTATGCCGGGGCGCTGCGCCTGTTGCGCAAGCGTCCTCAGGACCCCGAGGGCTTTCCGTCGGTGATGTGCGTGTCGGCGCTGGAAGGGCGGGGGTTGGCCGAAGTCTGGGCGGCGGTGCGTCGGCTGGCCGATTGGCGGCGGGATCAGGGGTTGCTGGCGCTTGGCCGGGCCGGGCAGGCGCGCCGCTGGTTCGAGGATGAGGTGCGCGCGGCGCTTCTGGCGCGGTTGACGGCGGATGGCCGGGTTCGGGCGCAGATGGACAGGCTGGGCGCCGAGGTCGAGGCTGGCTTGTCGCCCTCAGAGGCGGCGGCGCAGATTCTGGCGGCGCTCGACCTTGGGCCGGGGGCCAAAAGCCTCTGACAGAGGCTTTTGACAAATCCTTCAGTGAAGGATTTGTCAGTCGAAGGGGCGGATCGGTTCGCGGTTGCAGAAGATCACCACCTGGCCTGCATTCTCGATGGCATGAAACCCCCGCCGTTGCAGTTCCGCCCGAAGACGGTCGCGGCCGACGACCCGGTCAACGTCGCGAAGCTTGCGCCGCACGATGCAGCCATCCGCCGCCGCTTGCGCGCGGAATAGCTGCCTGAGCCAGAGGTCTGCGGCCTGATCGGGTGAAAGGCTGTTCATGGCCCTGATCCTGCGATGAGGCTGGTTAACAGGCGCTTAACCCCGCCCGTTCCCCGGCCGTGGTCCGGTCTTTCGCGACTGGCCCCTGCCGGGAAGACATGATGGCGGACCGGTTCTGCGGCCGGAACCTCTGGCAGCCTGCCCCGGAATCGCTTGACGCCCTGCGGCTTTGCCCGTATCTCGCGCGGACAGAATTCAGGGCGTCGCAGGTTCGGCGCCCGGGCTTGCATGAGAAAATGGGGCTGGCGGCCCCTGAACTGAAGGAAGAACAAGATGTCGCGCGTTTGCGAACTCACGGGCAAGGGCCCGATGTCGGGCAACAAGGTGAGCCATGCGAACAACAAGACCCGTCGTCGGTTCCTTCCGAACCTGAACGAGGTCACGTTGCTTTCGGACGCGCTCGGCCAGTCGTTCAAACTGCGGATTTCGGCGGCGGGCATCCGTTCGGTCGATCATCGCGGCGGTCTTGACGCCTATCTGGCCAAGGCCCGGGACGAGGAACTGTCGTCGCGCGCGCTGAAGATCAAGAAAGACATCGCCAAGGCGCAAGCCACGGCCTGAGTGCGGCCTTGCCGTCAGGCGTTTCGCCCCGCCCGTGCCCCGCACCGGCGGGGTTTGGCTTTTGCGGCTTCCGGTTGGCGCGTCGTGGCGTTAAACCCCGTTTTGACCCCCGAATTCCAACCCCGGGACGGAGACGGCCATGCTGAACCTTCTGCGCGCCACCTGCCTGACCCTCGCCGCCGCCACACCGGCCCTGGCCGAAGCGACCATCGCCCTGACCGACGGCTATGTCCGCCTGCTGCCCGGCGCCCGGTCGGGTGCCGCTTTCTTTACCGTCGAAAACCACGGCGCCGCCGATGACCGGCTTTTGTCGGTCACGACCGGGATCGCCGGGCGGGCCGAGCTGCACAGCCACCAGATGACCGATGACGGCATGATGCATATGGGCCCGATCGAGGGCGGTCTCGTCATTCCGGCGGGCGAGGTCAGGCGGCTGGAAAGTGGCGGTGACCATGTCATGCTGATGGCGCTGACGGCGATTCCGGCCGAAGGAGAGGCGGTCGATCTGACCGTGACTTTCGAACGGGCCGGGCCGGTAATTTTGCACCTGACGATCGACAACCACCGGTGAAATGCGCCCGGGCCCGTGCTAGCCTTGCCCCAGGGCAGGCAGCAACGGACCTTGCATCATGAAAACCCCACTCCATCTCTGGATCATCGGCGGACTGACATTGTTCTGGAATCTCGTCGGCGCCGCCGACTATACGCTGACCCAGATGAAGGCGCCCTTCTATCTGGCGCAATTCACCCCCGAGCAGGCCGCCTATTTCGACAGTTTCCCGACCTGGGTGCAGGCAAGCTGGGCCACGGCGGTCTGGTTCGCCGTTCTTGGGTCACTGCTGCTGCTGCTCCGGCACGGGGCGGCGGTTCTGGTCTTTGCCATCGCCTTCGTGGCCATGGTCGCCACCGCCGTCCACAATTTCGCCCTGGGAGAGGTGCGGCTCAACGACATCGCCGGACCGAACGCCATCTGGTTTTCGCTGGCGATCTTCCTGATCGGCGGTTGCGAATGGGCCTATGCAAGGCGCATGCGCCAGATCGGCATCCTGACCTGAACCCCGGGGCCTCAGCCCGGGCTGCAACTCGCTTCGGCCGCCGATGCAAAGGCGGCATAGCGGTTCCAGAAGGCCTCGGCCGCAGCGCTGTCCGAGACGCGCACCGCCTGCGCCTGATCGGGGTCGCTAAAGAACCGCGCGGCCTTGCGCTGATCGGCGCCGCTCAGCACCTGATCGGCAACCGACTGAAGACAGCCGCAGACGGCACCTGACGCCGCCCGACCCGAGGCGGAACAGGCCTTTTCGATGGCGCCACCGGCCGAAGCCGCGCCTCCCAGACCTGCCGCCAGCAGGCCCGCACAAATCATCAGACGCATAAAGCCCCCCCGGGTCATCGCGCGATCACAAGCTGCCACTATCGCCCGGGTCCGCCCACCGCGCAAGTGCGGTGTTGACCTGGCGGGTTTCAGCCCGCCAGCACCGCCGGATAGCCTTCGGCGGCCAGCGCCCTGAGAACCTCCTCGGGCGGGGCGTTCCCCGTCACCTCGGCCGAGCGGCTGGTCAGATCGACCAGGACCCGCGCGCCCGGATCAACGGCGGCAACGGCCTTTTCGACGGCCGCCTTGCAATGGCCGCAGCTCATGTCAGGGATCGAAAGCCTCATCACCAGCTCCATGCCTTTTTCCATAGATCGCCACGCCCGCGCCAAAGGTCAAGCACCGGCCGCCCAGCTTGACCCCCGCCCGCTTCTCGCGCATATGCGGGCGATCATGACCGACCTTGCACATATCCGCAATTTCTCCATCGTGGCCCATATCGACCACGGCAAATCCACCCTTGCCGACCGGCTGATCCAGTCGACGGGCACCGTCGCCGACCGCGACATGAAGGCCCAGCTCCTGGACAGTATGGATATCGAGCGCGAGCGCGGCATCACGATCAAGGCCAACAGCGTCCGCATCGACTACAAGGCCGACGACGGGCAGGCCTATGTGCTGAACCTGATCGACACGCCCGGCCATGTCGACTTCGGCTACGAGGTCAGCCGCTCGATGCGGGCCGTCGAAGGCTCGCTTCTGGTGGTCGACGCCTCGCAGGGGGTCGAGGCGCAGACACTGGCCAACGTCTATCAGGCCATCGACGCGGGGCACGAGATCGTGCCGGTCCTGAACAAGATCGACCTGCCCGCCGCCGAACCCGAACAGGTCA
>CAZORV010000140.1:0-8061 GCA_964582215.1 uncultured Frigidibacter sp.
ACCGAGCCTTCCTCCAGCACCACACCCTTCAGCTTGCGCCCGTAGTCCAGAAGTTCGGCCGGCCCGATGTTGCGCGCCACCAGGATCGGATTGTCCGGCAAGGCGGCGCCGGTATCCTGACCCTGTCCGGTCAGGATGCGCAAAAGCCGGTTCGACAGGTCGTCAAGGTCGTTCAGCCGGTCGCGCAGATAGGGGTCGGGCACGGTTTCCAGCCGCGCCCGGGCCGCCGACTGTTCCTTTTCGACCGCCGCCTCGGCCGACAGGCCCCGGGCGATGTCCTCCTCCATCCGGCGCATCCAGCCGCGCGAATTGGCGAACATCCGGTAGGCTTCCAGGATCTGGTGCTGTTCCTTGTCGCCCTCGGTGGTGGTCAGCATCGCATCGACGGAAATCCGCAGGTCCGACACCGCCGTGTTCAGCCGCTCAAGCTCTTTCACCGGGTCATCGGCCACCGGGTTGGTGATCACCACGCGCGGCTCGTGCAGCCAGACCCGGCCCTCGGCCGCGCCTTCCTGACCGGTTCCGCCCCGGAACATCACCGCATGCTTGTGCGGCGCCTGCAGCGCCTCGCCCTCGCCGATGAAGGCGCCAAGCTCGGTCATCTCGGCCACGACCATCGCCACGACTTCCAGCGCATAGACCTCGTCGTCCGAGAATTGCCGCGCCTTCTTGGACTGGACGACCAGCACGCCGACCTTTTCACCCAGCCGCTGCAGGGGCACGCCAAGGAACGAGGAATAAATCTCCTCGCCGGTTTCGGGCATATAGCGGAAACCTTTTTCGGCCGGGGCGTTGGCGGTGTTCATCGGGGTCGAGGTCTTGGCCACCCGGCCCACCAGCCCCTCGCCCAGCCGCATCCGGGTCTTGTGGACCGACTCGCGCTTCAGCCCCTCGGTGGCGCAAAGTTCCAGCGTCTCGTCGTCGCGGAACAGATAGACCGAACAGACCTCGGTCCGCATCGAACTGGCGATCAGCCGGACGACGCGGTTCAGCCGTTCCTGCCCGGCGCCGGGCTCGGCCAGCGTATCGCGCAGGCGCCGCAAAAGCTTGCGGCTGTTGCTTTCCGTCCGTTCGGCCATCGTCGCGACAATCCCCCCTGTTGCCTCTATAGGCGAAGGCTCGCGCGATGGGGAGAGGGAATGGCGGGCCCGGGCCGGGCCAGACAGGACCTGCCGAAATTATGGGCGGGGGGTTTCGGGTCTGTGCTAGGATCGGTGGCGAAAGCCCCCCCCGGATCGAAAGGACAGATGATGACAAGCCCGCCCAACCGCATCTGCCTGTGGTTCGACAAGGAGGCCGAGGCGGCGGCCCGCTTTTACGCCGCGACCTTCCCCGACAGCGCCGTCACCGCCATCCACCGGGCACCCGGCGACTATCCGTCGGGCACCAGGGGCGACGTGCTGACGGTCGAGTTCACCGTGGCGGGCATCCCCTGCCTTGGCCTGAACGGCGGCCCATGGCAGCGCCACAGCCAGGCCTTCTCGTTTCAGATCGCCACCGCCGACCAGGCCGAAACCGACCGGTCCTGACCACTGTCTTGTGCCCATAGGTTATTGTCACACCCGACCCGTGGCGATCGGACGAAGCAGACCTTGCAAGAAACCCCTTGCGCCTCTTTCGGAGTTAGGGATTGCTCGGACTCCAACAGGAGGAACGAAATGTCTATTGAACAATGGTTGGCCTTTGCAGCTGCCTCTGCGGTCTTACTGGCAATCCCCGGTCCCACGATCTTGCTGGTGATCTCCTATGCGCTCGGGCACGGCAAGAAAGTGGCTGGCGCGACGGTCGGCGGGGTCGCGCTGGGCGACTTCACAGCGATGACGGCTTCCATGCTTGGCCTCGGAGCACTGCTTTCAGCCTCGGCCACGTTGTTCATCGCCTTGAAATGGGTAGGGGCTGCCTATCTGATCTATCTGGGCGTGAAGCTCTGGCGCGCCCCGGTCCCGGTCGGCGAGGCCAGCCCGGATGCCGAAACCTCGCCCAAGGAAAGGCCGCTGCGGATTTTTCTGCACACCTATATCGTGACGGCACTTAATCCCAAGAGCATCATCTTCTTCGTCGCCTTCCTGCCCCAGTTCCTGAACACGGCGCAGCCGGTCGTGCCGCAGATGATCATCTTCGAAACGACATTCCTCGTGCTGGCGATCCTGAATGCGGGCTTCTACGCATTGATGGCAGCTATGGCCCGCAAGACCATCCGCAAACCAAGCGTGCAGCGAGCCGTCAACCGCGTCGGTGGGTCACTGATGATCGCTGCCGGGGCGCTGGCCGCAGGCTGGAAGCGGACTGCACCCTGACAACAGTCGCAGGCCATCTGAAGCAACTTTCGTTGCCTCAGATGGTCGCTAAGGGCTCTTCGCGTAGGGGTCCTGGCCAGAACCCAGGCGTTTCTGTCCCTGACCAAACCGACCGCTACTGGGACGCGATCATCGCCAACGGCGGCGAGGCCAGCGCCTGCGGCTGGTGCCGCGACCGCTGGGGCCTGTCGTGGCAGATCATCTCCCGCACCCTGAGCGAAGCCATCACCGCCGGCGGCGCCGAGGCCGCCCGCGCCTTTGCGGCGATGATGGAGATGACGAAGATCGACGTCGCAGCGATCGAGGCGGCGCGGCGGGGGTGAGGGGGGCAAGAGTCCCACGGTCACCCGAAGTCATTGAGGATGCCAAGCTGCGTTGCTGACGCGGTCGTCGCGCTGCGCTGTGGGTTTGCTGCAAATGGCGCTATTCGGCGGCAAGCCCCCTTACGCCTTCTCCAGCTCAAACGCATCGTGCAGGGCCTGCACCGCCAGCTCCATATACTTCCGGTCGATCAGCACCGAGATCTTGATCTCGGAGGTGCCGATGACCTTGATGTTGATGTTTTCGGCGGCGAGCGAGGAGAACATGCGGGCGGCGACGCCGGCGTGGCTGCGCATGCCGATGCCGACGACGGACACCTTGGCGACGTCGGTGTCGACGATCAGGTCGTCATACGAGATCGAGCCCGAGGCGCGGGCCTCTTCCAGGGCTTTCTGGGCGCGGGCGACCTGATTGACCGGGCAGGAAAAGGTCATGTCGGTGACATTGCCGACATGGCCGCCATAGTCCTTTTCGGAAATGTTCTGGACGATCATGTCGACGTTGACCCCGGCCTCGGACCGGGGGCCGAAGATGCCGGCGGCGATGCCGGGGCGGTCTTCGACCGTCACCAGGGTCATTTTCGCCTCGTCGCGGGAATAGGCGACGCCGGAGACAACTTTCGATTCCATGATTTCATCCTCGTCGCAGACCAGGGTTCCAGAGTGTTCGTCGGTATCTTCAAAGGACGACAGGACGCGCAGCCGCACCTTGTAGCGCATGGCCAGCTCGACCGAGCGGGTCTGCAGGACCTTGGCGCCCAGCGAGGCAAGTTCCAGCATCTCCTCGAAGGCGATCCTGTCCAGCTTGCGGGCCTTGGCGGTGATGCGCGGGTCGGTGGTGTAGATGCCGTCGACGTCGGTGTAGATGTCGCAGCGTTCGGCGCCGAAGGCGGCGGCGAAGGCCACGGCCGTGGTGTCCGACCCGCCGCGCCCCAGCGTCGTCACCCGGCCCTCGGGCGACAGGCCCTGAAAGCCCGCGACAACCGCGACCTTGAAGCCTTCGGCGAACTTGGCGTCGATATGGTCGCGCGGGATCGAGACGAAGCGCGCGGCACCATGGGCCGAGGTGGTGTTGATCGGCACCTGCCAGCCTTGCCAGCTGCGGGCGGGCACGCCCATCTCCTGCAGGCGCAGCGCCATCAGCCCGGCGGTGACATTCTCGCCGTTGGCGACGACGGCGTCATACTCGCGGGCGTCATAAAGCTTTGAGGTGGTCTCGACCCAGCCGACCAGTTCGTTGGTCTTGCCCGACATGGCGCTGACGATGACGATGACGTCATAGCCACGCTCGACCTCGTCCTGCACCTTTTTGGCGGCATTTTCGATGCGCGCAAGGTCAGCCACCGAGGTGCCGCCGAATTTCATCACGAGAACTGGCATGGGGGTGCCTCTTATCCTCAGGTCAAACCGGGGGCTTCTTATGCGGGCGGGGGGGCGAGGGCAAGAGGCGAACGGGCGGGGGCCTGCGCGGCGCCTAGTTCGTCCTGCGCGCGGGCAGGAAGGGCAGGGGGGTCACGGGCACGCCCTCGTCGATCAGCCGGCGCGCCTCGTCGGCGCGGGCCTCGCCGTGGATGGCGCGGCCGGGGCTGTCGCCCTGATGGATGGCGCGGGCTTCGGCGGCAAAGTTCAGGCCGACATATTCGGACTGTTCCTCGATCTGGCGGCGCATGGCGGTCAGCGCCTGTTCCACCGGGTTGGCGGGGGTGGACAGCGGCCGGTCAGGGGGGGCGGCAGGGCGGACGGCCGGGGCCATCAGGTCCTTGGTCACGCTGGTCGATCCGCAGATGCTGCAGGCGACCAGCCCCCGCGCCAGCAGCCCGTCAAAGGCCCCGGACGATTTGAACCAGCTGTCAAAGCTGTGGTTCCGGTCGCAATGGAGCGCATAGCGGATCATGGTTTGGTGACGAGTCCCAAGGGTGACCTGCCGTTCAGACATGGCGATTGCGCCGGAAAAATCAACCCTTGCCCGCACGCCCGGCGCGACGGGGCGGCGGCCGGAAGCTGGCCAGAAGGTCCCGAAGCTCTGGCTCGGCCACCCGCAGCGCGGCCTCGGCCGGGGCGAACCATTCACGGCGGCGCAGGCCCATTTCCGGGAAGGAATAGCTGAGATATTCAACCTCGACCGCGTGGACGCTGACGCTGCAGGGCAGGGCAGCGGCGGCGGGCATGGTCTTGTCGTAGAAATACATGCCGACGCAGCCCGGGACCGGCTGGCCGATGACGCCCGCCTCCTCGTGCGCCTCGCGCAGCGCGGTTGCGGCGCCTTCCTCGGCCTTCTTGGGCCAGCCTTTCGGCAGGACCCAGCGGCCGGTGTCACGGCTGGTGATCAGCAGAATCTCGGTCTGTCCGGCCGTCTGCCGAAAGCAAAGCGCCGCGTGCTGCGTTGCGGGTTCTGACCCGGTCGCGTTCATCCGTTCTTTCTTCACTGCTTTTGCCGGGGTAATGCCCCGGTCCCTGCCTCAGAGTTTGTAACATTTTTGTAACGGACTAGCATGGCGACCTGAAAAAACCAGAGAGGGCTGCAATATTCGGCGAGTTTAGCCTGCCGCCATGGCGGGACTGTGGCCGGGGCGCCTCAGGTCGTGGCGGCAAGATGGCCGAGCGCCGCGAAAAACGCCAATTCGGCGGCCTCGTCGCGGAAAGGGGCAAGGGCGGCGGTGGCGGCGGTGGCGATGCGGGTCTGGGCGCCCGCGTCGCCGATCAGCGGGGCGAGGGCTGCGGCGAGCGTTGCGGCGTCCGCGACGGGCAGGGCGGCCGATGCGGCGGCAAGGGCCGCATAGGCCGGGCCGAAGTTTTCCAGATGCGGGCCGTGCAGGATGACCGAGCCGCGCGCGGCGGGCTCGAACGGCGTATGGCCGCCCTTCGGCACCAGTGACCCGCCGACAAAGGTCAGCCCGGCCGCCTGATACCAGAGGTCCATCTCGCCCATCGTATCGGCCAGATAGACCGGCGTGGCCGGATCGGGAGCCTGGCCCGCCGACCTCTGGCCAAAGGCAAGGCCCCGGGCGGCGATCAGGGCGGCGGTCTCGGGCGCGCGCCGGGGATGGCGCGGCGCAAGGATCAGGCGCAGGTCGGGGTGATCGGTTCGCAGCCGGACGAAGGCGTCAAGAATGACCGCCTCTTCGCCTTCGTGGGTCGAGGCGGCCAGCAGGGTGCTGGCGCGGTCAAAGGGCAGGGCTGTGGCCGCCGCTGCGCGGGTGGGCGCTGCCTTCAGCACCATGGTCGGGCCAAGCCGGTCCGGCGGCAGGCCAAGGTCCAGAAAGCGCTGGCGCGAGGCCTCGTCCTGGGGCGCGACCCAGCGAAGCGCGGCCATCAGGCGGGCGGACAGGCCGGGCAGGCGCGCCCAGAACCGGGCGGATTTCGCCGACAGCCGCCCGCCAAGGACAAGGATCGGCAGACCCTGCGCCGCGCATTCGGTCAGCCGGTTCGGCCAAAGCTCGTTCTCGATCATGATCAGCGCGCGGGGGCGGGTGGCGGCCAGAAACCGGCGGACCAGCGGGCGGTGGTCAAAGGGGGCAAGGCGCACCTCGGTGCGCGGCAGGCGCCAGTCGCGGACCATGGCGCGGGCGGTCAGGCTGTTGGTGGTGATGATCAGCCCGGTGCCGGGGATTTCGTCGGCCAGCCGGGTGATCAGCGCCCGCGCCGCGCCAAGTTCGCCGTTCGAGGCGCCGTGCAGCCAGTAGAGCGGTGCGTCGCCGCTGTGGCTGGTGCCGCGGGCGGGGGGGGCGGTCAGCCGCTCGGCCCAGACCGCCCCGCCGGGCAACAGCCGCCGCAACCGCAAAGCCGGAAAGAGGATGCTGGTGAGAAGCCGGTAGAGGATCATGGCGCCCCTCTGCCACGGAACGGGGGGCCGGTGCAATCGCGGGGGCTTTTCTTTTGGCCGGGCGGGCGGCAGTCTGCCGGAAACGGTCATCAGCGGGGGGGGGCGGCAAGGTGGATGCGTTTTCGGCGCCGGGGCGGTTCTATCGCGGCAATCTTCACACCCATTCGACCCGGTCGGACGGCGTTCTGGAACCCGAAGAGGTCTGCCGGCGCTACTGTGACGAGGGCTATGACTTTCTGGCGCTGACCGATCATTTCATCGGCGCCTATGGCTATCCGATGGTCGACACGACGCCCTTCCGGCGGCCGGGTTTCACCACGATCATCGGGGCAGAGCTGCATTCCGGGGCGACGCTGAACGGCGAGCTCTGGCATATTCTGGCGGTGGGTCTGCCGTTCGACTTCGCTCCGCCTGACGCGCCGGGGTTCCATGCGGCTCCGGGCATGGAAAGCGGCCCGGCGATTGCCGCGCGGGCGCGGGCGGCGGGGGCCTTTGTCGCGGTGGCCCATCCGCAATGGTCGGGGCTGACGCTGGCCGATGCCCGCACCATCGAGGCCGCCCATGCCGTCGAGGTCTATAACCACGGCTGCTGGGCGGGCTGTGACCGGGCGGACGGCTGGGCGATCAACGACCTTCTGTTGTCCGAGGGGCGGCGGCTGACGGCGGTGGCGACGGATGACGCGCATTTCTACGAGCCCGATCATTTCGGCGGCTGGGTCATGGTCAAGGCCGAGGAGAATGACCCCGAGGCGCTGGTGGCGGCGCTGAAGGCCGGGCTGAACTATTCGACGCAGGGCCCCGAGATCCGGCGAATCGAGGTGACGGAGACGGCGGTCGAGGTCGAATGTTCGGCCGCCGTGTCGGTGATCGTGCAGGGGTTCGGTCAGGCCGCCCGCGCCGTCCACGGCCTGTCGATGACCCGGGCCAGCCTCGGGCTCGAGCGGTTCTGGAAGTCGCCCTGGGTCAGGGTGACGGTGGTGGACGCGGCCGGACGGCGGGCCTGGTCGAACCCCGTCTGGCGACCGGGGTTCTGAACGCCTGGGTCCGGGGGCTGCCCGCGCCGGAGTTTCGCTGCGACGCCGGGTTGAGCGGAAAAGGCTGATCTTCCGGTGGAAGAGCGGCCCCGCTCATGCGGGAAGGTTTCTCCGAGGACCGTCTCAACACGCACAACAGAGGGCGGCACCTGCCCCGGGCGGCGCAAAGCGCCAGCCCCCGACAGGGGCAGGCGCTGCCCGGTCGCTTGGGGCGACCGGGGCGGTGCGTGCGAGCACGCACCCTACCGCCGAGCCCGCGCAGTTTTTTCTCCTACGCCGGGCTGAGCGGGAGAAGCCGATCTTCCGGTGGAAGAGCGGCCCCGCTCATGTGGGAACTTCGTCTCGTGACCATCGCAGCCCCCACCAACAGAGGGCGGCGCCTGCCCCCGGGCGGCGCGGAGCGCCAGCCCCCCGGAGGGGCAGGCGCTGCCCGGTCGCTTTGGGCGACCGGGCGGTGTGGGTGGGAATGGCGCGGGGCGGCAGGGTCGTTTGCCCCCGCCGACCGAGATGGTGGGGTCAAATCCCGAGACGCCGGGCTGAGCGGGACAAGCCGATCTTCCGGTGGAAGAGCGGCCCCGCTCATGCGG
>CAZORV010000141.1:0-8002 GCA_964582215.1 uncultured Frigidibacter sp.
CTGCCGCTTCTGCCAGAACTGGGACATCTCCAAGAGTCGCGAGACCGACACGCTCGCCGATGCCGCAGACCCGGAGACCATCGCCGCCGCAGCGGCCCGCAACGGCTGTGCCAGCGTCGCGTTCACCTACAACGACCCGGTGATCTTCCTGGAGTACGCCGCCGATGTCGCCGACGCCTGCCACGCGGCCGGCATCCGCACCGTCGCCGTCAGCGCCGGCTACGTGTGCCCCGGCCCGCGCGCCGAGCTGTTCTCGCGGATGGACGCGGCCAACATCGACCTCAAGGGGTTCACCGAGGACTTCTACCGGCACGTGTGCGGCGGCCACCTGCAGCCGGTGCTGGAGACGCTGGAGTGGCTGGCCGCGAGCGGCGTGTGGCTGGAGGTGACGACGCTGCTGATCCCGGGCCACAACGACAGCGACGCCGAGATCGTGCAGCTCGCGACGTGGATGGTGGAGCACCTCGGCCCGGACGTGCCGCTGCACTTCAGCGCGTTCCACCCCGACTTCCGCATGCTCGACGTGGCACCCACGCCCATGGCGACGCTGACCCACGCACGGCACCTGGCGATGCACTGCGGCCTGCGCTACGTGTACACCGGAAACGTGCACGACGTCGCCGGTGGCACCACCTGGTGCCCGCACTGCGGTGCCGCCGCGATCGAGCGCGACTGGTATCGCATCAACAGCTACCACGTGGGCGGTGACGGCCACTGCCTCGCCTGCGGTGCCGCCATCGTCGGCGTGTTCGACGGCCCGCCAGGCGAGTGGGGCCGGCGCCGGCGCCCGCTACGCCTGGCGACGACGGAGGTGGCCGAGCCATGACCGTCGTGCGGCCACCGGCAGTCGCCGGCACGTTCTACCCCGCCGACCCGGGCGCGCTCGCACGGATGATCGACGGCATGCTCGCCGATGTCGAGGTGCACGGCGACCGGGTCGCGCCGGTGGCGCTGATCGTGCCGCACGCCGGGTACGTGTACTCGGGGCCGATCGCGGCGAGCGCCTACGCGCGGCTGGCCCCGTGGCGCGAGTCGATCACGCGCGTGGTGGTGATCGGGCCGGCCCATCGCGTGCCCGTGCGCGGGCTCGCACTCTCCTCCGCCGATTCGTTCGCCACGCCGCTGGGCCTGGTGCCGGTGGATCAGGCGAGCAATGCCGCCGTTGAAGGTCTGCCAGGTGTGCACGTGGACGACCGGGCGCATGCGCCGGAGCACAGCATCGAGGTGCAGCTGCCGTTCCTGCAGGCGACCCTCACCGGTGGGTGGATGCTGGTGCCGATCATCGCCGGCATCGCGCCGGCGGCGACGGTGGCCGAGGTGCTCGACGTGTTCTGGGGCGAGCCGGGGACGCTGGTCGTCGTCTCCAGCGATCTCAGCCACTACCACGTCGCCCAGGCAGCACGACGGCTGGATGCCGCGACTGCGGCCTCGATCGTCGCGGCCCGCTGGGAGCTGCTCGACAGCGACGACGCCTGCGGCGTGGTGCCCGTGCGCGGTGCGCTCGAGCTCAGCCGCCGTCACGGCCAGCAAGTCGCGCTGCTCGACCTGCGCAACTCGGCCGACACGGCCGGCCCGCCCGATCGTGTCGTCGGCTACGGAAGCTTCCTGGTCCGATGAGTTCCCAGCTGCTCACCGACGCCGAGCTCGACCTGCTCGTCGAGGTCGCCGAGCAGTCCGTCCACCAAGCGGTGCACGAGCACGCCCGCTGGCAGCCCGACACTGCGACCTACCCGCCCGCGCTGCGCCGGCCGGGCGCCGCGTTCGTCACGTTGGAGCGCAACGCCAGGTTGCTCGGCTGCATCGGCACGCTGTCGGCCGACCGGCCGCTCGTCGACACGGTGGCCGACCGGGCACGCGCCGCCGCGCTCAGCGATCCACGCGTGGGGCCGGTTCGCGACAGCGACCTGCCGTGGCTGTCCGTGTCCGTCTCCGTGCTGTCGCCGCTGCGGCCGATAGGTGTCGCCGGCTACGACGAGTTGGTCGCCGCGCTGCGCCCGTTCGTCGACGGGCTGGTGATCGACTCGCATCGCTACCGGGCAACGTTCCTGCCCGCGGTGTGGGACACCCTGCCCGAGCCGGCCGACTTCGTGGCCGCGCTGTGGCGCAAGGCCGGCATCCCGCCGCACACGTGGCCCAGCGGCGCGCACGCCTCGCGCTACACCGCCCAGCACCGCTCGAACCGAACCCCCTGATCCGTTCCAATTCTGCTTCTGGGTCTGAATCGTCTCCACTTCCGGGACGATCTCCGCATCACTAACCGCTTGGACGGCCCCGGACGGGCGCGCCGATGCCGAACTGCGTCTCTCGATTCCTACGCTCGCGGAGAAGTGGGGTCGGCGAGGGCCTCGACGGCCGCCAACGTGGCGCGCAGATGATCGGTGAGCACGCGGGTGGCGCGGCGCACGTCGCCGGCGAGCACGGCCTGGCACAGCTCGGCGTGCTCCTCCGCCGGATCGCCGCGCCGCTGGGCACCGGCGCCGGTGACCTGGAAGCGCTGCGTGTGGTCGTGCAGTTGCACGACCGTGCGGTGCAGCTGGCGGTTGCCACACCGCGAGAGGAGGGCGAGGTGGAACGCGCGGTGGGCGTCGAGCGACGCGGGCAGGGTGCGATGCCGCGCGATGAGGTGCTCGTAGGCGGCGCGCACCTCCTCGCGGTACGTGTCGTCGGCGGCGGCCATCGAACTGCGCAGCGCCTTGGGGTCGAGCAGCAGCCGCAGCTCGTAGAACTCCGCGGCCTCGCGGGCGTCGATCGCCGCGACTCGCGCGCCGCGCTGGGGCTCGATCACGATCATGCCCTCGCCCGCCAGCCGCTGGAACGCCTCGCGCAGCGGTGTCGGCGACACACCCCACTCGGCGGCGAGATGCTCGCTGCGCAGCTTCTCGCCGGCCGCCAGCTCGCCACCGAGGATCGCCGACCGCAACCGCGCATCCACCCACTCGGCAAGCGTCGGTGGAGCTTCGATCGTCGGGGGCACGGCGAGAGTCTCCCACATCGCGCTTGACCTTTTCAATAATCTATAGAAAGATCGCCGCCATGTTCAGACTCGCGAACGTCAACGGTCGGGCCGCGCTGCTCGACGCCACCCACTGGTTCGATCTCGCCGCCGTCACGGGCGACGAGTCGCTGGCCGACCCGATGGTGGCGATCGCCCGCCACGGCGAGCTGCACGCGGCCGCTGCCACGCTGGCCTCCGCCACGCCCGGTGGAGCGCTGGCGGGCACGCGCCTGGGCGTGTGCGTACCCCGGCCACAGAAGGTGTTCGCGATCGGGCTCAACTACCGGGCCCACGCCGCCGAGTCGAACATGGCACTGCCCCCCGCCCCGCTCACGTTCACCAAGTACCCCAGCTGCCTCACCGGCCCGGACGACGATGTCGTGCTCTCCGGGGGCACTGTCGACTGGGAGGTCGAGCTCGTGGTGGTGATCGGCACCGGCGGCCGCGGCATCAGCCGCGCCGATGCGTGGTCGCACGTCGCCGGGCTCACGCTGGGCCAGGACATCTCCGATCGCACCGTGCAGCTCACCGGCACGCCGCCGCAGTTCTCGATGGGGAAGAGCTTCGACACGTTCGGCCCCATCGGCCCGGCGGTGGTGAGCCTCGACTCGTTCCCCGATCCCGACGATGTCGGTCTCTGGTGCGACGTCGCCGGCGAGCGCATGCAGGAGTCGCGCACCAACGATCTCATCTTCACCGTGCCGGAGATCATCGAGTTCCTGTCGGCGATCTGCACACTCGCGCCGGGCGACATCATCTTCACCGGCACGCCGTCGGGTGTCGGCGGCCCGCGTGGTCGCTTCCTGAAGGACGGCGAGATGATCGACAGCGGCGCCGAGGTCATCGGCAGCCTTCACAACCGGTGCGTGGCGCGATGAGCCTGCACCGCCTCGTGTCGATCCGTGTCGGCGTGCCCCGCCCCGACGAGCTGGCCGGCTTCTACGGCGAGATGGGGTTGGCCGTCGGCGGCGACGGCCGCGTGGCCAGCCCGGACGGCGGCGACCAGGTGATCGTCGAGGAGGCTCCCTACCGCCAACTGCTCGGCGTGGAGGTGGGTGCGAGCGACGAGCGCGACCTTGATGCGGTCGCCGGCAGGTTCGCTGCGCTCGGCATCGACAGCACCGTCGACGGCGGCACCGTCACGGCCGTCGATCCAACCACCCAGGTGCGTGTCGCCGTCGCGGTCACCGCGCCGCTGGTGCAGTCACCCACGCCCGTGGTCGTCGACAACCGGCCGGGCGCCACCGTGCGCCGCAACGAGCGCGCCGCCGCCGAGTTCCAGGGGGCGCGCCCGCCGCGCCGCCTCGGCCACCTGGTGATCGGTACACCCGACATCGCCGCCACCCAGCGCTTCCTGGTCGACGGTCTGGGCTGCAAGGTCAGCGACCATGCCGACGGCATCATCTCCTTCCTGCGCTGCAGCACCGACCACCACAACATCGCGCTCGTGCACAGCCCGGTGCCGATCCTGCAGCACTACTCGTGGGAGTGCGACGACGTCGACCACGTCGGCCACACCGCGACGAAGCTGCTGCGCGCCGACCCCGAGCGGCACGCGTGGGGCTTCGGCCGCCACTTCGCGGGCTCGAACTTCTACTGGTACCTGCGCGACCCGTCGGGTGCGTTCGTGGAGCTGTTCAGCGACCTCGACCAGATCGACGACGACGAGGCCTGGGAGGCCCGGCGCGGCCCGCTCGCGCTCGAGCACGTCGCCAACTCGTGGGGGCCGAACCTCCCGCTGGAGTTCATCGCGCCCACCGACCTGCCCGAGCTGCAGGCCGCGTGGGCGGCTCGTTGATGGACTGCGACGTCGCCGTCATCGGCTTTGGGCCGGTGGGCGCACTGCTGGATGCGGCGGTAGCACCGGACGGCACGGAGGCCGGCGCGGTCGCGGTGCGGCCGGATCGGTACGTGCTGGCCGGCGCACCCATGGCGGCGGAGCTGGCCGAGCTCGCTGCCCCGTGCATGCCCTGCTGAACGGGGGATTCGAGCGCCGACCCTGCCCACGCCGGCCGGGCTGCGCACGCGAGGATGGCCGGGATGGGCCGCTTCGACGCGAACTACTACGACCGCTTCTACGGCGACGCGGGCGTGCACGACCACGAGCGGATCGGCCACCTCGCCACCGCGGTGCACGAGCTGTGCGCGTGGTGGAGCGTGACGCCGAACTCGGTGCTCGACGTGGGTGCCGGTGTGGGCATGTGGCGCGACTGGTACCGCATGCATCATCCGGCGGTGGAGGTGCTGTCCGTCGACATCAGCGAGCATGCGTGCGCGCAGTGGGGCCATGAGCGCCGCGACATCGCGACGTGGGCACCAACCGAGCCCTTCGATCTGGTGATCTGCCACGGCGTGGTGCACTACCTGGACGACGCGTCCGCGGACGCGGCGCTGGCCAACCTGGCGCTGGCGACCCGCTACGTGCTGTACCTGGAGCTGCCGACCGCGCACGACCTGGCGATGGTCGTCGACCCCGCGCACACCGACATGGACGTGCACGCCCGCACGGGCGAGTGGTACCGAGAGCGGTTGCGGCCATCGTTCCAGCAAGCGGGCGCCGGCCTGTGGGTGCGCCGGGGCACCGTGCCCCTCTACGAGCTGGAATCCACCACCGACTGACTTTGGTTCCCGGTTCAGCTGCTGTGGCTGCTGGAGCTCTGCGTCGCCGCCGGCGTTGCGGCGGTCGCGACTGTGGTTGCCTCCGTGGTCGCAGTGGCGGTGGTCGCCGTCGCCACCACGGTGGCACCGTCGGGGAGGCAGATCGTCTGCCCGGGGTACAGGGCGGTGGCGGAGGTCGCATCGTTGACGGCGTAGAGCTCGTCGAGCGAGACGGACGCCTCGTCGGCGAGGAGCGTCCAGTAGTCGCCGGCGACGATCGTGTAGGTGTTCGTGCACACGGCTGCCGCCGAGACGATGGTCGTGGATGCGACGGTCGTGGATGTGACGGTCGACGGCGTCGCCGTCGTGGGTGTCGCGGCCGTCGATGTCGCCGTCGTCGGTGTCGCGGCCGCTGCGACCGTGGGCGACGTGACCGCACTCGCAGCCACGGTCGTCGCCGACGCCTCACTGCCGGCGGATGAGCCGCCGCCGCTGACCACAATGCCGACAGCGGCGAGCAGCGAACCCGCCCCAGCGAGCCCCGCGAGGCGGAGGTTGCGCTGCGGCGAGTAGTGCGGCTGCTCGCCTTCGGCGAGGCGGTGATCACGATCGAGCCGCATGTCAGCTGCTCCCACTCGTCGACTGCGAGCCGGTGCCGGGCTGGCCGGCCTGCGGGCCGCCACCAGCGGGTGCCTGGCCGACGCGGCCCCGGTCGCCCGTCGCCTGCCCGGCGTCGTCGCCGTCACGATCACCGCGCACCGCATCGCCGGTGCTGTCACTGGCGCCGTCGCCCGTGCCATCGGAGTCGGAATCCGAGCCGGACTGGATCGTCGTGCCCTGCTGCGAGCCGTGCGCGGTGTCGACGTGGAACACCCCGTACGCGGCGGCACCGGCGATGCCGGCGACGGCGAGGAAGCCGGCGCCCGCGGCGGCCCGGCGCCAGCGGGAGGAGGTCGCTGCGCCGGGCTCGCCGCGTGGCGGGCTTGCCGCCGGGCCCGAGGGGGCGGGCCAGGCGAAGGGGGTGGAGAGGCCGTCGCTGCCGGTGGCCTGCGAGTCGTGGTTACTCATGCTGTTCATGTCGTCGTCCTGCCGTTTCCGTCGAGAGGGCCTGTGCTCACCATCGTCGGCGACGACGGTGAGAGGCGTGCGTGAGTCGGGTTGATGCTCGGTGGTAACGGCGCGCCGCCGAGGAAGGCGACGAGGCCGTCACTGGCGAGCACCCGGCCGTCATGGTCGACGGCGAGCGCGGCGGTGGTGGCGTCCAGCAGGTCGAAGGCGCGAGCGGTGCCGCGCAGCAGCACCGCCTTGGCCAAAACCTCGGCCACCCATGCCTGCCCGGCGACCACGCTGGCGAGCGCGAGATCGGACGTGGACGGCTCGCCCGTCGCCGGGTCGATCAGATGGTGGAAGTGGCGGCCGCCCACCTGCCACACACGGCGCAGCACGCTGGAGGTGGCGACGGCCCCATCGCGCAGTCCAACCGTCGCGATCGGGGTGCTGCAGCAGGGGTGCTCGATGGCCAGCGTCCAACCGGCGCCGGTTGGGCTCTCCCCGCGCACGCGCAGGTCGCCGCCCATGTTCACGCACGCCCCTGCCGCGCCCTCGTCGAGCAGCAACTGCGACACCAGATCGGCGGCGAGCCCCTTGCCGATACCACCCGGGTCGAAGCCCATGCCAGCCGGCAGGGTGATCGACGAACCGTCGAACACGATGTCGGTCGACCCGGGCCGCAGCCGGGGCAACGACGGGTCCGGGAGCACCCAGAAGTCGTCGTCGCTCAGCTCCTCGAACGTGCGGTCGTAGCCGGCCGCGCGCAAGGCATCGAGCAGGGTCGGGTCGAAGCCGCCGCCCGTGAGGCGCCATGCCTGCACGGCGAGCTCCACGAGCAGGCGGGTGTCACCGCTCACCTCCACCGGCCTCCCGGCGAGTGCGTTCAGGCGGCTGATCTCGCTGCCGGGGAGGAAGCGGCTCCAGCGTCGTTCGAGCGCCTGGATGCGGTCGCGTGCGACCGAGAGGAGACCGTCGCAGCCACCGGTGACGACGAGATGGATGTCCGAGCCCATTGCTCGGAAGCGGTCCTCGTGCACCGGTGGCTGCATGTGAGCATGGTGCGCCGAGGAGGTTGGAGCCGGGCAAGAGCCCGGCAGGAATCGGGTGCTACCCGCGGACCTGGATCAGACGCGTTCGATGATGGTGGCGGTGGCCATGCCGCCGCCGGTGCACATCGTCACCAGGCCGGTCTGCAGGTCGCGACGCTCGAGCTCGTCGAGCAGGGTGCCGATGAGCATGCCGCCGGTGGCGCCGATGGGGTGGCCGAGCGCCATTGCCCCGCCGTTGACGTTGACCTTGTCCCACGGCACGCCGGTGTCGCGCAGGAACTTGAGCAGCACGGAGGCGAACGCTTCGTTC
>CAZORV010000142.1:0-7829 GCA_964582215.1 uncultured Frigidibacter sp.
CCGATCTTCCGGTGGAAGAGCGGCCCCGCTCACGTGGAAACGTCGCCCCGTGACCATCTCAGCGCATACAACAGAGGGCAGCACCTGCCCCGGGTGGCGCGAAGCGCCAGCCCCCCGCAGCGCGTGAGTGCGGCCCCCGGTGCGGAGGGGCACGGGGGGCCGGTTCGGCCGGGCGGGGTTGGGGATTTGCCCCGCCCGGTTCCTCGTCAGAAGCGCAGGCCGAGGTTGACGCTTGCAGTCGTTGCATCAATGTCGGTGCCGCTTCCGCCGAAATTGTCGAACTGGTCGCGCAGGATTTCCCCGCCGACCGTCCAGCGGTCATTGATCGCATAGTCGGCACCAAGGCCGCCGTACCAGCCATTGTCATCCAGCCCCGCCCCGCCGATGTCGGCCGAGGCGCGGGCGGCGCCGGCGGTCGCATAGACGAAGGTGCGGCCAAGATCGGTACCGACCCGGAAGCCGAGCCGCGTCACCGAATCCAGACTGTCGCCCGCGCCGCCAAGGTCAATGTCGGTCTTGTCCCAGCTGAGGCCCGCCCCGGCCACCCAGCGGCCGAAGTCCCAGTCGTAACCGCCGGCAATGCCGTAGGTCGCGCCACTGCCGTCATTCGCCCCGGCCGATGCATCGCCATAGCCAAGCCGCACACCCGCCCAGCCGCCCGTCCAGTCGGCCGAGGGCTGCGCGACGACAACCGGTGCGGCGACCGGCACCTCGGGCGCGGGGTCGGCCATGCCGCCGGCATGGGCCGCTGTCGAAAGGCCGCCGGCGGCCAGCGCCAGCGCAAGGATCGGGCGATTCATCTTCGTCTCCTTCCTCGTCCTGCCCCGGGGGCACCGGAGTCATTCCAATGGTCATCCCAATCTGGGGACCGGATCGCGGGCTGCCAAGCCCATGCAGCCGTCCGGCGCAAATCGGGCGGGCTCTCGCCGACCATCGGCGGCAAACGGCCCCGATCACCGGCCGGATTCCGCGCATGGCCCGCCAAAGCGGCGAAAACCGGCGCGGCGGGGCGCGTCCGGTGGCGTAGGATCGGCCATGCCCCGGCAGAACCGCGTCACCCCCCGATCCGAGATCATCGCCCATCCCGGGCGCGGGCTGCTGATGGGCAATCGCGGTTGCCTTCATGATCAGGGGGGCAGGATCGTCCGGGACTTTCGCGGCGAACGCTGGATCGCCTGCCTGACCGCCTTTCGGGGCCGCCGCCGGGCACTGATGCAGCCGGGCCGCTATACCGAGCTGTTCTTTCTGGACGAGGCCGTGGCGCTTGCCGCCGGGCACCGGCCCTGCGCCGAATGCCGCCGGGCCGATTACGACCGGTTCTGCCGGGCATGGCGCCGCGCGGACCTGCCCGAGGCACGGCTTGCCAGCGCCATGGACCGGGTTCTTCATCAGGCCCGCCTCGCGGGCAAAGGCGCGCCGACGCCGCTTGCGGCCCTGCCCGACGGCGCCTTCGTCGAATGGCAGAGCGGCGCCTGCCTTTGGCATGAGGGCCGTCTCTGGCCCTGGGCGCCCGGCGGCTATGGGGCACCCCGGCCCCTCGCCCCTGCCCCTGCCCCAGCCACGGCGACGTCCCTGCCGGTCCTGACGCCCGCGCCGGTCCTGGCGGTCCTTGCGGCCGGCTACCGGCCGCTGCTGCACGCCTCAGCCGGTCCCAGGCGCGGCATGTCGGAAAGCGACAAGCCCGGCGCCCGGGACTGAGGGAAACTCGGCCCGGCACAGACCCCGAGGCCCCATGACCCGCCCCAATCCCCCCGACTACCGCCAGATAATCGACGCCGAGACCTGGGCCTTCATCGACCGGAGCGCCAGCCACTACCTGTCCGAGCCGGGCGACAGCACGACCGCCGCGATGCGCGCCGCCTATGACCGGATGGCGCGCGCCTTTCACCATCCCCATCCGCCGGGCGTCCGCAGCCGCGACGAGGTGATCGCCGGTGTCCGCTGCCGGATTTACGAGGGCGCCGGGACAGCCCCGGCGACGGTGCTGTATTTCCATGGCGGCGGCCTGATGCTGGGCGGGCTGGACAGCCATGACGATGTCTGCGCCGAGATCACCGCCGCGACCGGTTGCCGGACCCTGTCGGTGGATTACCGGCTGGCGCCCGAACACCGGCATCCGGCGCAGTTCGACGATGCGGTCGCGGTCTTTGACTCGGTCCCGGCGCGCTGGCCGGGGCCGGTGGTACTGGCGGGCGACAGCGCAGGCGGGACATTGGCGGCGGCACTCGCCCATCATGCGCGCGGGCAGCGGCGGGTCGCCGTCGCGGGGCTGGTGCTGATCTATCCGGGCCTTGGCGGCGATCCGGACAAGGGCTCGTACCTGACCCATGCCGAGGCGCCGATGCTGACCCGATCGGAGGCGCTCGCCTACCAGACCGTCCGGTTTGCGGGCGGCAAGGTGCCCACCGATGATCCGACGGCATTCGTCCTGCAGGACGATGACTTTTCCGGCCTGCCGCCGACGCTGATCCATGTCGCCGAATGCGATCCGCTGGCCGACGACGGCCCGGCTTATGCCGAACGGATCCGGGCCGCCGGCGGCATCGCCCATTGCGTGACCGACCGGGGGCTGGTCCACGGCCATCTTCGCGCCCGCCACCAAAGCGCCCGCGCCCGCGCCGCCTTTGCCGCGGTCACCGAGGCGATCAGTGCCCTTGGCCGGGGCGAGGTGCCGTGGCGCGGGGCGCTCTGACCCTTCGCCGTCGGTTTCGGCAGGTCAGCCTCAGGCCGGTTGACTGATCCGCCAGGCTTCCGCCGGACCCTTCAGCCTTTGTTCCCGGCCCGCCTACAAGCCGCGGGCCGAGCAGCCGCCGCCGATCTTCGCGTGGAAAAGCGGCCCCGCTCATGTCGAAAGGTCTTCCCGGGGACCGCTTTAGTCCCCACCGACAGAGGGCAGCGCCAGCCCCGACAGGGGCAGGTGCTGCCCGGGCGCTGTCGGGCGACCGGGCGGTGCGTGCGAGCACGCACCCTACGCCGGGCCCGCGCAGTTCTTTCTCGGACGGCGGGCTGAGCGGGAAAGGCCGATCTTCCGGTGGAAGCGCGGCCCGCTCGTGCGGGAACGTTTCCCGGGGACAGATTAAGCCCGCACAAACAGTGGGCAGTGCCTGCGCCGGATGGCGCGAAGCGCCAGCCCCGACAGGGGCAGGCGCTGCCTGGTCGCTTTGGGCGACCGGGCGGTGCGTGCGAGCACGCACCCTACCGCTGGGCCCGCACAGTTCTTTCTCCGACGCCGGGCTGAGCGGGAAAGGCCGCTCTTCCGGTGGAAGCGCGGCCCGCTCGTGCGGGAACGTTTCCCGGGGACAGATTAAGCCCGCACAAACATCGGGCAGTGCCTGCCCCGGATGGCGCGAAGCGCCAGCCCCCGGCAGGGACAGGCGCTGCCCGGCCGCTTTGGGCGACCGGGAGGTGCGTGCGAGCACGCACCCTACCGCTGGGCCCGCGCAGTTCTTTCTCCGACGCCGCGCTGAGCGGAAAAGGCCGATCTTCCGGCGGAAGAGCGGCTCCGCTCACGTGGGAGCGTTTCCCGGGGACCGCCTCAGCCTCTCACAACAGAGGGCGGCGCCTGCCCCGGATGGCGCGGAGCGCCAGCCCCCCGGAGGGGCAGGCGCTGCCCGGTCGCTTCGGGCGACCGGGCGGAGTGGGCGGGCATGGCGCGTGACGGCAGGGGCGATGGCCCCTGCCGACTGAGGCGGTGCTGTGCCTTCCTCCCCCTCCCACGCGCCGGGCCGCACGGGGGATCGGTTCTGCCGCGATATCAGCCTTCCGGCCCTGCCAGGTCCCGCTCGATCGCCGGATAGCGCAGCCCGAGCGTCAGCGCGCGCGCCACGAACAGCGCCAGCAGCGCAAGCCAGAGGCCCGCGTTGCCGAGCGCCATCGGCAGCAGGATCACCAGCGGCACATAGACCGCCATCGCCTCGATCATCGCGCGGCGCATGGCCGGGCCGCGGGTCGCGCCGATGAAGATGCCGTCCAGCATCCAGCAGGCGATGCCGACCACCGGCGCCAGCGCCACCCAGATCAGCCAGCCCTGCGCGGCCGCGCGGACCTCGGGCGCGCTGGTCATCAGCCCGATCAGCGCCGGACCCGCAGACCAGAAGCCAAAGCCGAGGATCAGCGCCCCGCCCGCCGCCCATTGCGACGGCACCAGCGCCGCGCGCCGCAGACGCGGCACCGACCCCGCGCCGACCGCCTGCCCGACCAGCGCCTCGGCGGCAAAGGCGAACCCGTCCAGCGCATAGGCGGTGATCGACAGGAACTGCATCAATATCTCGTTCGCGGCCAGCGTCACATCGCCGAACCGCGCGCCCAGAAACACGAAACTGGTGAAGGCCGCCTGCAGCAACACCGAGCGGATCATGATGTCGCCATTCACCGCCGCCATCCGCGCCAGACGGCCCCGGTCAAAGACCCGCGCCCGGTCGCGCCAGAGCCCGAGCCCGAGCCCGCCCCGGCAGAGCCAGAGGCCCAGCGCCAGCCCGGTCCATTCCGCGATCAGCGTCGCGGCGGCAACCCCCGGCACGCCCCAGCCGAGGCCCAGCACGAACCAGACGTCCAGCGCCATGTTCACGCCGTTGGTCCAGACCTGCTGCACCAGCACCGCCCGCGTCCGTTCCCGCGCGATCAGCCAGCCGGTGATCGCATAGCCCGCAATCGTCGCCGGCGCCCCCCAGATCCGGATCGCCAGATAGTCGCGCGCCATCGCCTCGACCGCCGCCGAGGCCGGCGCCAGCCGGAAGGCCAGCGCGAAAAGCGGCCCCTGCAGCAGGATGAACATCGCCCCTGCCCCGCCGCCGATCAGCAGCGCCCGGATCAGGATCGCCGAGAGTTCGTCCCGGTCGCCCGCCCCCACCGCCTGCGCGGCCAGACCCGAGGTTCCCATCCGCAGAAAGCCGAATATCCAGTAAAGGCTGGCCAGCGTCACCGCGCCGATCCCCACCGCCCCGATCGCCGCCGCCTGCCCCAGCTGCCCGATCACCCCGGTGTCGACCGCGCCCAGCAAGGGCACCGTCGCATTCGACAGGACGATCGGCAGGGCAATGCGCAGAACCCGGCGATGCGTGATCTCGCCGCTCACCGGGTCACGACCCCGGGTGTCACCGGGTCGGGCATCAGGAAATGGCCGGTGGCCTGGGCGAAAAGCCGCGCGCGGTTGTCCTGCCAGGCCTCGACATGCACCGAGGCATAGCGCCGCCCCGACCGGTTGACCCGCGCCCGCGCATAGGCGTCGCGCGGCAGGCCGGTGCGCAGATAGTCGACGGTAAAGTCGATGGTCTTCGGCAGACGGACCAGACGCCCCGCCTCGGGACGTGCGCCCCCGCTTTCCATATCTTCCCAGATCATGGTCCAGCCCAGCTCGATCACCGCGGCCACCTCAAGAAACGCCGCCGTGGCGCCGCCGTGCAGCGCCGGCAACAGCGGGTTGCCGATCAACTGCTCGTCAAAGGGCAGAACAGCGGTCAGTTCGTCGCCCCGCCGGTCGAAGTGGATGCCGAGAAAGCTGATATAGGGCACCGATTCCACCAGCGCCTTCAGTGCCGCATCGCGCCGGCCCTTGACGATCTGCACCGGCTCTGGCGGCGGTCTTCGCGTCATGCCGCCCCCCGTTCGATGCTGAAGGCGCCGGTCGCCAGCGCGACGATCCGCCCCTCATCCTCGTCATGGGCGGTGGCGCGGACAAAGGCCACGGACCGCGTCACATGATAGCATTCGGCCTTGGCGCTGATCCGCTGGCCCGGTGTCGCGGGCCGCATATAGTCGATCCGCAGGTCCAGCGTCGCCGTGGTCAGCGGCGCGGCCGGATGGCTCATCACCGCCGCCCCGCAGGAGGTGTCCATCAGCGCGAAGACCGCGCCGCCATGGATGACCCGGGTTTCGGGGTCGCCGATCAGCCGTTCGTCATAGGGCATCGAAAGATCGACCTCGCCCTGCCCCAGCCGGTCCAGCCGCATCGCCAGCGCCCGCGCATGCGGCAGCGCCTCGAGAAACCGCTCGGCGACCTTGCGCCTGTTCTCATCCATCGTCCCGCCCCTGCGCCCGCTGCCCCCGCCCGCCATGTTACCGACCGGCGCATCGCCACCGCAACCCCGGCCGGCAGGGGTGCCGTAACGGCAGTTTTTTGCCCCTCATCCCAGTCCGCCGTTGTGCCGCACCGCACCAGGTTCTAATCTCGACCCGACCGGAGGACGACGATGGCGGATGCGCCCCTCAGCTTCAAGGAAATGTGCGCCCGGTTCGAGGTGACGCCGCGCACGCTGCGCTATTACGAATATATCGAACTCCTGTCGCCGATCCGCGAGGGGCGCGCCCGCTTTTACGGCCCGCGCGAGGTCGGGCGGATGAAGCTGATCCTGCGCGGCCGCCGCTTTGGCTTCAGCCTTGAAGAGATTCGCCAGTGGCTTTTGCTGTACAACAAGACCACGACGCGCGAGCAGAACCGCGCCTGGATCGAACTGGCCGACCGTCAGCTGGTGGCCCTGGAAAAACAGCGCGCCGAACTGGACCTGACCATCGCCGATCTTCGGGCCCTGCGTGATTCGACCGACCGCAATCTGGACGAATGACCCTGTTTCGTTGGGCCTGACCAACCGGTCAATCTTTGACCGTCCGGTCAGAAAATTCCACGCAAGAGCCCCTTGGCGACATGACGTTTCGTCGTCACTTTTGTAACGTGACGTCACACTTACCTTAACGTCATCTCCACTTGTAGCATGGTCAAGTGGACAGCATCTGGTCCCCCATCAGGATCACGATGAAAGGATTTGCCGTGAGTGAAGAGTTGATGGGCATCCGCGCCATGTGCGAGGCGTTCGATGTCACCCCCCGGACCCTGCGGTTCTACGAGCAGAAGGAATTGCTGTTTCCCTTGCGCGACGGACAGAAGCGGCTTTACAACCGGCGCGATCGCGCGCGGCTGAAGCTGATCCTCCGCGGCAAGAAATTCGGCATCAGTCTGGAAGAGATCCGCAACCTGCTCGACCTGTACGACATCGAAGGCCAGCAGCATCTGCAGGTCGCGCGGACGCTGGACACCGCCCGCCGCCGCCTGGTCGAGATGCAGGACCAGCGCCGGGAACTGGACGCGGCGATCGCGGAACTCGTCGGCCATATTGCCGAGGGCGAGCGGATGCTTGCCGCCAACAATCAGCAGTCGGCCGCCTGACAGGCCGACGCGCCCCCGAGACCGCCAAGGAGACGCCGGATGACCCAGTACAGTGCCCCGACCCGCGATCTGCAGTTCATCCTTCACGAGGTGCTTCAGGTCAGCCAGTCAGGCGTGCCGGGGTATGAGGAGCTGGAGGCGGACTTCACCGGCGCGGTGCTGGAAGAGGCGGGCAAGATCGCCCGCGACATCCTTCACCCCCTGAACGCCTCGGGCGATCAGGAGGGTTGCCGGCTGGAAAACGGCGTCGTCTACACGCCCAAAGGCTTCCGTGCCGCCTTTCAGGCGATGAAGGACGGCGGCTGGACGGCGCTTGACTGCGACCCGGCCTATGGCGGGCAGGGCATGGCCTATGTGCTGGCCACGGCGGTGGGCGAGATTTTCGTGTCGGCCAACATGGCCTTCAACATGTATCAGGGCCTGACCCACGGCGCCTATTCGGCCATCCATGCCCACGGAACCGATGCGCAGAAGGCAACCTATCTGCCGAAGATGGTCTCTTGCGACTGGACCGGCACGATGAACCTGACCGAACCCCATTGCGGCACCGACCTCGGCCAGCTGCGCACCCGGGCCGAACCGCAGGCCGACGGCACCTACCGCATCACCGGCCAGAAGATCTTCATCTCGGCCGGTGATCACGACATGGCCGACAATGTCATCCATCTGG
>CAZORV010000143.1:0-7804 GCA_964582215.1 uncultured Frigidibacter sp.
CGCCAGCCCCCCGCAGGGGCAGGCGCTGCCCGGTCGCTTTGGGCGACCGGGCGGTTCAAGCGGAACTGTTGCGTGGCGGCAGGGGCGATGGCCCCTGCCGACTGAAGCATTGCTGTCGCTTTGGGCGACCGGGCAGCATGGGCGGAATCGGCGTGCGACGGCACGGGCGATGACCCCGGCCGCCCCCTGGCCCCCGGCCAGGAGGTCGCCGGCCGGTCGACCCGCCTTACCGCGCGCTGACCCGTTCGATATAGGCCCGCAGTTCGGCGGCCTCGGTCCGGGCGTCGCCAAGCCCGTCCATCGCCGCGTTCAGCTCCGCCTCGGTCTGGGCCAGCCGCGTCGTCAGTTCATGTTCGCGGCGCTGGAAATAGGTCGAGGCATCTTCCAGCTGTTCCTGCGCCAGATGAAGGTCATGCGCCATCTGATCAAGGTCGCTGATGGCCGCCTGCGTCACCCGCGTCAGCCGGTGGACCAACCACGAGGCGAACCAGCCGAGCCCGAAGGCCAGGAACAGCACGATGGTCATCGCGATGACGAATTGGGTGTGGCTCATGAGGGACGGGTTCCTGCTGTGACTCAGTCGTTCCGGGCGGGTCGTTTTTTCGGCCGCATCGTCTGTTTGTCGGGCGTCCGGACCGTCACTTCGGCCGCATCACCGCCATCACCACCTGCGGCTGTCGCGGCCGGCGCCAGCAGTCGAAACTCGATCCGGCGGTTCTTTTCGCGGTTTGCCTCGGTGTCGTTGGCCATGACCGGCTGGGTCTCGCCATAGCCGACGGCCGTCAGATTGCCGGTCAGGATGCGGTGCGACTGCAGGGCAGCGATCACAGCCCGCGCCCTTTGTTCCGACAGGACGAGGTTCATCTCCTCGCGCCCCTGGGAATCGGTATGGCCGCCGATCTCGATCGGATAGTCTGAACAATCCTTCATCACCCCGGCGATCTTGTCGATCGTGTCCTTGGCCTCGGGCGCGATCACGGCCGACCCCGGCTCGAACGCGATCTTGCGGCCGCTCAGGATCGCATTCACCCGGTCGACACATTCCTGATCGCTGGGCAGGCCCGCCGTGGGGTCGAGTCTGGCATCATAGCGGACGTTGATCCGGTATTTGCCGGTCGCCCCCAGCCGCGACGACAGGATGCGCGCCACCGTGCCGGAACTGTCCGGCGAGCCGCTGACGCCCTCGATGCTGAGGTCATTCTCGTGGACGACGACCTTGCCGCTGGTCAGTTCCGACAGCGCCGCAAGCGCCACCAGCACCCGGTTCGACCAGCCCGCAGGCATGGTCTCGTCGACCCGCGTCGCCGCATGAACCGACTTTGTGCCGAACCGCGATTGCGCATAGCTCTCGATCGCGTCGCGGGTCAGCGTGTCACGCAGGCGGCCGGTCAGCTCGACCCTGGCGTCCTGATCGAGAACGGCCGTGAACTCGACCGCCGCCGCGACGCCCTGGTCGGCGGCCGTCTGCGAGGCCTTCAGCGAAAAGACCGGCGGAAGGTTCGATTCCAGATCGCCGACGACGCTGTCGAAATCGGCCTGCGCCACGTCGGGCCCGGCGATCAGCGCCACGTCGGCGTCCGAAAAGGTGATCGAGCCCTGACCAAGCGTCTTCAGCGCGCCGATGCCCATGGCGACGGCAGCCGCCCAGTCGGGTGTCGGCACGCCAAGGCCGATGGTGCAGGCCGGCTGTCCGGTGACGCCCGCCTCGGTCGCGGCGGACAGGATGCGGGCGCGGGCCTTTTCGCTGTCGGCCGAGCAGGCGTCGAACCGGGCGCCGTCGGCATCGACCAGAAAGCGCAGGGTGAAGGGCGCAATCACCGGCCGGGGTGCCGAAATATCCAGCGCCACCGCCAGCCCGCGCGGCGCGGCCGACTTCAGCTTGCCCTCAATCTCGCGTTTTTGCGCCGGGCTGTCGCTGATCGCGGTGATGGCGACCCGGCCGGGGGTGATCGTCACCTTGGCGCGCGGCAACAGCGCCAGCGCATCGGTCGCATAGCCGACGGCGGCCTCCCAACCTTCGGGCACCGGCTGATCGGCGGCCTCCAGCATGTCGACAAGCTGCCCTTCGCCGGTCAGGCCGCCCAGGGTCGCGACGAACCCCTTGCGGTCCATCGCCGTGGGCGCCAGACCGATCAGCGACAGGCCATCGTCGTTGCGCAGCATCTCGATCTTGAACTCGGGCGCCGCCAGACCGTCGCGATCGGCAACCTGCATCGCATCGCGCAAGCGGCTGCTGTCGACCGTGCCCCCGGCAATCGACAGGGCCCGCAGGCGCAGGGCCTCGGTCGGCGCGGTGCCGGACAGGATCAGTTGCAACCCGTCGGCGTTCACCTCGACCCAGTCCTGACCGGCCTCGGCCAGTGCCCGCCGGACGCCGAGTTTCGAGAACCGTTCAATCGCATTCGCCGACCAGATCGACAGGGCAAGGCAAAGCACGCCCGTCGCCGCAAAGACCGCGGGGCCGACGGCCCTGGTCGGAAATGCGTCAGGCAGTTCAAACTTCACGCCACGCCCCCGGGGATGAATACCGCCGTTCTCCTTAAGGCCGCAGCCGGGCCGGATCAATCAAAGGAACGCGGCGGCGGCAAGAAACAGCGCAACGATCAGGCCGGTGTCGCGGTTGGTGCGGAAAACCTGCAGGCAAACCTCGGGATCGTCGATGTTCAGCCGGTTCATCTGCCACAGCAGGTGCCAGCCCATCGCCCAGGGCGCCAGCAGGGCCAGCACCAGTTTGGCCAGATTGCCCTGCGGCAACAGCACCAGGAGAATCGCCCCCGCCATCAAAAGAACCGTCAGCGCCAGAAACAGCGCCAGCCAGCGGCCCGTCGCCGCCCCGAACAGCCGGGCCGTCGACTTGACGCCGATCAGCACGTCATCTTCCTTGTCCTGATGGGCATAGATCGTGTCGTAAAAGAGGGTCCAGCACATCCCGGCCGCATAGAGCAGGATCGCCGGCAGTCCGGGCCAGCCCGCATGGGCGGCATAGGCGACGATGACGCCCCAGTTGAAGGCCGATCCAAGGAAAAGCTGCGGCCACCAGGTGAAGCGCTTGGCATAGGGGTAGATCGTCACCAGCCCCAGCGACGAGACGGCCAGCACAACCGTCGGCCAGTTGTAGGACAGCACGACCAGCCCGGCGATGGCCATCTGCGCCGCCATCCAGATCAGCGCCTGCCGCACCGTGACCTGACCCGAGGGGATCGGCCGCGACCTTGTGCGGGCGACGGCGGCGTCAAAGTCGCGGTCGGTGATGTCGTTCCAGGTGCAGCCGGCGCCCCGCATCAGCCAGGCGCCAAGCGCGCAGCCCGCCGCGATCCAGATGTCCCAGCGCCGCCATCCGTCCTGCAACGCCGCCAGCGCCAGCCCCCACCAGCAGGGCAGCAACAAAAGCCAGGTGCCGATCGGCCGGTCGGCCCGCGACAGACGCAGATAGGGCCGGGTGAAGGCCGGGGCCCGGCGGTCGACCCAGTTGCCTTTTGCGGCGTCGGCCACCTGGCCCTCTGGCAAAGGTGCGGTCGGGGTCATAAGTTCGCCCTCATGGCAGTGGCAAAGATCAGACTCTGTGTAGACCAACCGCTTGGCCCGGGGCAATCGCTGGCGCTGGACGAGGCGCAGGCGCACTATCTTTTCGCCGTGATGCGCGAGGCGGTGGGCAGCGCGGTTCTGGCCTTCAACGGCCGCGATGGCGAATGGCTTTGTCTGGTCGAGGCGGCGGGCAAGCGCGGCGGGGTGCTGCGCTGCCAGGCGCAGACCCGGGTCCAGACCGCGCCGCCCGACCTCTGGCTGGTCTTTGCGCCGGTCAAGAAGGCGCGGACCGATTTCATCGTCGAGAAGGCGGTCGAACTGGGCGCCGCGCGGCTGATCCCGGTGCAGACCGATTTCACCAACGCCGAGCGGCTGCGTCAGGACAAGGCCGCGGCCCATGTACGCGAGGCCGCCGAACAATGCGCCGCCCTGTGGCTGCCCGAGGTGGCGCCGCTGACGCCCCTGCCCAAGCTGCTGGCCGCATGGGACCCGGGACGGCGGCTTTTTTGGGCCGACGAGGCGCAGGCCGGACAGGCCGCCTCGCCCCTGCCGGTGCTGGCAGCCCTGCCTCCCGGCCCCGCCGCCATCCTGATCGGCCCCGAGGGCGGCTTTTCCGAACCGGAACGCCGGACCCTGCGCGCCCTGCCTTACGTCACGCCCCTCGCACTCGGCCCGCGCATCCTGCGCGCCGAAACCGCCGCCCTGTCGCTGATGACGCTTTGGCAAGCACAGCTCGGGGACTGGGGATGAGCCTTCTGCGCCCCGAAGCCACCCTGGCCCTGCGCCGCTGGGCCGAACCGGCTGCCGCCCTTCTGGTGGCGCTCGCCGGGCTTTGGTCCATGGCGCGCGGGGGCTATTTCTTCGCGCCACTTGGCCTCGGGCTTCTGGCCCTTGGGCTTGGCTGGCTGCGGCTTGGCCTTCGCCGCATCCGGTTCACCCGCCAACAGGCCGCCGCCCCGGGGCTGGTCGAGATTGACGAGGGGCAGGTCGGCTATCTTGGCCCCAGTTTCGGCGGTTACCTCGCGCTTCGCGATCTGACCGAGGTACGGCTGATCCGCCTGCACGGCCACCCGCACTGGCGGCTGAAACAGGGCGACGGGCAGGCGCTTTTGATCCCGCATGGCGCCGCCGGGGCGGATCAGTTGTTCGAGGCTTTCGCCACCCTTCCCGGTGCCGATATGGCGGCCTTTGCCGATGCGCTCGACCAGGCCGCCGACACCCGGACGGTCTGGACCCGCCCCGCGCGACTGGCGGCCCCGCACACTTGACTTAGCCAGCGCGCCGCGCCACCTCTGTGCGTCCTGAAGCGACGAAGACGATCGGAGATCCAGATGTCGATTCCCCAGTCCGGCGGTGGTCCGATCGAACGGTTCGAGCAGTTGGCCGAACTGATGCAAAGCGGCGAAAAGCCGAAGGCCGACTGGCGCATCGGCACCGAGCACGAGAAGTTCGGCTATCTGACCGACAGGCTGGCGCCGGTGCCCTACGACGGCCCCCGCTCGATCCGCGCCCTGCTTGAGGGGTTGCGCGACCGGTTCGGCTGGTCGGCGGTGATGGAACAGGACAAGATCATCGGCCTGACGCGGAACGGCGCGAATGTCAGTCTGGAACCGGGCGGACAGTTCGAACTTTCCGGGGCGCCGCTTGCGTCGGCCCATGAGGTCCGGGCGGAACTCGACCAGCATCTGGCCGAGGTCCGCGCCATTGCCGAACCGCTGGGGATCGCCCACATGGGCCTGGGCGCCGCACCGGTCTGGCGCCATCAGGACATGCCGATGATGCCCAAGGGCCGCTACCGGCTGATGACCGACTATATGGGCCGCGTGGGCAGCCATGGCACCCAGATGATGTACCGGACCTGCACGGTTCAGGTGAACCTCGACTATGCGTCCGAAGCCGACATGGTGAAGAAGCTCCGTGTCTCGCTGGCGCTGCAGCCGGTGGCCACGGCGCTTTTCGCCTCGTCACCGTTCTTCGAGGGCAGGCTGAACGGCCATAAAAGCTGGCGCAGCCGCATCTGGCGGGGTCTTGACGACAGCCGCACCGGGACGCTGCCCTTCGCCTTTGATCAGGGGATGGGCTATCAGGCCTATGTCGACTGGGTGCTGGATGTGCCGATGTATTTCGTCTACCGCGACGGCCGGTATATCGACGCGCTCGGCCAGTCCTTCCGCGACTTTCTGAAGGGGCAGCTGCCGGCCCTGCCCGGCGAAAAGCCGACCCTGTCGGACTGGGCCGACCATATGACGACGGTCTTCCCCGAGGCGCGGGTCAAGAAATACATCGAGATGCGTGGCGCCGATGTGGGCGACGCCGACCATATCGCGGCCCTCCCGGCCTTCTGGGTCGGGCTGATGTATGACCAGTCGGCGCTTGATGCCGCCTGGGATCTGGTCAAGGGCTTTGACACGGCAACCCGCGAGGGCCTGCGCGTCGCCGCCTCGGTGTCCGCGTTGCAGGGCGAGGCCCAGGGCGTCCGCCTGATCGACCTTGCCCGCGCCGCCGTCGGCCTGTCGCACGCGGGCCTCGTCGCCCGCGGTCTCGGCGAAGAACGGCTGCTCGGCCCGCTGGTCGAAAGCCTGGACAGCGGCAAGGTCCAGGCCGACCGCTGGCTGGACCGGTTCCGGGGCGACTGGAAGGGCGACCTGACGCGGATCTATGCCGAGGCGCGGCTCTGAAAGCGGGCGTCTGCCCCCGTTCCTGACCGACGGACTCTCCGCCCGCCGACCCGGTCAGGCGTGATACAGCCCCGGCCCCCGCGCCGGGGCCTCCTGGCCCGAAGCAGGATGTTTTTGGGGGGGGGCGCGACGCTTCACACCGCCCCGGGGACAGGCCCCGCGCCCTGTTTTGTGCGCCGTGACGAGGGTTCCGGCCGAGCGACCTGTCCCGCGCAGCCGTGCGGCGGGCAAAGGCTTCGCGCCACCCCGGGGGCAGGCACTGCCCTCTGTCGGTGCGTACTGAGGCGGTCTCGGGGAAACGTTCCGACATGAGCGGGGCCGCTCGTCCACCGGAAGACCGGCCTTTTCCGCTCAGCCCGGCGTCAGGAGGATGTGCTTCGCGTCGGCGGCCGACATGGATCACCGATCCGGCAAGGCCGGAACAGCCCGCCCTTGCCGTCCACTGGCCAAAGTCACCCTTCAGGCCCGCAGGCCGACCGTCGCCACGCCCAGAACCTCCAGCACCTTCGCCTCGATCCGGGCGGCATCCATCCCGGCCACCGCATACATGTCGTCGGGGCTCGCCTGATCGATGAAAACGTCGGGCAACACCATCGAGCGGTATTTCAGCCCCCGGTCAAAGATCCCCTCCTCGGCCAGCAATTGCGCCACATGGCTGCCAAAGCCGCCGATCGCGCCCTCTTCCACGGTGATCAGCGCCTCGTGCCCGCGCGCCAGCCGCAGGATCAGATCGCGGTCAAGCGGTTTGGCAAAGCGCGCATCCGCCACCGTCGGCGCAAGGCCACGGCCCGCCAGCGCCTCACGCGCGCGCAGCACCTCGGCCAGCCTTGTGCCGAACGACAGGATCGCCACGCGGCCGCCGTCCGCAACAATCCGGCCCCGGCCGATCTCGAGCGGCTGGCCACGTTCGGGCAACTCGACCCCCACACCATCGCCACGCGGGAACCGGAAGGCCGAGGGGCGGTCGTCCAGCGCCGCGGCCGTCGCGACCATATGGACCAGTTCGGCCTCGTCCGCCGCCGCCATCACCACGAACCCCGGCAGGTTGGCAAGGTAAGCCACGTCGAACGCCCCGGCATGGGTGGCACCGTCCGCCCCCACCAGTCCGGCCCGGTCGATGGCAAAGCGCACCGGCAGCCGCTGGATCGCCACGTCATGGACCACCTGATCATAGCCGCGCTGCAGGAAGGTCGAATAAAGCGCGCAAAAGGGCTTCATCCCCCCCGCCGCGAGGCCCGCCGAAAAGGTCACAGCATGCTGTTCGGCGATGCCCACGTCAAAGCAGCGGCGCGGGAACCGCTCGGCGAAAAGGTTCAGGCCCGTCCCGTCGGGCATCGCCGCCGTGATCGCCACGATCCTGTCATCGCGGCTCGCCTGATCGATCAGGCTTTGCGCAAAGACCTTGGTATAAGAGGGCGCGTTCGACGGCGCCTTCTTCTGCTCGCCGGTCACCACATCGAACTTCGCCGTCGCATGGCCCTTGTCGGCCGCGCGTTCCGCCGGGGCATAACCCTTGCCCTTTTTCGTCAGCACATGGATCAGCATCGGCCCGGTCGCCCGCGCCCTGACGGTGCGGAGGACCGACAAAAGCGCGTCCATGT
>CAZORV010000144.1:0-7736 GCA_964582215.1 uncultured Frigidibacter sp.
AGACTTCCCGACCGGGTGTGGTCGGCAGACCGCAACTGTTTCACACTCGCCGGTGCGGGTCCAGATATCTCCCCTTCTGGGCGTGTGGTCAACCCCTCAGATAGGCCAGCACGGCCAGCACCCGGCGGTGCGAGGAGGGCTCGTCGTGCAGCCCGAGCTTGTCGAAGACCTTGGCGACGTGGGTCTCCACCGTCCGCTCGCCGATGAAGAGCCGCTGGGCGATGGCCTTGTTGGAGAAGCCCTCGGCCACCAGGGCAAGCACCTCTCGTTCCCGCCCGGAGAGCTCCTCGATCGGGCTGGCCGGACGGGAGCGGCCCAGCAGGCGGCTGATGATGGACGGGTCGATCACCGTCTCGCCGGCCGCGACCCGCTTGAGCGCGTCCACCAGGACGGCGATGTCGCCGAGCCGGTCCTTGAGCAGGTAGCCGGTGCCCTCGGGATAGTCCTGCAGCAGCCGCGCGGCGTAGCCGGGGTCGATGTGCTGGGAGAGGACGAGCACCGCCACCCGTGACTCGGCGCGGATGGCTGCGGCGGCGCGGAGCCCTTCGTCGGTGAAGGTGGGCGGCATCCGGATGTCGACGATGGCGACGTCGGGGGAGTGCTGCCGCACGGCGTCCAGCAGGGCGCGGGCGTCCTCGACGCGGGCGACCACCTCAATGCCCGCGTGCTCCAGCAGCAGCGCCAGCCCTTCGCGGACGAGCATGGAGTCCTCGGCGATCACGACGCGCACGGAATCACCGCCTCCCAGCGATCAGGGTGGGCCTCGATCGTCCCACCTGCGGCGCCCACCCGGTCCGCCAGTGAGACCGGAATCTCACCGGTGGCGCCGGTGAGCCGGAGAGTGAGCCGACTTGCCTCCAGATGCACGGCGACCTGGAGGGCGCCGGCGGCATGGCATGCCTCGGCGACGATCAGGTAGGCGGCCCGGTTCGCCTCCTTCCAGCGCGGATCGGTCGCGCCCGGCTGTTCGCCGGAGACGGTCAACTGCGTGACGCCGTCGCGTTCGGCGACCAGGCCGTGCAGGGCGGGCTCCAGGCCGAGCTGGTCGAGCACCGAGGGGAAGATGCCGTGGGTGAGCGCCCGCAGCCGCTGGATCAGCGCGCCGGTGCGGGCGGTGAGGCCGGCCAGCCGCTCGGCCTCCTCGTAGTCGCCGGCCTGCTCGGCCTCGGCGCGGGCGAGCCCGAAGAGGGTGAGCAAGGAGATGAGTCCGGCTTGGGCGCCGTCGTGCAGGTCGCGCTCGACCCGGCGGCGGGTGTCGTCCGCGGTGGCGACGATCCGGGCTCGCGACTCGGTGAGCTCCACGAACCGGGCGGCCAGTTCCGCCTGCAGCCGGGCGTTGTCGATCGCCACCCGGGCGGCCGAGCCGATCGCCTCCTGCAGTTCGCCGAGGTCGGCGACCGGGTCATCGGTGGCGAGCACCGCGACCGCCTGGTCGGCACGACGCAGTTCGACGGTGGCGGCTCCGTGCGGCCGGTCGATCTCCTGCCCGTCCTCGGTGACGAAGCGCTCGGCGTCGGTGAGCCGGTAGCCCACGCGGACTCCGGAGCCCAGCAGCGGGGCGAGCGCGGCCCCCAGGGCTCCGGGCTCGGGAGAGTCGCTGAGGCGCTCCGCGAGCCGCGCCACCAGCCGACGTCGCCGGAGCACCCGTCCGGCCGCCGCCGTCACGCCCAGGCCGAGCCAGACCAGCGCGAGCTCCAGCAGCAGGGCGGCTTCCAGCGCGCTCGCAATCAACGCTGCTGCGGCGGGCAGGGCGACCAGCCCGGTCCACGCCCGGTCGCCGCGGGTGGCTCGCAGCAACCCTGTGGTGAGCAGCGCGATCCCGGCGGCGGCGAGCAGAAAGCCGAGCACGTCCAGGGTGGTGGCGGCGACCTGGGCTCCCGAGGCCCACGCCGTCGGCGGACGAGGCGCGCTGCAGTCGATCGTGCAGCCCAGATCACGCAGCGGATCCCGCCAGGCCACGGCGAGGACGGCGAGCAGCCCGACCGCGGCGAAGGCCGCCCACAGCGGCCGCCGCAGGCGCGGCCGACCGTCCGGAGGCAGCAGGACGACCGCGAGCAGGACGGGCGCGAGCAGCGGGGCGACCGCGGCCGCGAGGGCTCGCGACCAGTGCTGGCTGACCTGCCACCCGACCCACAGCGAGGCCAGCCGGCAGATCAGGACGGCCGCGATCAGGACGCCAGCCCAGCCCCGGAGCAGGGCGGACGCTGCGACCGTCCCGGCCGTCAGCGCGGCGATCGCCGGCCAGGCGAGCGTGGTGGTGGCGAAGGGGGCGACGACGCCGGCGGCCAGGGTCACCGCGACCCCGACCCCCGCGATGATCGCCGGCGCCCAGCGGCGCAGGCGCGGCAGCCTCGCCATGGCACGAGTGTGCTGCCGCTCGCCCGCGACGGTCAATCGATCGAGCTGCCGTTCCGTGGTAGCCCGGAGCCGGCTCCGCTGAGGTCGGCGGCTGCCCCCGATCCGGGTGGGAGTGAACCTGCGTAGCGTCGCCGACAAGCATCGACACCGCACAGGAAGGAGCGGATGATGACCAACATGCGCACGCAGGCGGCGCTGAGTGGAGCGCTGGCGATCACACTGATGGTCGCGGGCTGCACAGCGACAGCGGCCCCTGCCGAGTCCCCGGCGCCGATCACGCTGACGATCGGGACCGACGACTCGCCGGGAGTCCCCGCGGCAGATCAGATCGAGGACTTCGCCCGCCGGGTGTCCGAGCTCTCCGGCGGGGCGATGACCATCGAGCCGAGGTGGCACGCGGCAGGGGACACCCAGGACTGGGACCAGGCCGTGGCCAAGCTGGTTATGAACGGTGATCTCGATCTGGGCTTGATTCCGTCGCGGGCGTGGGACGTCCTCGGGGTGACCAGTCTGCAGCCGCTGAACACGCCGTTCCTGATCACCACCGACGAGACGCTGAACGAGGTGCTGAGCGGTGACCTGGCGACCCAGCTGATGGCCGGCCTTCCCGACGCCGGCGTCGAGGGATTGGCGATGTTCTCCGAGGGCTTCCGGCGGCCGTTCGGCTACGAGTACCCGCTGCGCGGGTTGATGGACTACAAGGGGGAGACGCTGCGGGTGCCGACCTCCGCGGTGTCCAAGGCCATGTATGAGGCTCTCGGTGCCACGGTGGTCGACAGTGAGCCCGACCCAACGTCCCAGGTCGGCCGGGAGTCATCGCTGCTGTTGGTGAGGGCCGGGGCCGCGCCCACGACCGGCAATGTGGTGTTCTACCCGAAGGTGAACGTACTGGTCGCCAATCAGGAGGTGGCAGCCGGGCTGAGCGACGCGCAGCGTGGCTTGCTGGAGCAGGCGGTCGTCGCGACCCGGCAGCACGCGGTGGAGACCCAGCTGACCGATCGCGAGGCAGCTGCCCAGTTCTGCGCAGGGGGTGGTGCGATCGAGAACGTGACTCCGGCGGTGCACTCCGAACTGGTCGCCGCCACGAGACCGGTCGTGGAGCAGATCGCGGCAATGCCCGGTAACCGCGAGATGATCGACGCGATTGAGGGGATCGCCATGAAGGAAGCGCCCGTGTCCATCGAGCCATGCCTGAACGACAGCCCGACGGCGGTCGGAGACCAGAGCGTACTCGACGGGACCTACCGCTACGAACTGACGACGGAGTATCTCCGAAAGGCGGGAGTGACGGATGAGGCGTGGATCGCCAACAACGCGGGGGTATACACATGGAAGATCGCAGACGGGCAGTGGTCGATGACGGTCCCCGGGACCAGCCCGGAGACCGTCTACGGACCTCTGTGGATCAACGGCGACAAGGTGACCTTCAAGTTCCCTAGCGAACCCCCGGAGTCCTACACCTGGACGGCGGACAAGAACGGCAGCCTCACCATGGTGGCGATCGGATCTCCCAACGGGATGGAGGCGGTCGTTCAGATGACCTCACAGGTCTGGGAGCGGGTCGGATGAACCAACCGCGAGGGCGACGGAGCAGACGGCTGACGGCGATGCTGGCCGGCCTGGCCGTCGTCCTCGCGGCGTGCACGGCCGAGGGGACCAAGGCCGGCGGCGGCAGGCCTCCTGTCACGTTGACGCTTGCGATCCCCGACCACGGCCCCGCGGTTCCCTACGCTGACGTCGTACAGTTGCTGGCCGACCGGGCGGCCGAACACTCGGGTGGCCGCATTGACGTGGCCGTGCAGTCCACCGAGATTGGGACGACGGTGGCGGAGTTGCGGGCGGCCGAATTGGTCGCGAGCGGCGCGGCTGATCTTGCCCTCCTTCCCACCCGGGTGTTCGAGGGTCTGCGGATCAGCCGCATGGACGCACTGCAGACTCCGTTCCTGATCGACTCCGCTGAGGTCGCGGTCGTGGTGGCCGCCGATCCAGTGACTACCGAAATGCTCGCGTCCGTCGGCCAGGGGCGGGTTGGGCTGGGCGTCTTCTTCGAGTCGCTTCGGAGGCCGGTCGGCTACCCCGACCCGCTGGTCGCCGTGGCCGACTTCGCGAGTGCTCGGGTGCGCGTCCCCAACGCGGAGGCATCGCGCAGGCTGTTCCGCGCGCTGGGTTCCGAACCCGTGGTGGTCAACCGATACGTGACAGACGAAGCGGGCGGGCTGCTCAATGGCGCGGAGAGCGCCTTTGAGTGGGCGGGTGTCCTCCCCAACCGCGCGGTCGCCACGGCGAACGTCGTGCTGTTCCCCAAGTTCAACACGCTCGTCGCGTCCCAGGAGACCTGGGACCGTCTCGACGAGCCCGACCGGGAGGCGATCTTGGCGGCCGTTGCGGACGCTGTCGAGTACGCCCACCGCAAGGCGTCGTTCACCGCGGCCGCGGATGGCTGGTGCAGATCCCGGCGCACGCTCGCCTTCGCGTCGCCCGACGACCTGGCCGCCCTGCGGGCGCTGGCACAGCCCGTGGTGGATCAGCTCTCGGCCGATCCTCAGACCGCGGCCGACATCGCCCGGATCCGTGAGATCGCCGCTGACGTGGGCGTTGGGTCGTCTGTTCTGCCGCCCTCGTGCGCACCCGCGACGGGGGACTCGGCGCCATGGCCCGGCGAGCGCTGAACGTCAGGCCGGCGAGCTGGCGATCGGGACCGTCAGGGTCACCGTGGTGCCGCCGCCCGAGGGAGAGCTGATCGCGGCGGCGCCGCCGAGGACTGCGAGACGGTCTGTGATCCCGGTGATGCCCGAGCCCCGTGACGCCTCGGCGCCGCCGCGCCCGTCGTCGGCTATCGCGACCTCCAGGTTGCCCTCCTGGCCGTCGACCTGGATCGTCAGTCGCTGGGCGCCGGCGTGCTTGACGGCGTTGGTGACGGCCTCGGAGCAGGCGAACGCCACCGCCGACTCGACCTCCGCGGCGAGCCGCGGGGAGTTCCCGGCCAGCTCGACCGGCAGCGGGCAGCGTTCAGCGATTGCGCGCAGCGCGGGCATCAGGCCGTCGGCGAGATCGGAGGGGGCGAGCCCGGCGACCGCGGCGTCGATAGCGACGCGCACCTCTTCGACGCGGGTGGCCGCGGTCTCCAGCCGGGCGAGCGTGGGCGCGGACGAGCTCTCGGCGGCCGTGCGGATCGCGGTGGCGATGTCGCTCAGCTCCGTGACGACCGCGTCCTCCACCTGCTCGCTGAGCCGCAGGCGCTCGGAGTCCTCTGCGATGAGGATCCGGCGGCGGGATTCCTCAACGGCTTCCAGTCGCCGCAGTGCCTGATGCTGCAGTTGCGCGTTGCGGGCGGTGAGCCGGACAGCACTGGTCACGCCGGCGAGCAGCTGTGGGTCGTCGAAGGCGTCCGGCCGGTGCAGCAGCGCCAACTGCGGACCGTGCTCGCCGTCGATGCGGGTGACCCGTTGGCCGGCCGCGGGGTTCGCGGCGTCCAGGGGCTCGCCGGAGGCATTGAGATAGCCGCCGCCGGTCGCGTCCCAGAAGCCGATGCGCAGGGTGGGGTCGCCGATCGCGCGGGCGAGTTCGTCCCGCAGCGACTCCGAGCCGGTGGCGCCCAGGTCGACCACCAAGTCGGTCACCCGGTCACGCCCGGGGCCGCGCACCCGGACGATCCACAGCACGCAGACCAGCAGCAGCACCGCCTCGTAGGCCAGCAGCACGGGCAGGGCCGCCTCGCGCGGCGGGACCATGGTGCGGGCGACCGCGCCGCCGGCCACCACGAGGGCGAAGGCGAGACCGGAAGCAAGCTCGGCCGGACGAGCGCGCGTCATGACTAGCAGGGCAGCAAGTGAGACCGCCAGAACGGCGGCGGCCAGGTCGTTGTGCCAGATCGGCTGCACGATCGCCGTGAGATACCCGACGCCGACCAAGGCCCGGTGCCAGCCTCCGGGCAGGCGGTGACGCAGACCTCGCAGGAGCAGGTGCAGCAGCAGGCCGCGATGCCAATAGGCGGCGAACGGAAGGAGCGTGCCGGCGAACCACGCCAGGCAGATGCCGGCGGCGAGCAGCGACACCGCTCGTGCCCGATGCCAGGCCAGCCCGGCGAGCAGCGCGAAGGCGGCGCCGACGACCAGATCAGGCGCCCACAGCAGCGGCTGCCGCCAGCCGTACTCAACGGCGACGGCCACCACGCCCAAGCAGGTGCCGGCGACCGGCAGCAGGACCGGCATGGCATACCGCCGCCCGCCGGTCGAGCCGGCCAGTCGGCGCTCAGTAATGCTCACGGGCTTGAAGGATGACGATGTGCTCGTCCGTCACGTAGTAGACGAGTCGATTCGATTCGTCAATGCGGCGGGACCAGGCTCCAGAGAGAACGTGCTTGAGTGGCTCCGGCTTGCCGATGCCGGCGAAGGGCTCGCGGAGCGTGTCGGCGATGAGCAGGTTGATCCGCTTGAGCGTCCGCCGGTCCTGCGTTTGCCAGTAGACATAGTCCTCCCAACCGTTGGCGTCGAAGACCAAGTTCCGGCTCACGCGTCGAGGAGGTCGTGCTGCTCGAACTGGCCGCTTCGTGCGCGCTCGATCGACTCAAGCAGCCGCTCCGCGTTCGCAGGGTTTCGCAACAGGTAGGCGGTCTCGGTCATCGCGTCGTAGTCGTCCTTCGACAGAATGACGACGTTGCCGTGCCGAGACACGACCTCGACGGCGGTGTGGTCGTCATTGATCTGCTGAATGAGCCCGAACAGGGTTCGACGTGCCTCGGTCGCGGTGATGGCCGTCATGGAGAACTCCTTGTTAGTAGTACTCGATAGCGTACCACTCATCCAAAGTCCGCAGGCTGTCAGTGGGAGATGGTTCGATGGTGGCTGTGACGAACTGGGAAGGTCCGCTGCTGCTGGTCGGGGGCGCGGGGACGGGGAAGACGACGGCCGTTGCGGCGGCCGCCGTCGCCGAGTTGCGCGCGGGGCGGACGCCGCTGGTGCTGGCGCCGGGGCGAGCTGCGGCGAGCACGCTGCGGAACCGGATCGCGGCTGATGCGGGCGGGGTCACCCAGTTGACGGTCACCACGGTGCACGCCCTGGCGAGGTCGCTGCTGGATCAGTACGGGGAGGGCAGCGACTGGCGGCTGCTGACCGCGCCTGAGCAGGAGTTCCGGGTGCGGGAGTTGCTCTCCGGCGAGCAGGGGGAGCGATGGCCCGAGGTGCTGCGTCCGGCGCTGGGGACCGCGGGCTTCGCGCGTCAGGTGCGGGCAGTGCTGGCGCGGGCTCGGCAGCTGGGGCTCGACCCCGAGGACGTGGCGTCGCTGGGAGCGGAGGCCGGGCTGCCGGCCTGGCAGGCGGTGGGGGAGTTCTTCGCCGAGTACCTCGACGTGCTGGACGCCGAACAGGCCCTTGACTACG
>CAZORV010000145.1:0-7686 GCA_964582215.1 uncultured Frigidibacter sp.
CCTGATATTTGGCGATATGGTTGCCGATCACCTCTTCGGGCTTCTTGAAGGCCATCGCCAACTGGCTGCCGCGCGCCTTGCGGGCCGCCTCAAAGCCGGTGACGGGCAGATCGTCGGCCTTGACCCGCCAGGCCCGGGCGCGGAACGCCTCAAGCCGCGGGGCGCTTTCGGCCCGGGCCCGGACCCGCGCCATCAACGCCTCGGCATAGGCCAGGACCGTCGCCACCAGCCGCGCCTCGTCTGTGGCAAACAGGCCGATGTCCTGATCCAGTTCCCAAAGCGCGCCATGCAGCGCCAGAAGGGCATTGTCGGTCAGAACCTCTTCGACCGTGCCGATCTCGACGGTCTGTTCGCTGGCGTGGGGCGCCAGCAGGAAGGCGGTGGCATTGGCAAAGGTGAACAGCACCGCCAGCGCCTCGGCCGCCAGAAGCTCGGAAAACTCGGCCGCGCGCGGCGCGGGCAGCCGCGCCTCGAGATTGGCCTTCTTCAGTTCCGCCAGACCGCTCTCGCCCGCCAGTTCCTCGCCCACCGCCAGCGCGATCGCCAGCGCCCGGCGCAGCGCCTGCAGCACCACCGCCTCCTGCGGGGCCACGATCGGATCATCCCCGCCGACCGCCATCACCCGCTCGGTCAGCCGCACGCTGCCCGCCCGCGCCACCGGCTGCGTCACCAGCCCCGGCGTCGTGGACCGGAACCGCGGCCGCGCCCCGATCCCGGGCGAGCGTTCCACCCCCGCCTCGGCCTCGCGCGCCCTGCCCAGACGCGGGCTGTGGTCCAGCCCCGACAACAGCGCCGCCGCCGCCGGATAATGGCCGCGCACCGCCTCTTCCTTCAGTTCCATCTCGTCACGCGGCGCACTCATGCCCGACCCTCATTTTCTGTCCCGAAATATCCCACGGGGGTCCCGGGGGTGTGAAACCCCCGGGGTGCTCCGCCCGCCACGGGCCGGAACCTCAGTTCTGCACCACGACGCGGCCATCCTTGCCCACCACATATTTCCGCACCGGCCGGAACCCGTCGGGGTCCTTCTCGGCCAGCGCCTGATAGACCCGCTCCGGCAGGATCAGGTTGCGCGTCACAAGGCTCGCGCCCAGCTCGGCCCCGCCCTTCAGCGGATCAAGGCGGAAGACCTCGCTCTCGGTCGAGGAGAACCAGCCCCGGGCCACCTCGACCCGTTCGCTGACCAGTTCCTCGACCGTCCAGGCCAGCGCCCAGTCATCGCCCTCCGCCGCGCGCGCATCCAGCAGCACATCGCGGATCGGCCCGGTCTGCAGCGTATAGGCCGAGGAATACATCGGCCCGAGGAACAGCCGACGGAACCGCTTGGGATGAAGATCAGGGAAATCGGCATCAAAGCCCCGGGCGATGGTCAGAAGTTTCAGCCCGCCGACCGACTGGGCGGTCAGATGCGCCTGCACGGCGGGCCAGCGGGCGCCGTCCTTGGGCAGGGCGGTGCGGCCGGAATCCTCGACCTCCATCAGGCTGACCGTCGGCACATTCATCTGGCTGTCATAGGTCGCCCAATGGATCAGGAACCGCCGCCGCCCGTTCGGCAGGTCGGCCAGCCATTGCGCCTGCGGATGCATCTGCGGATAGAACAGCCCGCCCCGCGCCAGCCGCTCGTAATAGATGCGCTGCGACAGGGCATATTGCAGGTCGACCGGCACCCGCCGCTCGCCGACGATGACCCTGATCATCTCGTCTTTCAGCCGCGCCGGGTCCGCCGGCCCCGCCAGATTCTGCGCCGCCTGCGCCGCATCATTGGCCATCGTGACGATTTCCTGAAAGACCGGGAAACCGCTTTCGTGAAAATCGATGGTCAGATGCCGCGCGCCCGCCTTCAGCCGCCCGGCGATCAGATATTTCATGCTGAGCGCCCGGAAGGTCGACGAGATTGCCCGGACATAGCCCTCCAGCACCTCGCCATCGAGCGCACTCAGCGACTGCTCGGCCGCCATCGCCCCGGCCACGCCGGTCATCATCCGGGTGATCCGGTCGAACTTGCGGAAATAGCGCCGCGCCGCCAGATCATCCTCCAGCGCCTTGTGGTCGGTCGTCAGGTCAAGGTCGGGCACCGCAGGCCTTCCGCAAAACGGGGATGACGGGTCGGGGCGTCACTCGGCGTCGCCATACAGGTTCTTGTCGTGCTTTTCGACAATCGCCTGAAAGCGCCGGGCAAAGCGTTCGTCGGCCTTGGCCTTGTCGGCCAGCACCTTGCGGGCAAAGACCATGTCGGCCTCGTGGCGTTCCATCATGTCGGCCATCCGGTCGTTGGTGGCGACGCCGATGGCGGCCATGGCAGCCTGCGCCTCTTTGTCGGTCTCGACGCCGATTTCGTTGATCCGGTGGGCGACGTCCTGCTGCTGGGCGGTCTTCAGCGACTTGGTCAGCGCATCATACAGCACCACGCGCTGCTTGGTATCCGTCTGCAGCTTGTTGATCAGCACCATCTGGGTCGCGGCCTGATTCTGCAGGCTGTCCACCCAGGTCTTGCCGGTCTCGATATAGCGTTCCAGCGTCTGGGACTTGGCCAGCTTGACCTGTTCGTCCTGCACCAGCGCATTGTGCTGCTTGTTCAGTTCGGCCAGCTCGCTTTCCAGCTTGGTGCGCGCCGCCGCATCCTGTTCGACGGAAATCCTGTTTTCCAGCTCGATCAGTCTGGGGTCCATCGCGGTGATCGCGGTGCGGATCGCCTCCAGTTCGCCCACTGTCGTTTCCCGGTCGACCAGCGTCTCGGTCAGGTTCTTCTCGACCCGCGCCTTGTGGTCATTCAGCGTCGCCAGCTGATTTTCCAGCAGCTTCACGATCACGTCGGACTTGGCGATCAGGTCCTGCAGCTTGTCATCGACGCTGGCAGTGCGCAGCCGTTCCTGACGCAGCGATTCCGATTTGGCGTCCGAAAAGATCCCGACAAAACTTTCCCAGCCGGTCTTCGACCGCATCTCGTCGAAATCCTTGGAAAAACCCGCCGTGACGTCGTCCAGCCCCATGATCAGTTCGGCGATATTGGCGTTCATCACATCGACATGCTTGTTGACCGCATCCAGCGTCGCATTCTCGATGTTGATGCCCTGACCGGCCTGAAGACCGGTCTTGGCCGCGTCGATCCGGTTGGTCAGATCCGAGATTTTCGACTGCGCCTCGGCCACCTGTTTCTGGCTTTCAAGGATCTGGGCGTCGAAGTCGGCCATGGGGCTCTCCTGATGTTAATCGAGTTCACAATATCGTGCGGGCCTGGGCGAAATCCAGTCCCGTCCGGGAAAATCTTAAACGAAAGGGCCGCGGCGCGTCACCGGGCAATCTGGGCCTCAGGTCAGTTTCATCAAAATCGCCTTCAAAGTCTGACGCTCATCCTCGGTCAGCGGGGCAAGGGTGCGGGCCGAGACCTGATGCGCGGCGGCGACCGAACGGTCGAACAGCGCCCGCCCGGCGGCGGTCAGGCTGACGGTCAGGCGGCGGCGGTCATCGGGGTCGGCGGTGGTTTCGACAAGGGACTGGCGCCGCAGCCGGTCGACCACGCCCTTGATCGTCGCCGCATCCATCGCCGTCAGCCGGCCAAGCAGGTTCTGCGACAGCGGGCCCATTTCGGCCAGCTTGGCCAGGGTCGCGAACTGGGTCGTGGTGATCTCGGGGATGGCGTCGGCAAAGATCGCAAGGTGCCGCTGCGTCACGCGCCGCAGCACGAAACCGATCTGGTCGTCCAGCACATAGGTTTCATGCGGCGCGCTCACCCCCAAGGGGATAGCGCCAGCCCGCAGATTCGTGCAAGCGAATGTGAAGGCTTTCGTTGACAGACGGGGCGAACCGGGCGCAAACTAGTTTGTATACATATGATCACCATCGTCAGGGCGGAGGGTCGGTTGCAAGGCGGAGGTCAGTTTCAGCGCCCGGGCAGCCTTGAGGCCGCGCTGGCCCTGATGGCAGGGGCCGACTGGCGGCTTCTGGCCGGTGGCACCGATCTTTATCCGGCGACCGGCGCGCAGGCGCTGGCGGGCGCCATCCTTGATCTGACGGCGGTCGAGGGCCTGTCCGGGATCGCGCTGTCGCGCGCCGGGCTGCGGATCGGGGCGCTGACGCCCTGGCGCGTGATCGCCGGGGCAAGCCTGCCGCCCGCGCTGGCCGCCCTGCAGGGCGCCGCGCGCGAGGTGGGCGGGCGGCAGATCCAGGCTGCGGGCACCATCGGCGGCAACCTTTGCAACGCCTCGCCCGCAGCCGACGGGGTTCCGCCGCTGCTGGCGGTGGGGGCCGAGGTGGCACTGGCCTCGGCGGGCGGTCTGCGGGTGCTGCCCCTGGCCGATTTCATCCTCGGGCCGCGCCGGACGGCGCTGCGCCCGGGCGAGGTACTGACCGAAGTGCGGGTGCCAAGGGCGGCGCTGATGGGGCGGTCGCTGTTTGGCAAGCTGGGCGCGCGGGCCTATCTTGTGATTTCCATCGCCTCGGTCGCGGTGCGGCTTGTCGAACGCGAGGGGCGGGTCGCCGACATCACCATCGCCGTCGGCGCCTGTTCCGCCGTGCCCTGCCGCCTGCCGGGGGTCGAGGCGGCGCTGGCGGGCGCCGCGCTGGCCGACGCGGCCGGGCAGGTGCGCGATGCCGACGTGGCGGCGGGCCTTTCGCCGATGGACGATATCCGCGCCAGCGCCGCCTATCGCGCCGGGGCGGCGGCGACGCTGATCCGGCGGGCGGTGGCGGCCCTGGCCGGGGCAGGGGGCGGCGATGGCTGAGATCGCCTTCACCCTCAACGGCGCGCCCCGGCGGCTGAGCGTCGCGCCGACCCGGCGGCTGTCCGATGTGCTGCGCGAGGACTGCGGACTGACCGGCACCAAGGTCGGCTGCGACGCGGGCGACTGCGGCGCCTGCACGGTGCGACTGGACGGCCATCCGGTCTGCGCCTGCCTGACCCCGGCGGCCCGGATCGCCGGGGCGCAGGTCGAGACGGTCGAGGCCGGGACCGAGGCCCTGTCGCGCCTGCGCGCCGCCTTTCTGGCCGAGGGGGCGGCGCAATGCGGCATCTGCACGCCCGGCATGCTGATGGCCGCCGCCGCCCTGATCGAGAAAACCCCCGCCCCGTCCGAGGCCGAGGTGGCCGAGGCGCTGGGCGGCGTCCTTTGCCGCTGCACCGGCTATCGCAAGATCATCCGGGCGGTGCGGGCCGCTGCCGCGCCACCTGCCGCCGCCGAACCGGTTTCGGGCGCGGTCGGCACCCGGCTGGCCCGGCTGGACGGGCCGGCCAAAGTCACGGGACGCGATCTTTTCGGCGCCGATCTCTGGCAAAGGGGCGGGCTGGTGCTGCGGGCCGTCCGCTCGCCCTTTGCCCATGCCGCCTTTCGGCTTGGCGATCTTGCCGCCTGGCGTCAGGCCCGCCCCGGTGTCGCCGCGATCTTCACCGCCGCCGACATTCCCGGCCGCAACCGGTTCGGCGCGCTACCCGCATTCGCCGACCAGCCCGCGCTGGCCGAGGCCACGACCCGCCTGCGCGGCGAGGCCATCGCCATCGTCGCGTTCGAGGATGACGGCACCCCGCAAGACCTGACCGGCTTTCCCGTCGACTGGACGGAAATGGTTCCGCTTGCCGACCCCGCCGCCGCCATGGCCTCGGACCGGCTGATCCACCCGGCGCGTCCCGGCAACCGTCTGATCGAAGGCCATGTCCTTTGCGGCGACCCCGACGCCGCCCTGGCCGCCTCGGCCCATGTCGTGGAAGCCGAGATCGAGACCAGCTTCGTCGAACATGCCTATATCGAGCCCGAGGCCGGTGCCGCCTGGATGGAGGGCGAGGTTCTGGTCATCCGCGCCTGCACGCAGGCACCCATGCTCGACCGCGACGACACAGCCGCGATCCTTGCCCTGCCGCCGGAGCGGCTGCGGATCATCCCTTCGGCCGTCGGCGGCGGCTTCGGCTCAAAGCTCGACCTGTCGCTGCAACCTTTTCTGGGCCTCGCGACCCTGCTGACCGGGCGGCCCAGCCGCATGACCTACAGCCGCGCCGAAAGCATGGCCTCGACGACCAAGCGCCACCCGGCACGGATCGCGGCGCGGATCGGTTGCGACGCGGACGGCCGCGTGACCGCGATGACCTTTGACGGCATTTTCAACACCGGCCCCTACTCCAGCTGGGGCCCGACCGTCGCCAACCGTGTCCCCGTCCACGCGACCGGCCCCTACCGCACACCGAACCTGTCCGCCCGGGCGCGGGCGATCCACACGCACGGCCCGGTTTCCGGCGCCTTCCGCGGCTTTGGTGTGCCGCAGGCCGCCATCGCGCAAGAGACGCTGTATGACCTTCTGGCCGACAAGGCGGGCCTCGACCGGCTGGCCTTTCGGCTGCGGAACGCCTACCGCGACGGCGACCTGACCGCGACCGGCCAGCGGCTGGACGGCACGGGCATCGTCCAATGCCTGTCGGCGCTGGAACCCCACTGGGCAGGGGCGCTGGCAGCGGCAGCGGTGGCCAATGGCGCCCCGGGCGCCCCGCGCCATGGCGTCGGCCTCGCCTCCTGCTGGTACGGTTGCGGCAATACCGCGCTGCCCAACCCCTCGACCATCCTTGTCGGCCTGACGCGCGAAGGGCGGATCGCGCTGCATCAGGGGGCGACCGACATTGGCCAGGGCTCGAACACCGTGATCACCCAGATCTGTGCCGAGGCGCTGGGCCTGCCGGTCACCGCCTTCGACCTGATCGGCCCCGACACCGGCCTGACACCCGACGCGGGCAAGACCTCGGCCTCGCGCCAGACCTATGTGACCGGGCGCGCGGCCATGGCGGCGGGCCAGAGGCTGCGCGCCGCCATCCTGCGGCTGGGCAACTGGGGCGAGGGCGCGCGGCTGGCGCTGGAACCCGGGGCCATCACCGGCGAAGGCGGGCGCATCCCGCTCGCCGACCTGCCCGCCGACGGCCGGGGCCATGTCCTGTCGGCCGAGGAGACCTATGACCCGCCGACCAGCCCGCTGGACGCGAACGGGCAGGGCAACCCTTACGCCGTCTACGGCTATGGCGCGCAGATGGTCGAACTGACGGTCGACATGGAGCTTGGCAAGGTGGCGCTGACCCGCATCACCGCCGCCCATGATGTCGGCCGCGCCATCAACCCGACCCTGGCCGAGGGCCAGATCGAGGGCGGCATCGCCCAGGGCATCGGCATGGCGCTGATGGAGGACTATCAGCCCGGCCGCACCGACAATCTGCACGACTACCTGATCCCGACCATCGGCGACGTCCCCCCCATCCACCCGATCCTGATCGAGGTGCCGCACCCCGAGGGGCCCTTCGGCGCCAAGGGCCTGGGCGAACATGTGCTGATCCCGACGGCCCCCGCCATCCTGAACGCCATCCGCCACGCAACCGGCGTTTCCGTCACCCGCCTGCCGGTCCTGCCGCACCGGCTTCTGGCCGCGATCAGGGGAAGGGGCTAGCGATGCAGGCACCCGACAAGATCCGCTGCGATGCCTGCCCGGTGATGTGCTACATCGCCCCCGGCCAGACCGGCGCCTGCGACCGCTATGCCAATGACCATGGCCGGATCATCCGCTGCGACCCTGTGACCATCCTGTCGCGGACGCTGGATCAGGGCGGCCGCATCGTCCCCTTCGTCCAGCCCGCCTGGGACGGCGAGATCCTCCGCCCCGCCGACGCCTTCGTCACCGGCATCGGCGCGGGCACCACCTATCCCGACTACAAGCCCGCGCCCT
>CAZORV010000146.1:0-7637 GCA_964582215.1 uncultured Frigidibacter sp.
CTCTGTCGCCACAACCTCTGCCGAAACGGGGCCGGAAACCATGTCACAGATTTCCCTGGTCACTTCCAGGATGTTGCGCCCGGACTTCAGGATCAGCGAGGGGTTGGTGGTCACGCCGTCAACCATGCCGAGATCGTTCAGTTCCTTGATGGCGGCGACATCTGCGGTATCGACGAAGAATTTCATGGCATTTCCCCTGCATTGGCCTCTGTTTGGCACTCTTTTAGACCAAGCCTGCGGGCGTCGGAACCCTGGAAAGGCGCTGACGTGGCCGATCTGACCTTTTTTGACGAGGGTGACGCCGTCGCGGTGCTGACGACCGAGCCTTTGGGCAAGACGCTGGACTATCGCGCGCCCGAGGGGGGCTGTTTCGCCGGCGCCTTTGCCGAGGTGCCGCTGGGGCCGCGCCGGGTGCTGGGCGTGGTCTGGGGGCGGGGCGAGGGCGGGTTTGATCCGGCAAAGCTGCGCCCCGTGACGCGGGTGCTGGATGCCGCGCCGATGGGGGCGGCGATGCAGGCCTTTCTGGTCCGGGCGGCCGACTACACGCTGACGCCGATGCCCGCCATGCTGCGGCTGGCGACACGGGCCCCCGGGCTGGCCGATCCGCCGGGGCCGCGCCGGGTCTATCGCGGCGGCCCCCGGTCGCCGGACCGGATGACCGACGCCCGCGCCCGTGTCATCGCGGTGCTGGACGAATACGGCGGCGCGGCCTTCACCCTGTCGGAACTGGCCGAAATGGCCGGGGTGACGACCGGCGTGGTCAAGGGGCTGGTCAAGCAGGGCGTCGTGGCCGAGGAAGAGGCCGCGCGCGATCTGCCGTTCCCGCGCCTTGATCCCGACCGCGCGGGCAAGGCGCTGGCGCCGGATCAGGCGGCGGCGGCGGGGGCGCTTTCAGCCGCGATGGCCGCCGGGCGCTATGGCACGACCCTGCTGAAGGGGGTGACCGGCTCGGGCAAGACCGAGGTCTATCTGGAGGCCGTCGCCGAATGTCTGCGGCAGGGGCGCCAGGCGCTGGTCCTTTTGCCCGAGATTGCGCTGACGGCGGGGTTCCTGACCCGGGTCGAGGAACGGTTCGGCGCAAAGCCCGGCGAGTGGCATTCCGGCGTGACCCAGACCGAACGCCGCCGCCTGTGGCGCATGGCGGGCGAGGGCGGCGTGGGGCTGGTGGTCGGCGCCCGCTCGGCGCTGTTCCTGCCGTTCCGCGACCTTGGCCTGATCGTCGTGGATGAGGAACATGACACCTCCTACAAGCAGGAAGACGGGGTCCTGTACAATGCCCGCGACATGGCGGTGCTGCGCGCCTCGCTGACGGATGCGCAGGTGGTGCTGGCCTCGGCCACGCCCTGTCTCGAGACATGGGTGAATGCCGAGGCCGGGAAGTACCGGCGGATCGACCTGACCAGCCGGTTCGGCGCGGCCGAACTGCCGCAGATGAACACCATCGACATGCGGGCCGAGGAACTGCAGGCGAACCGCTGGATCAGCCCGACGCTGGCCGCGCTGGTCACGGGGCGGATCGCGCGGGGGGAACAGGCGCTTTTGTTCCTGAACCGGCGGGGCTATGCGCCGGTGACCATCTGCCGGGCCTGCGGCCACCAGATCGGCTGCGACCATTGCGACGCGCGGATGGTCGAGCACCGGTTCCTGAAGCGGCTGGTCTGCCACCAGTGCGGCGACAGCAAACCGATGCCGGTCGCCTGCCCCTCGTGCCAGGCCGTGGACCGCCTGGCGCCGGTCGGCCCGGGGGTCGAGCGGCTGGCCGAAGAGGTGGCGGCGCGGTTTCCGGGCGCCCGCGTGGCGGTCCTGTCATCGGACCTGTTTGCCAGTGCCCGGGCGCTGAAGGCGCGGATCGAAGAGATTGCGGCGGGCGGCGCCGACATCATCATCGGCACCCAGCTGGTCGCCAAGGGGCACAACTTCCCCCTGCTGACGCTGGTCGGCGTGATCGACGCCGATCTTGGCCTGCAGGGGTCGGACTTGCGCGCCGCCGAGCGGACCTTCCAGCTGATGCGGCAGGTGTCGGGGCGGGCCGGGCGGGCGGACAAGCCGGGCGAGGCCTATCTGCAGACCTGCCAACCCGACCACCCGGTGATCCGCGCCATCCTGTCGGGGCAGGAAGAGGCCTTCTGGCGGGCCGAGGCGGAAGAGCGGCGGGCGGCGGCCATGCCACCCTTCGGCCGACTGGCAGGGATCGTCCTTTCGTCGCCCGACGTGCAGCAGGTGTTTGATTTCGGGGCAGAACTCGCCCGCCGCGACGCGCCCCTGCGCCGGATCGGCGCGCAGGTCTTCGGCCCGGCGCCCGCGCCGGTCGCCCGGGTGCGCGGGCGGCACCGGGTGCGGCTGCTGGTCAAGGCGCCGAAGGGCGCGGCCCTTCAGGGCGCCGTGGCGGAATGGATCGGCCAGCTCCGGCTGCCCGCCAACCTGCGCCTGTCGGTCGACATCGACCCGCAAAGCTTTTACTAGGCGCACATCTGCACTTTCCTTGTGCGCGCCCGCACGCGCGCTTGCCATGGTCTTTCGCCGCGCCAGCCGCTATCGCTGGCGGGGAAACAGGGGTGGGCGGGATCATGGCCGGAATCGTGGCTGGGGCAGCGGGGGCAGCGCGCGAACAGGGGAAGTTTGTCACCGGCAGCCTGATGCGGCATGTGGTGACCATGGCCCTGTCGGGTGCGCTTGGCCTTTCCTTCACCTTTCTGGTCGATTTCCTGGCGCTTTGGTGGATATCGCAGCGCCGGGTCGAGGCCGACATGGCTGCCGTCGGCATCGCCGGCACCATCCAGTTCGCGGTGATCTCGTTGGGCGTCGGCATGATGATCGGCGCGGTGGCGCTGGTGGCGCGGTCCATCGGCATGGGCGACCGGCCCCGCGCCCGGCGGATTGCCGCAACGGCGATGGTGATCAGCACCTCGGTGCAACTGGCGCTGTCGGCGCTGATCTGGACCTTCCGCCATGCAATCCTTGCCGCCTCGGGTGCCGAGGGCGAGGTGCTGATCCGCGCCGAACAGTTTCTGGCCATCACCCTGCCGTCGATGGCGCTGGTCTCGGTCGGCATCATGGCCTCGTCGCTCTTGCGGTCGGTGGGGGATGCCTGGCGGTCGATGATGGTGACGATGGCGGCGGGGCTGATCGCCATCGTCCTTGACCCGGTGCTGATCATCTGGGCCGACTGGGGGATCACCGGTGCCGCCTGGTCGATCAACCTGGCGCGGGTGGCCATGTGCGGGACCGGCCTCTGTTTCCTGCTCAGGACCCATGACCTGATGGCCCGCCCGACCCTTGCCGACATCCGCCTGTTCGCCCGCCCCTATGCCGCCATCACCCTGCCCGCGATCGCCACCCAGCTGTCGACCCCCTTCGGCAACTGGATCCTGACGCGCGAGATTGCCGGTTTCGGCGAAAGCGCGGTCGCCGGGTGGGGCGTGGTCATGCGCCTGACGATCCTGGCCTTCGGCGGGATCTTCGCGCTGTCGGGTGCCATCGGCGGCATCATCGGCCAGAACTACGGCGCCCGTCGCCCTGACCGCGTGGCCGAGGCCTTTGTCGCCGCGCTGAAATTCTGCGCCGTCTATACGCTGATCACCTGGGCGCTGATGGCGGCGCTGAGCGGCCCGATCATCCGGTCGTTCGGCCTGTCGGATGACGGCGCCACGGTCGTGCGGATCTTCACCCATTGGGCGGCGGGCAGCTTCGTTCTGACCGGTGCGCTGTTCGTCGCCAACGCCACCTTCAACAACCTTGGCCGCCCGCTGATCAGCACCGGTGCCAACTGGTTCCGCGACGGCATCCTGATGTTCCCGGCCGCCCTGCTGATGACCGGCCTCTTCGCCGCGCCCGGGGTGATCTGGGCCAATGCCGCCGCCAATATCCTTGCCGGCGGCATCGCCGCCCTTCTTGCCTGGCGCTATATCCGGTCGCTGCAACCCCCCGCCGCTTGACCTTGCCCCGACCCCGGACTATGCCGCGCCGCAACATCAAAGGGTGCCCGGAGGCCAGCAATGCCAACCTATTCCGCCCTGACGACGCTGGAGGCGAAAGAGTCGGCCGAGGCGCTGGCCGAAGCGATGGAGAATTTCCTGCCCGAACCGGTGGGCGTCGGTGTCTTTGAAATCGAGGACGGATCGGGCCAGTACGAGGTCGGCTGTTACTTCGAGCAAGAGCCTGACGACACCGAACTTGCCCTGATGGCGGCGATCTACGGGGCGCGGCCCTTTGCCGTGTCGCTGGTCCCCGAAACCGACTGGGTCGCGCATGTGAAACGCGAACTTCAGCCGGTCGAGGCCGGGCGGTTCTTCGTCTATGGCAGCCATGACGCGGGCAAGCTGCCCCAGGGCCGCGTCGGCCTGCTGATCGAGGCGGCGATGGCCTTCGGCACCGGCCATCACGGCACGACCAAGGGCTGCCTTCTGGCGCTCGACCGGCTGGACCGGGCGGGCTTCAACGGCAGGAACGTCGCCGACATCGGCTGCGGCACGGCGGTTCTGGCGATGGCGGCGGCGGCCATCTGGGACCGGCCGGTCATCGCCTCGGACATCGACCCGGTGGCGGTCGAGGTGGCGGCGGCCAATGCCCGGGCCAACGGGCTTGGCGACAGGGTCATCACCGTCGAGGCCGCGGGCTTCGGCCATCCCGACCTTGGCGCCCGGGCGCCCTATGATCTGGTCTTCGCCAATATCCTGAAAGGCCCGCTGATCGCCCTTGCCCCCGACATGGCGGCCCATATGCAGCCGGGCGGCTATGCGATCCTGTCGGGCATCCTGAACAGTCAGGCCGACGAGGTCGCCGCCACCTACCGCCGCAACGGCTTCACTCTGGCCGCGCGCGACGACATTGGCGAGTGGATCACGTTAGTGTTGCGCAAAAGCTGAGCAATCCGCCGAAAATCCGCCGCATTCGCGGCCTAGCCTGCTAGGCTGACGTCAGGTGAACGTTCGGGAGGCCGAAATGGTCGATCGGAATATGAGTGACTTTCAGGGCCGTCTTGGCCGGATCGAGCGGACCCACGAGGCCGGTGGCGGGTTCGAGGCCAACGGCACGCTCGGGATGGCCTATTACAACGCCCACCGGCGCCGCTGGCGCCTGCCGCGCTGGCCCGGCACGCTTCTGGTGACGGCACTTGTCCTGTTCGGGCTGAAGGCCGGGCTGCATGTCGCCATCGGCGGCGACGCCTACGTGCAAAAGGTCGAAAGCCTGCGTCAGGGCAGCGACACCGACCGGGTCGGGGCCTGGCTTTTGCAGGCCGATCCGGTCACGCTGGCGCTGGCCACCCAACTGCGACGCCTCTTCGGCTGACCCGCAGCAATATCCTGAAAAGCGAAAGGCCCTGCGGATGAACCGGCAGGGCCCTTGGCGACATCCGTCGCGGGTCGGCGACGCCCTCAGGCGGCGCGCGACGCAACCAGTTCAATGTCGCCACGGCAAAGGCCGATATCGTCCAGCTCGCGATCCGTAAGCTTGGCAAGGGCGTTGCGCGTCAGACGCGCATCATTCCAGGAAGCGACCGAAGCGACAACAGAGCTGACAAGATCGAAAGCGCCAAAGCTCTTCGCAGTGCGGGTCGATTCAAACGCAGACATTTCCATTTCCTCATATACAGCGGCCTAAAGGCATGATCGCCTTCGACAAGGCAGCAGATAAGATATCCACAATCCGTCCACCAGAGTGGCAAAAAGCATTCCAGCTATGCATCTTGTGCAATGGTCGGTTTCGGGCGGTCCCATCGGAAAGATGCACACTACTTTGTTATATTATTGACATAATCCACCTTACGCCGGGTCGCGATATGTCGTTTTATCAACATCCGACGGCGGATTCAGACTGCCGAGCGTCCCGCATTCATCATGGCTTAACCGGTCCGGCTTTCGCGCTTTCCGATGTTCTCCTTTCGTGCTAGTCACGGGGCAAGCAACAAAAACACCGGATCAGGGATTTCATGCGCGTTCTGGGAATTGATCCGGGCCTTCGCAACCTCGGCTGGGGGGTGATCGACGTGGCGGGCGCACGACTCAGCCATGTGGCGAACGGCATCATCCATTCCGAAGGCACCGAACTGGCGGCCCGGCTCCTGTCGCTTTACCGCGCCCTGCAACAGGTGATCGCAACCCACGGGCCGACGGCGGCGGCGGTCGAACAGACCTTCGTGAACAAGGACGGCGCCGGGACGCTGAAGCTGGGTCAGGCGCGGGGGATCGCGCTTCTGGCACCGGCGGCGGCGGGGATCGAGGTCGGTGAATATGCGCCCAACGCGGTCAAGAAGGCGGTGGTGGGCGTCGGCCATGCCGACAAGGGCCAGATCGCCCGCATGGTCAGCTATCAGTTGCCGGGGGTCGTTCTGGCCGGGCCCGATGCTGCCGACGCGCTGGCCATCGCCATCTGCCACGCCCACCATCTGCAAAGTGCCGGGCGCCTCGCGCAGGCGCTGAAGGGGGCGGCATGATCGGGCGGATTGCCGGGACGATCCTGCACCGGGCCACCGATCAGGTGCTGATCGACGTGCGCGGCGTCGGCTATATCGTCCATGTCTCGGCCCGGACCGCGGCCGCCCTGCCCGCCGCCGGCAGCCCCTGCGCGCTTTTCACCGAGCTTCTGGTGCGCGAGGATCTGTTGCAGCTCTTCGGCTTCACCACACTTCTGGAAAAGGAATGGCACCGGCTGCTGATGACCGTGCAGGGCGTCGGCGCCAAGGCCTCGATGGCGATCCTCGGAACCCTCGGCGCCGAAGGCGTCGGGCGCGCGATCGCCCTGGGCGACTGGTCCTCGGTCAAGGCCGCGCCCGGCGTCGGCCCGAAACTCGCCCAAAGGGTGGTGATGGAGCTGAAGGACAAGGCCCCCGCCGTCATGGCACTGGGCCTCGCCGCCCCGCCGGAACCCCAACCAACCGACGATGTGATCGAACGCCCCGCCGCCGCGCCCCGCCCCCCCGCCGCACCGCAACCATCCGCCAGCGCCACCGCCGACGCGCTCTCGGCGCTGATCAACCTCGGCTATGCCCAGGGCGAGGCTGCCGCCGCCGTGGCACAGGCCTCGGGCGAAGATCCCGCCGCCGCCGCCCCCGCCCTGATCCGCGCCGCCCTCCGACACCTGGCCCCCAAACATTGACCGGAACCGCCCATATGACATTTTCTGTCCCCAAATATCCCGGGGGGCGCCCGGAACGGGCGGGGGGCAGCGCCCCCCGGCAAGGCCGCCGATGCTGACCCCCGATCCGACCTTGCGCGCCGCCCCCCGGCCCGAAGATGCCGACCGCGCGTTGCGCCCCCAGACCCTGGCCGATTTCGTCGGCCAGCAAGAGGCGCGCGCCAACCTTCGCGTCTTCATCGAAAGCGCGCGGATGCGCGGCGAGGCGATGGACCATACATTGTTCCACGGCCCCCCCGGCCTTGGCAAAACCACGCTCGCCCAGATCATGGCGCGCGAGCTTGGGGTGAACTTCCGCATGACCTCGGGCCCGGTTCTCGCCCGCGCCGGTGACCTCGCGGCGATCCTCACCAACCTCGAGGCCCGCGACGTCCTGTTCATCGACGAGATCCACCGCCTGAACCCGGTCGTGGAAGAGGTGCTCTATCCCGCGCTCGAGGATTTCGAACTTGATCTTGTCATCGGCGAAGGTTTCAAGAACCAGGGCGGCATGATCCTCGAAG
>CAZORV010000147.1:0-7616 GCA_964582215.1 uncultured Frigidibacter sp.
TCCCTGACTGCCTTTGCGCTTTGAGAGTTCAGATCGTCAGCCGATGCTGATCCTTGAGGTCGATCTGCTCTGCCAGATGCTGGCGCAGCGCCTCAGCGCCGTGGGCACGCAGATCATCGTTGAAATCCCCGAGACGCGGCTCGAGCACCCGTACGGTAATCCCGGCCTCGGTTGCTCTGCCAATCAACCTTTCCGCCGCGCGCTGCCCCGCCGGATCACGGTCGATGGCGATGTAGAGGCGCTGCAACCCTACGGGCAACAGGACAGCTCCGAGGTGACCCGACGAGAGAGCCGCCCAGACGGGCAAAGAAGGGGCCGCCTCGCGAACGGACAGCATGGTCTCGATGCCTTCCCCCAGCACGAGGGTTTGATCTGCTGGTGCAATCCTGACGGCATTGCCGAGGAGGTGACCCATAGCCCGCCGCGGTGTGTCGACGGCCGCTTTGTCCTGACCGTTGGGCTCAAGCCAAGTGCGATGCACGCCCTGCAAGGCCCCTGCCCCATCGGTGACCGCGGCGATCATCGCTGGTCTGGGGACAGGCTTGGTCTGACCCTCATCCCGATGCCAGCACTTCGGGTGGAAGCGTAGGGTTCCGCTCGGCACCGCTTGGGCAATGCCCCGGCAGCGCAAGTAGACTTCTGCCAGAGACCCGGCCACAGGCACCGAGGCCGCAAACAAGCGCGCGGCTGCCTCTGGTGTGCCGCATGGGGATTTTGTCGCCCGTTGCACCGGCAGCTCCGGGAGAACCGGCTGCGGACGGCCAAGATGCGCGCGAGCCTCGGCCAGAAGGTCGGGAAAGCGCGTGATCCCCGTGCGCTCGCGGATGATGTCGAGGAGATCACCATGATCACCGGTTGCGCTGTCGGTGAATTTCCCGGCGGCCCCCGGCCCGGATGTGGGGCCAGTCAGCCTGACGAACAGCGAACGCCCCGGATTATTCTGCAAATCGCCGACCATCCAGTAGGAGCCTTCCCGCCTCCCGGCGGGAAGATAGTGACGGCAGACGCTTTCGGCATTTTGCGAGAGATCCCGCAACAGATCTTCTGTTTCCAATGACATGGCACACACGATTAACAACCTTTGCGTGCATGTAGACCCTGGATGGGGAAGCGTGCAAGCAGATGATCCAGCACTTTCACACCGCCGGAGTCCGTCGGACAGAAGAGGCGCAGCTTCCAGGCGATGATCTCCGAGAAAAAGCCATCGGCCTTGAGCCGGTCCTTCTGCGCTTCCGTGAACCCGGAGAGCTCGACCCGGTTGACCCCCATCACTCGGGAGCGGTGCAACTCCATTCCGTCAGCCAGCCGCACCACGGTCTTGCCCTCCAGAGCGAGGGCATGGACCTGCGCTGCACTGAGCTTCGGCGCGTCATCCGCGAGCGTGGTCGCGACCCAGGCGGGCGAGACACGGCGACCGATGATGCGTTGGCCGTCATCGGTCTGCAGGCGGTAGACGCGGGTTTCGTCCTGCGGCAGCTGCTTCCAGATTGGCAACAGAAGCCCCGCGACGATGTGCAGCGAGGATTCCGAGAATTCGGGAACTTCCGCGAATTCATCTGTCCAGGCGGCGATAAAGGCCGCGCGATCAGCCTCCAGCCAATGGGTGTCCTCCATCATCTTGACCGGGAACGTGTGGGTTTCCGTCGGCCGGATCAGCCGCAGGCGTGGTTGAATCGTGCCGTCGTCCAACATCAGGCTTGTGGCCGGCACCTGTACTGCCGCACGCCCCGAACGGCTGTTGACCAGAAGCCGCGCCTTGGGGTCATCCAGCCAATCGAGCGCATCGGCCAAGGAGAGCGGTGCGTTGCGGATCTTCTGGGCGATGGTCAGCAGCTGGGTTTCCGCGCCAGAGCCGGGATGGGTGTAAATCACCCGCGCATCGGTGACGCGGAAGCTCTCGGCGCGCAGCGTCTCAAGCCCGAGGTCATAGATCCCGGCGGTGATGGCACCCTCGATGCGCTGCGCCAGAAGGTCCTCGAAGGCAGTGAACAGGATGCCTTGCATCGCAATCGTCAGCGCCAGGAGGCGATTGAGGAAAGTCGTGATTGGGGGCAGATCGTCTTTCAGACCGTTGTCATCGGTGAGGCTCAGGCCGGTCGCATCCTCGAAAGCCATGAGCGAGCAACCCGGGACATCGCCGCGATAGAGCTTGCGGTAAAGCTGACGCAGGGCATCGCGGGCGTAAGGACTTTCGAGATTGTCCTCGGGGCGGAACAACCCCTGTCCGCCGGTTTGCCGCTGTCCCCGTGTGATCGCCCCGAGCGTGTCGAGGCGGCGGGCGATGGTGCTGAGGAACCGCTTTTCCGCCTTAACATCCGTGGCGATGGGGCGGAACAGCGGCGGTTGCGCCTGATTTGTGCGGTTCGTGCGGCCGAGACCTTGGATGGCCGCATCGGCCTTCCAGCCGGGTTCCAACAGGTAATGGACGCGTAGGCGCTGATTTTTCGCGCCAAGATCAGCGTGATAGCTGCGCCCCGTACCGCCCGCATCAGAGAAGATCAGAATTCGCTTCTGATCGTCCATGAAGGCGGCGGTTTCCGCGAGGTTGGCCGATCCGGCGCGGCTTTCGACAACAAGTCGTGCCGCCGCACCCTCGCCCTTGCGCACGATACGGCGCGAGCGGCCGGTCACTTCCGCCACCAGATCGGTGCCGAAGCGCTGGACGATCTGATCCAGTGCCCCGGGCACGGGGGGAAGCGAGGCCAGCTTCTCGATCAAGGCGTCGCGACGTCGGGCAGCATCCCGACATTCGACAGGCTGGCCGTCGCGGAACACGGGCCGCGACGACAGTTTGCCCTCGCTGTCGGTGAAGGGCTCATAGAGCTGCACCGGGAAGGAATGTGCGAGGTAATCGAGGACATATTCCCGCGGCGTGATGTCGACGCGGATGTCGTTCCACTCGTCGGTCGGGATGTCCGAGAGTCGGCGTTCCATCAGCGCTTCGCCGGTCGAGACGATCTGGATGACGGCGGAATGCCCTGCAACCAGATCGGCATCAATCGAAGCGATGAGCGTCGGCGTCTTCATCGAGGTCAGCAGGTGGCCAAAGAAGCGCTGCTTGGCGGACTCGAAGGCCGAACGCGCGGCGGACTTGGCCTGCCGGTTGAGGGTGCCGCCGCTGTCACCGGTTATATTGGCAGCCTCCATCGCGGCGGCGAGGTTGTTATGGATGATGGCGAAGGCCCCGGCATAGGCATCGTAGATGGCACGCTGCTCCAAAGTGAGGGGATGTTCGACCAGTTCATATTCGACGCCGTCGTAAGACAGCGACCGCGCGGTGTAGAGGCCGAGGGCGCGGAGATCTCGGGCCAGCACTTCCATGGCTGCGACTCCACCGGCCTCAATTGCCTCGACGAATTCGGCACGGGTCGCAAATGGGAAATCTTCGCCACCCCAGAGGCCGAGCCGCTGCGCATAGGCGAGGTTGTGAACCGAGGTGGCCCCGGTGGCTGAGACATAGACCACGCGGGCATTCGGCAGTTTGTGCTGCAGGCGCAGGCCCGCCCTGCCCTGCTGCGAGGCCTCGGTATCGCCACGCTCACCCTTGCTGCCTGCGGCATTGGCCATCGCGTGGGCTTCATCAAAGATGAGCACTCCGTCAAAGTCGGCCCCGAGCCAGTCAACGATCTGATCGACGCGGGATTTCTTGGCTCCGCGTTCGTCCGAGCGAAGTGTGGCGTAGGTGGTGAAGAGGATACCCTCGGTCAGCGGGATGTCGCGGCCCTGCGCAAAGCGCGACAGCGGCGTGACCAGCAGCCGCTCCTGACCGAGAGCCGACCAATCGCGCTGAGCATCCTCCAAGAGCTTGTCGCTCTTTGACACCCAGAGGGCCTTGCGGCGGCCTTGGCTCCAATTGTCGAGCAAGATCCCAGCCGACTGTCGGCCCTTGCCCGCCCCCGTGCCATCGCCGAGGAAAAAGCCGCGGCGGAAACGAACAGCGCCGCTCGCGCCGTCAGGTGCGGCCGAGACAAGATCACCGGTTTCATCGACGTTCCAGGATCCTGCGAGATGGCCGGTATGAGCCTCGCCCGCGTAGATCACCGTCTCCAGCTGCGCGTCCGAAAGAAGCCCGTCCCGCAGAATAGCCGCAGGCAGCTTCGGGCGGTAACTGGGTTTTGGGGGCGCGACCGAGGCCATGGCGGCGGATTGCACCAGCTTCGTCGGGTGTGGAATAGCGCCGGGGATCGCGATCGACTGGAGAGTGAAGGTCTCATAGATCGCGTCTGACAAACGCGCGGCAGTATCGTCCTCGATCGTCTCACGCAGGGCGTAGGCGAGCTTTTCGGCATCGGCAGAACTGGCCGTGGCTGTTAATGCGGCGCGCAAACCGCCAACCGCAGCGCGGGTGGGGCGGGCGGGAAGTCCCGAGAAGGGGGAAAGGCGATCCGGCCCTACCGGTGCGGTGGCTTCCAGTTCCAGACGCGGCGGGACTTCGGTCGCGATCCGGGACAGGAGATGTGCTGCGTCAAGTGCCATGGGCAGGCTGAGATCAGTGGTGATGCCGCCCTGCGCGCCACCCCGGCACTTGTCGAAGACCAAAATCCGCGTCTCGAAGCTGGTGCCGTGCTTGGCGAAGGCAGCACCAGACACAGCGCCGGTGAACACCAGATGCGCGGTCTCGGTCAGTCGGCCGAAGGTCTCGGCCCAGGCCGGGGCGTCGGGCGCGAAACCGGCACCGGTGATGGCGACAAGGCGGCCGCCGGGCGCAAGGCGCGCCAGCGCCGAGCGGATGTGTCGCGCCGTCGCCTCGGTCGTCCGGCCATCGACATTGGCCACGGCCGAGAACGGCGGGTTCATCAGAATGACGCTCGGGCGAAGCCCTGCGTCGAGATGATCGTCGATTTGCGCGGCATCAAAACGGGCGACGGGGCGGCCGGGAAACAGCAGGCGCAGAAGATCGGCCCGGGTCTCGGCGAGTTCATTCAACGCCAGAACGCCGCCTGCGATTTCAGCCAGAATGGCAACAAGCCCCGTTCCAGCCGAAGGCTCGAGGACCAAGTCCGCGTGGGTGATCTTTGCGGCGGCCAAAGCCGCAAGCCCCATTGGCAGCGGCGTCGAGAATTGCTGGAATCGCTCCATTTCTTCCGACCGTCGCGTATGGGTTGGCAGAAGCCCCGAAACTTTGGCGAGGATCGGCATCAGCGCGGCAAGGGAGCCAGCCCGAGCCAGCAACGCGCGACCGAATTTCCGCAGGAAAAGGACCAGCGCCACCTCGCCCGCCTCATAAGCCAGTTTCCAGTCCCAAGCGCCCATCGCATCGGAGCCGCCGAAGGCGCGCTCCATCTCGAGGCGCAGGCGCAGCGCGTCGATTTGAAACCCTTGCGCCAGATCGGGCTGCAGGGCCTCGGCCACGGCAAGGACCCCGGTCGCAGGATCAGTCAAAACAGAAACAGCGACCGGCGGCAGCACGGTCGGGATCAGCGGTTGAAACGTCATCGGAACACCTCAGGTTGGGGAAAACGGTGAGCCGAAGGCGCTCTCGCGCAGCCTTCCAGCTCCCCCTGCCCCATCCTGCCTCTGCCTCTCGAACGTCGATCCTTGGCACAGCGGTGGTTGATTTTGTTCGTGTTATGTTCTATGTATGGAATCCAACCAGCAAGGGAGTTTCCCCGATGGAAGACACCACCTTCGCCCTGCCCGTGACGCCGAAACAGATCGCCTATGCGCGGTCACTGGCGCTCAAGAACCAGACACTGCTACCTTGGGACGTGCAGCAGGATCGGCGGGCCTTGAGTTCCTGGATCGATGCGCAGGCCAGGCTGAAACCAGTCTCCGCCCTCGACCAGCTGCCGTCGTCGAAACAGGTGGCATTTGCCGAGCGTCTCGCCCGGATCAAGCGCCGCGCTGTCCCGGACGAATGTTTCCGCGATAAGGGCCTGATGTCGAAATGGATCGACGGGAACCGGTGACGATGTGCCGGTAGGAAAGGAGCTAAGCAGAGGCCCAGAGCTTCTTGGGTATATTCGGATGACGATCCTGCTTCCGCCAACCTATCGCTTGGCAAGCTGACCGAATTTGCCAAGCGATAGGTTGACACGAGCCGTTTTTCCAGACCTCAGTCTCGATCATACTCCTGCCCAAGCCGCGCCAGTTCTTCAAGCGCCGCGTCTTTCTTCTGTCTGTCATCTTCTTCAGCGATGAGGATTCGAACCAAGCTGACGGCCATAAACATCCTCAACGGGTTCGATGCCAGCGACTGGAACCCGTAGCTCTCGTAAAGAGCTTTGCGGCGCGCAACGCGGTCGGGATCGCCACAATCGAGCACATCAAGCATGACGACAGCGACGCCTATGGCATCGGCCGCAACCGCGATCCGACGTAAGGCGTCGACAAGCAGATCGCCACCATATCCACCCCCGCGAAACTTTTGGTCCCGCCCGATCATCGAGATGTAGGCGGACGGGATATTGCCGTGCGAAGGCCGTGTCCGCGCGAACTTTGCGGGCAGTTCCATAAAGTGAACGGCATGGGCATTGAGAGCATAGAAACCGATCACCGTGCCGGCAGGATCGACCATCACATAAAGCCGGACGTTGTCCGCCTTTGCCAGCTTGTTGGCAGTCTTCTGAAAATAGTTGTCGACCTGTTCAACACCGCAAGAAAAAGCCGCCCGATCATGTTTCTCTGGATCGAACGGCTCAATGGTGTAGGCGACCGGTTGTGAAGCCACCATTTACTTCGACACAACCGTCTCGCTGTGCCGACGGAAAGCCGCGCGTAGAGCATCAGTCGGCGCTGCCGGCGCGTCAAGCGCCGCGAAAAACGCTTCATGATCGACCGGCAACAGCACCGTCCGTTCATGAGCAGCGATTGTTGTCAGCGCGGCCTGGTAGGCGGCATTCATCGTGAAGACGGAATCGTCGACGCCTGAAAGCGCCGCTGCCTGCTGGATTGCAGTCTTGATGCGAGGCTTTGTCCGGAAATTCATCCGGGCCTCATTGCGCTCATCGATCGCGCGCGTGGTGTCATGGAAACCAAGCATGGGCGCCTCCTGAATAACTTGTCATCATGTACGCCCATTTGACGTACATTTCAAGTGCCGGATGAGGGAAGGTATTCACAGCGTCAGTTTCACCCGAAACGCCGCCCTCCTTCGGTGAAGGTGTACTCATTCACGATGATCCCCTCCTCGATCGCCTCATTCGAGGTGAGGTGGTCATAGTCGCCCTGAAGCTGACGGTAGAGCCAGCGGGCCAGATCGCGGAAGATTTCTGTTACGACCTCCTCAGCATCGTCGGTCGGTGGTTGACCAGTCGGGCTGTCTCGGTTGACGTCCACGGACATGGTGAATTCGTGGCAATAGCGACCCCGGTGGCTTGCCTCAGCGGCGAGTTGATAGAAGTTCCGCCGTTGAATGGCCTGCAGCCGATCCGCGATGCCATGCAAATTCGTGTCCTGTGGGGCATAATCCCTGATGCTCGCGGTCGCGCCCTTGGCGTGACTGAGGTATCCCTCGAAGCACGCGCCATCCCCCTGGCTCCAAAACCCCGAGAACCAGATGCAAGGTTTTTGGCGGGTGCCACCTCCCATAAGCCGGACGGGCCGGGTCTTGAGGCTGACCCCGAGGATGTCGCAGATGCGCTCGAAGTCCTCATAGACCGCATCCCACCAATCGT
>CAZORV010000148.1:0-7554 GCA_964582215.1 uncultured Frigidibacter sp.
ACTTGGTGATCGCCGCCGTCAGCGTCGTCTTGCCATGGTCAACGTGACCAATCGTGCCAACGTTAACGTGCGGTTTAGTCCGTTCAAACTTCGCCTTTGCCATTTCGCGAGGGCCTCATGGGTTTGGGGGCCGCAAAGGACCCGATTTCATATGCGGGCGCTGACTATCGGCAGCGCCGTGAAAAATCAAGCGTCAGTTCGCCGGGGCGGGGGCCGGCACTGGGGCCGGCACTGGGGCCGGTACGGGGGCGGGTGCCGGTTTCGCCGCCTTGGGCTTTGCGGTCTTGCCCTTGGCCGGTTTCGCCGTCGCGGGCTGGGCCGCCGCCAGGGCCGCGCGGGCCGCGACGGCTTCGGGGGTGAACCAGGCCTTGTTCTCGATCAGCCAGTCATTGATGTGGCGCGCAACATTGTCGGACAGGGTCTGCATCTGCTGTTCGCGCGACTTCGTCAGGCCCGACCCGATCACGGTCGAGCCGTTCAGCCCCTCGAACACGGTGAATTCCCTGGACTCGGGGTTGATGGTGCGCTGGGCGGTGTCGTCCCAGACATCGACGGCGACGACGATCACCGACTTGGGGCTGAGCACGACCGGAATGCCGGGCACCGCCAGCGCATAGGCTTTGACGCCGACGCCCAGATGGTAAAGCTTGTTGCCCTTATACCGGTCAAAGCGCGCGTGCAGCGACTTGCCGAGCGCGGCCTCCCATTCGTCGGGCGTGGCCTTGCGCGAGGGGCCGGCAGGTTCGGCATTGTCGGCCACCACGATGGCATAACCCAGGGCGAAGTCGCCAAAGGGTTTGGGCGGCGCTGTCAGGTCATCGGCGGCGCAACCCGCCAGAAAAAGGCCAAGCGCAAGGCAGGCGACGCGCGTGAAGACTGTCATTTCAAACCCCCGAGGTTGCCCTTGCCATAGCCGAGCGCGGTTCGCCGGGCAATGGCCCCGTTTGCCAACCTGCGTTGCCAACCTGCGTTGCCACCTTGCGTTGACGGGCGCGCACCGGCGCCTATGTTCAGGGCATGAACAGGACCGATCCCGCTGCCGGACGCCTGCCGGTGCAGGTGCCCCTGCACACAAGGCCCAAAGGCGTCTGGGACAGTTTCCGGACCGCCCGGCGCAATGTCCTTGAACTGATCCCCGAAATGGCGACGCATGTGCCGATCATTTCGGGCCGGACGGTGAAGCGCTGGCACATGGTCATGGATCCCGCCGCCAACCGGCAGATACTGAAGGATAATGTCGGGAATTACCCCAAGTCAGACGTCACCAAGATGATCCTGGCCCCGGCCATCGGCGACAGTCTGTTCATCGCCGAAGGCCCGCACTGGCACTGGCAAAGGCGCGCCGCCGCCCCGGCCTTTTCGGTTCGCAATGTGCAGGCGCTGGCGCCGGTGATGACCCTGGCCGCCGCGCGGGCGGTGACGCGCATCGGGGCGCGGATCGGGGCCGAAACCGGAGCCGGAGCAGGCGCCCAGGCCGATCTTTTCGAGGAAATGGTCGCCACCACCTTCGAAGTGATTTCCGACGTGACCTTTTCGGGCGGCGAGGGGTTTGACCGCGCTGCCGTCCACCGGGCGATCGACGCCTATATGGCGGGGGCGGCGCGGACCTCGCTTCTTGATATCGTCGGCGCACCGGCCTGGGTGCCGCGCCCCTCGCGGTTGCTGGTCGGTCCGGCGATGCGGGCGATGAAGCGGATGGCCGATCAGGCCATCGACCGTCGCCGGACGGTCGGCCCGCAGCCGGTGCCCGACCTTCTCGACCTGCTGCTGGAGGGCGTGGACCCCGAGACGCGGCGGCGGATGAACACCGCGGAACTGCGCGACAACCTTCTGACCTTCATCGTCGCGGGGCATGAGACGACGGCCCTGACGCTGGCCTGGGCGCTTTACCTGTGCGCCTTTGATCCGGCTGTGCAGGACGCCGCCCGGGCCGAGGCGCGGGCCGCCCTGGGCGACCGGGCGGCGACGGTTGCCGATCTGGGCGACCTGCCGCTTTGCCGCCGGATCGTTGACGAAACCTTGCGGCTCTACCCGCCGGCCGCCTTTCTGTCGCGGACGGCGCGCGGCGCGGACGTGCTTTGCGGGCGCGAGGTGCGGCCCGGCGATACGGTGATGCTGCCGGTCTATGCGCTGCATCGCCACCATGCGCTCTGGCCCGATCCGCACGGCTTTGACCCCGGGCGGTTTGCCGACCCGAAGGCCATTGACCGCTTTGCCTATCTGCCCTTCGGCGGCGGCCCGCGCATCTGCATCGGCGCCTCGTTCGCGCTGCAAGAGGCGGTGATCATCCTGTCGACCCTGCTGGCCCGGTTCCGGTTCACCGCCGTTCCCGGCCGCGATCCGGCGCCGGTTCTGATCCTGACGCTGCGGCCCCGGGGCGGCGTCTGGCTGAATGTCGCCGAGGCCTGACGTGGGCCCGGGAAATTTCCCCTGCCCCTCTGGCGGGCGGTGGTTTTAGGTGTAGCCTGAGCGGGGCGAAACCTGGAGGGGTGTGATGAGTCTGATGGGAACCTTGGCCAAAGTGGCCATCGGCGTGATGGTCGCCAAGACCGTCGGCGGGATGATCAAGGGTGGCGCTGGCGGCGGCGGGCTGATTCCGTCGGGCGGTGGCCCGGTCAGTGGGGGCGGCGGGCCGTTCGGCGGGCCGAACTCGCCCGGGCGCAGCAAGGGCGGCCTTGACGACATGATGGGCGAGATCTTCCGCAAGGCCCCGGCGGGCGGGCAGGCGGCGCCGCACGGGCAGAGGCGCCCCTCGGCCGATCCGTTCGGCGATGACAATGGCCCGGTGGCGCAGGACGAACCGGCAAGCGGCGGCGGCGGGCTGGGCGATCTGCTGAACAACCTCGGGCGGGCACGGCAGGGCGCGGGTGGCGGGTCGTCGGGTGGTGGCCTTGACGATGTGTTGGGCAAGCTTGGTCAGGGCGGCGGGCTTGGGGAAATTCTGGGTGGCCTGCTGGGCGGCGCGGGTGCCGGTGCGGCTGCCGGCGCCGGGACCAGGGGTCTGAAGGATGTGCTGAACGACGCTTTCCAGAACGGCGGCGAACCGGCCACCGCGCCGTCGCGCGATCAGGAGGCCGCAGCGGGGCTGATGCTGAAGGCGATGATCCAGGCGGCCAAGTCCGACGGGCGCATCGACCCGACGGAACAAAAGAAGCTGACCGACAATCTGGGCCAGGCGACGAAGGAAGAGATGGATTTCGTCCGCCGCGAACTGGCGGCACCCGTGGATGTCGACGGGCTTTGCCGTCAGGTACCGGAGGGGCTGGGGCCGCAGGTCTATGCCATGTCGCTGATGGCCATCGACCTCGATAACCGCAACGAGGCGCAATATCTGGTCAGCCTCGCAAGGGGTCTTGGCCTTGACCGCGCGACGGTCGACGACGTTCACCAGCAGATGGGCGCGCCGTCGCTGTTCGCCTGACAGGCGTTTCTGGCGGATGACTCCGGACCGGCGCAGGCGACTGCGCCGGTTTTTTTCTGGTCGACTCGCAATCTTGACAAAAAAAATCGGATATAGGTTGACCGTCCGCCGCCCGGCCGCTAAACCGGCCCAAAGCAGACGAAGGAGACGGCAATGTCCGAGACAAACAAACCTCTGCGCCGCGTTGCGGCCCGTAAATGGCCGGTTCTGACAGCTGCGGGCGTCGTCGGTCTGGCGCTGACGGGCGCGGCCGGGGCGGGCGCCATCGGCGCCGGCCAGCCGGCCCAACCGCCCGAGACACTGTGGCTGGCTGATGCAAGCGGCGGCGAAGGCGGCGAAGGCGGCGAAGGTGGGGCTGCCGTCTCCGCAGCGTCAGGTGACGAGCTGCTGGGCCTGCTGGTCGAGTTTGGCGAGATCGAGGGCCATCTGATCGCCGGTCAGGCGACGTTCGCCATCGGCGATCCGAGCGCCGCCCTGCATTACGGCCATCCCAAGGCCAAGATCTACGAAGCGATCGAGCACGAGCTTGAGGAACACAATGTCCCCGCCTTCGAGGCCGAGCTTGTGGCGCTGGAGATGGCGATCAAGGGCGGCAAGCCCGCCGCTGACGTCGAGGCTGCCCATGCAGCGGCTGTGGCCGGTTTGGCAAAGGCCCGCGCGGCCCTTGCGCCTTCGGCCAAGACCCGGCTGCTGGCCGTGTCGATGCTTTTGCGCAAGGCCGCCGAGGAATATGGCGACGGCGTCAAGGATGGCGCGATCACCGAGCTTGACGAATATCAGGACGCCTGGGGCTTTCTGCGCGCGGCCGGGGGCGAGGTGGATCAGCTTGCCCAAAGCGACGAGGCACCGGTGAAGGCGGCGGCCGTGGCGGCAAAGGCGGCGATCGACAGGCTGGCGGCAGAACTGCCGGACGTGACACCGAAGGGGCCGCTCACCGCCGGCAGCGACGCCTTCTTCGTCGCGGCGGCAACGATTGAACTGGCGACCTACGGCATCAAGTGATGTTTCTGGCAATCGAGCAGGTTCTGACGACGGAGGAGGCGGCGGCGATCAGGGCCGCCGCCGCCAGCCTTGAATTCGGTGACGGCAAGGCGACCGCTGGCCGGTTCGTGCGCGAGATCAAGGCGAACGATCAGGCCGTCGCCTCGCCGGGGCTCGAGGCGATTCAGGCCAGGGTGACGGCAGCGCTGGAAAAGAATGCGGCGTTCCGGTCGGCCGCCCGGCCCCGCGCCATGACCCGGCTGATCCTGTCGCGTTACCGCGAGGGGCAGACCTACGGGCTGCATGTCGATGACGCGCTGATGGGCGCGGTGCGGACCGACCTGTCGTTCACCCTGTTTCTGGAAGAGCCCGCCGCCTACGACGGCGGCGCCCTGATCGTCGAGGACAATATCGAGGCGCGGGCGATCCGGCTGAACGCGGGCGATCTGATCCTTTACCCCTCGACCACGCTGCACCGGGTCGAACCGGTGACGCGCGGCACCCGTCTGACCGTTGTCGGCTGGGTGCAAAGCTGGGTCCGCGCCGCCGGGGACCGCGAGATTCTGTTCGACCTCGACCAGGCCGTGGATGAGGTGTTCGCGCGCGAGGGCAAGTCGGCCCTGTTCGACCGCCTCGCCAAGACGCGCTCCAATCTGTTGCGCAAATGGGCGCAAGGTTAGGGATTGCGGCGGACTTGCCGGGCCAGGCGCTGCGCTCGGTGGTCGCAAGGTGACGTGGTCAAGGGGCCTTGCGCCGGCATGCGCCGGTGCGGGCCGTCCGCCTTTGCTTTGGCCGGGGCGCCCGCTATCAATCCGGGGTGATGCGAACTGACCGGCCGGACATGACCAACCATCTTTACGACGCGCTCTTTGCCCCCCATGCCGGTTCGGACCGGACATTCCTGATCTTGCCGGACGGCCCTTCGGTCAGCTTCGGCGCCTTTGTGGCCGAGGCCGCCCGCGCCGCCCATGCCTTGCGCTCCTCGGGCCTTCAGCCCGGCGACCGCGTGGCGCTGCAGCTGGAGAAGAGCGCCCATATGCTGGCCGTCATCGCCGGGGCGATTCAGGCGGGCATCGTGTTCCTGCCGCTGAACCCGGCCTATACCCCGGCCGAGGTCGGCTATTTTGTCGGCGACGCGGGCGCCAGGCTGCTGCTGGCGGATCAGGCGCTTGCCCCGGGTCTTGCCCCGGTCGCGGCGGCGGCAGGGGCGGAACTGCAGGTGCTGAACGCCGATGGCAGCGGCGGTTTTGGCGCGCTGATGCGCGATCAGGCCGGGGTCTTCCCGACCGGGGCGCGCGGACCGGACGATCTGGCGGCGCTGCTTTACACCTCGGGCACCACTGGCCGGTCGAAAGGCGCGATGATGAGCCACGCGAACCTTTTGTCGAACGCCGAAATGCTGGTGCGCGAATGGCATTTCACCGAGCGGGACGTGCTGTTGCACGCGCTGCCGGTCTTTCACACCCACGGGCTTTTTGTCGCGACCAATGTGGCGCTGCTTGCGGGGGCGGCGATGGTCTTCCTGCCGAAGTTCGAGGCGCGGGCGGTGATCCGCCATCTGCCGCAGGCCACGGCGATGATGGGGGTGCCGACCTTTTACACCCGTCTGCTGGCCGAGCCGGCGCTCGACCGGTCACTGACCGCGCATGTCCGCCTGTTCATCTCGGGCTCGGCGCCGCTGCTGGCCGAGACGCATCGCGACTGGCAGGCGCGGACCGGGCATATGATCCTGGAACGTTACGGGATGACCGAGACCAACATGAACACCTCGAACCCCTACGAGGGCGAGCGGCGGCCCCGCCCCCGCGGCCGGCCCCGGCCGGGCGGCGAGGGGAGGGTCTGCGATCCCGATGGTACCCAGCGGCCCCGCGGGGCGGTGGGGGTGATCGAGGTGCGCGGCCCGAATGTCTTTCAGGGCTACTGGCGCATGCCGGAAAAGACCCGCGCCGAACGGCGCGCCGACGGGTTCTTCATCACCGGCGATCTTGGGGTGATGGCGGCGGATGGCTATGTCACCATCGTCGGGCGCGCGAAGGATCTGGTGATCTCGGGCGGGTTCAACATCTATCCCAAAGAGGTGGAAGAGGCGATCGACGCCCTGCCTTCGGTTCTGGAAAGCGCGGTGATCGGCGCCCCGCATCCCGATCTGGGCGAGGGGCTGGTGGCGATCATCGTGCCGCGCGCCGGGGCGGCGCCGGACGCCGGCGCGATCCTGGCGGCGCTGGCGCCGGTTCTGGCGCGGTTCAAGCTGCCCCGGCATATCGTCATCAGCGCGGACCTGCCGCGGAACGCGATGGGCAAGGTGCAGAAGGCGCAGTTGCGCGCGCTTTATCGCGGGGTCTTTGCCTGACCCTGCCGGGTTTCGCCGCACTTCGTGCGTCGACCCGCCGGGGGCTTTGCCCCCGGACCCCCAGGATATTTGCCGACAGAAAATGGCAGGGCGCGCGGGGTCAGCGGCCGACGCCCGCATAGGCGGTGAAGCCGGCCTTTTTCGCCTCGGCCGCCGAATAGACATTGCGGAGGTCAGCCATGCGGGCCGTGGCCATGCCGGCGCCGAGGCGCCTGAGGTCGAGGGCGCGGAATTCGTTCCATTCGGTCAGGATCACCACGATGTCGGCGCCTTTGGCGGCCTGATAGGCATCCTCCATCCAGGTGACGCCGGGCAGCATGTGCTGGCCTTCGCGGCGGCCCTGCGGGTCGACGACATTGACCCGGGCGCCGCCGCCGATCAGCGCGGGCACGATGGTCAGCGAGGGGGCGTCGCGCATGTCGTCGGTGTTGGGTTTGAAGGTCACCCCCAGAACCGCGACAGTCTTGCCGTTGACCGACCCGTCGCAGAGGTCGGTGATCTTGGTCACCATCCGGCGCTTGATCTCCTCGTTCACCTTGATGACGGTTTCGACGATCTGGATGGGCGCGGCATATTCCTGGGCGGTGCGGGCCAGCGCCTGGGTGTCCTTGGGAAAGCAGGATCCGCCGTAGCCGGGGCCCGCATGCAGGAACTTGTTGCCGATCCGCCCGTCAAGGCCGATGCCCCTTGAGACCTGCTTCACATCGGCGCCGACCTTTTCGCACAGAAGGGCGACCTCGTTGATGAAGGTGATCTTGGTGGCGAGAAAGGCATTGGCGGCGTATTTGATCATCTCGGCGGT
>CAZORV010000149.1:0-7476 GCA_964582215.1 uncultured Frigidibacter sp.
CGCCGCGTTCGGTGCCCGCGACCTTGGAGGTGAAGCCCGACAGGAAGTGATACATCGCCTGTGCCGGCGTCATCCGGGCGATCGGCGGCAGCACGCCATAGGCATCGCAGGTCAGCATGACGATATTCTGCGGATGCCCGCCCAGTGCGGTGGCCGAAGCGTTCGAGATATAGTCGAGCGGGTAGGCGCAGCGGGTGTTGGCGGTGATCGAGCCGTCTTCGAAATCGAGATCCATCGTCTCGGGGTCGAAGATCATGTTCTCGACGACGGTCGCGAACTTTTCGGTCGTCGCATAGATCTCGGGCTCGGCCTCGCGCGACAGGTTGATGGTCTTGGCATAGCAGCCGCCTTCAAAGTTGAAGGTGCCCTTGTCCGACCAGCCATGTTCATCATCGCCGATCAGCGTCCGCGAGGGGTCCGCCGACAGGGTGGTCTTGCCGGTGCCCGACAGGCCGAAGAAGATCGCCGCATCGTCGGGATTGCCGATCGCGTGGTTGGCCGAACAATGCATCGCCATCACACCCTTGCCGGGCAGGATGTAGTTCAGCAGCGTGAAGACCGCCTTCTTGTTCTCGCCCGCATAGGCGGTGTTGGCGATCAGGATCAGCTTCCTGTCGAAGTTCAGCGCGATGACCGTTTCGCTCCGGCAGCCATGGCGCGCGGGGTCGGCCTTGAACGAGGGGCAGTTGATGATGGTGAATTCCGGGGCGAACTCGTCCAGTTCGCCCGCCGTCGGACGGCGGAGGAGATGGCGGATGAACAGCCCGTGCCAGGCCAGTTCGGTCACGACGCGGACGTCAAGCCGGTGTTCGGGGTCGGCGCCGCCGAAGAGGTCCTGCACGAAATAGTCGCGGCCCTTCATATGGGCCAGCATGTCGGCATGCAGCCGGTCAAAGGCGTCAGGCGCCATCGGCGCGTTGTTGTCCCACCAGATCGTGTCTTCGACCGAGGGCGTGCGGACCACGAACTTGTCCTTGGGCGAGCGGCCGGTATGGGCGCCGGTCGTCACCAGAAGCGAACCACCCTTGCCCAGCGTGCCTTCGCCCCGCTTCAGCGCCGCCTCGACCAGGGCGGGTTCGCGCAGGTTGTAATAGACATGGCCGAGCCCCGTAACACCTTGTTCTTCCAGCCGGTTTGCGGGATTCACGCGTCCTGTCGTCATTCACTTGCTCCTGTAGCCGCCCATGCGGCGTCTCTGGTTCGGTCGACCGGCCTTGCACCGTGCCCCGGGCCAACGGGGCGGTGGCCCGTGCGGGGCCATGGACCAAGGCTTACGACAGCCTATCATATTGAACCAGAAGGATTTATTCCTGTTAGCGCAACCATTCCCATGTTAGCGCAACCGCGGGCGCCGCCGTTGCCCGAAAAGACACAATCCATAGGTGAGTGCGGTAAATTGGCCCCAGAACGGAACTTTATGCCACAGGCGGACCACCGGCCCGCGCCGATTCGCAGTTCGCTGTTGATTCCCCGGCCCGAAAAACCGAAACTGTCGCAAAACAAGGCAGAGCAGAACAAGGAAGCGAAAATGTCGCGTATCGCGCTGGTGGATGACGACAGAAATATCCTGACATCGGTCTCGATGACGCTTGAGGCCGAAGGGTTCGAGGTCGAGACCTACAATGACGGTCAGTCGGCCCTTGACGCCTTCAACAAGCGCCTGCCCGACATGGCGGTCCTCGACATCAAGATGCCGCGGATGGACGGGATGGACCTTCTGCAGCGCCTGCGCCAGAAAACCTCGATGCCGGTGATCTTCCTGACCTCGAAGGACGACGAGATCGACGAGGTTCTGGGCCTGCGGATGGGCGCCGACGATTATGTGAAAAAGCCGTTTTCCCAACGGCTTCTGGTCGAGCGTATTCGCGCGCTTCTGCGCCGTCAGGATGCGATCGCCACGGGCGAGGTGGCAACGACCGAAGAGACGAAGATCATCACCCGCGGCCATCTGACCATGGATCCCTTGCGCCATTCGGTCAGCTGGAAGGGCAAGGACGTCGCCCTGACCGTGACCGAATTCCTGCTGCTGCAGGCCCTGGCACAACGGCCGGGCTTCGTGAAAAGCCGCGATCAGCTGATGGACGTGGCCTATGACGATCAGGTCTATGTGGATGACCGGACCATCGACAGCCATATTAAACGGCTGCGCAAGAAGATGCGGATGGTTGACGACGATTTCGGCGCGATCGAGACCCTCTACGGGATCGGCTACCGCTATAATGAAGAATAACAACCTGCATTGAGGTTGAGTGTGCGCGGCAAGACCTCTGACCGGGCCGATGTGGTCCTCGGCGAAGATTGGGTTGGACCCGAGGGCGTCGTCGATTCCGAACTGAAAGCGGGGCGGGAACGCCGCAGCTTCATTTCGCTTAACCGCTCGCCGCTGGCGCGCAAGATCATCACCTTCAACCTTCTGGCAATGATCGTTCTGGTGGCCGGGGTTCTTTACCTGAACCCGTTCCGCAACAGCCTTGTGCTGCAGCGCGAAAGCGGTCTGGTGGCCGAGGCGCAGCTGATCGCCGATGTGTTCGAGGCGCAGCTTCAGGACGCGCCGCCCGCCAATTTCCTGACCGGCGACGGGATCGACACGGTGGCCACGACCAAGGGCATCGAACTGCCCGAAGGGGTCGAGCTGCTGGTCTATGACGGCGGCGGGCAGCTTGTCTCCTCGTCCGTGGGGATGCCGCGGCCACCGCAAGAGGTTGTCGCCGGCCTGCAGCGGGATCAGCGCTCGACCATCATCACCGATCTTCTGAACCGGGTCTGGGACGGGATTGCCATGCTGCTGGCCCCCGCCGCCGACCCCGACATCACCATCCGCCCGGAAGAACTGGCAAAGGGGCTGGTCAAAGAGGCGCTTGGCGGCGCCACGCAGGTCCGCACCGGCCATGACGAGCGCGGCGACGCGACCTTTACCGTCGCAACCCCGATCCGCCAGGGCGACAAGGTGGTGGGCGTCGCGGCCGTGACCTCGTTCGCGGGCGAGATCAACCAGCTGGTCCGGGTCGAGCGTGAGCAGGTCCTGCAGATGTTCGTCGTGGCGATCATCGTCTCGATCGGGCTCAGCCTTGTCCTTGCCTCGACCATCGCCAACCCGCTGTCCGATCTGGCTGCCGCCGCCGAACTTGGCCGCGACAAGAACGCCCGCAAGATGTCGCCCTCGCGGGTGCGGATCCCCGACCTGACCGCGCGGCCGGACGAGATCGGCCGCCTGTCGGGCGCCATGCGCGGCATGGTGTCGGCGCTTTACGAACGGATCGAGTCGAACGAACAGTTCGCCGCCGACGTCGCGCACGAGATCAAGAACCCCCTCGCCTCGCTTCGGTCGGCTGTGGGCACGCTGCGGGTCGCCAAGCGCGATGATCAGCGCGACAAGCTGCTGGATGTGATCGACCATGACGTGCGCCGGCTGGACCGTCTGGTCAGCGACATTTCCAACGCCTCGCGACTGGACAGCGAATTGGTCAAGGAAGAGGAAGAAAGCTTCAACCTGCTGAAGATGCTTCAGAACCTGTCCGAATATCTGGGCCAGGAGGCGCGGTCGAAAGGCGTCGAATTCATCTCGGACCTGCCAAGCGAGCCGATCATCACCGTCGGGCTCGAGGCGCGTCTGGCGCAGGTCTTCGTCAACCTGATCAGCAACGCCGTGTCCTTCTGCACCGAGGGCGACGCGGTTCGCGTCTGGGCCCGCCAGCGCGACGGCCGGGTGCTTGTCGTGGTCGAGGATACCGGCCCCGGCATCCCGGATCAGGCGCTGACCAAGATCTTCAAGCGGTTCTATTCCGAACGCCCGCCCGGCCAGTTCGGCGAACATTCGGGCCTTGGGCTTGCCATCTCGAAACAGATCGTCGAGGCGCATGGCGGCGTCATCTGGGCCGAGAATATCCGCCCGACCGATGCCGACATCACCTCGGAGCCCCTGGGCGCGCGGTTCGTCGTCGGCCTGCCGATTTGACCGAAGGCCCGCCAGACTGCCTTCACGCCAGCGCGGTGGCGCTGGACGGGCGGGCGGTCCTGATCCTTGGCCCGTCCGGTTCAGGCAAGTCGGCGCTGGCGCTGCAGCTGATGGCCCTTGGCTGTGCGCTGGTCAGCGACGATCAGACCCGCCTCCGGGCCCGCGACGGCGGGCTGTTCGTGTCCGCCCCCGACCGGCTGCGCGGCATGATCGAGGCACGGGGTGTGGGCCTTCTGGCGGCCGAGGCGCTGCCCGCCGCGCGGCTGGTTCTGGTCGCCGACCTCGGGCAGGATGAAGTGATGCGACTGCCACAGATGCGGTCCTGGACATGGTCTGATGTCACTCTCCCTTGTCTTCACAGATTTGCGGGCGCACATTTTCCTGCGGCCGTCCTGCAATATATGAAAGCGGGACGGATCGCCTAGGCGACCAGAAACAGGCATTCATGACCGGCACCGCAACCGCAGCGCAAGGCCCCGTACCGGGTGACGTACAGGGCGACGCCCAGCACCAGATCCTGATGGTCACCGGCCCCTCGGGCGCCGGGCGGGCAACCGCGATCCATGCGCTTGAGGATCTGGGGTACGAGCCGATCGACAACCTGCCGCTCAGCCTTGTTCCCCGGCTGTTCGACGGCCCGCCCATCGGTCGCCCGGTGGCGCTTGGCATCGACGTGCGCAACCGCGACTTTTCCGTCGCGGCGCTGATCGACCTGATCGACGACCTGACCCGCCGCCCCGAGGTCGTGGTCGAGCTGCTGTTCCTCGACTGCGCCCCGAACGAACTTCTCCGTCGCTATTCCGAGACCCGTCGCCGCCATCCCTTCATCAGCGCCGCAACCCCCGAAGACGCCGTCGAGGGCGAGATCGGGCTGCTGGCGCCGATCCGCGCCCGTGCCGATGTGCTGATCGACACGACCGATCTGTCGCCCCACGACCTCAAGGCCGAGATCGCCGCCTGGGTCGGCACCGGCGCGACCGAGCGGCTGGCGGTCTCGGTCCATTCCTTTTCCTACAAGCGTGGCGTCCCGCGCGGGCTGGACCTGATGTTCGACTGCCGGTTCCTGGCGAATCCCCATTGGGACGCCGATTTGCGGGCACTGGACGGCCGCGATCCGGCAGTCGCCCTATACGTGCAGACCGATGCGCGTTACGCGGCGTTCTTTGAAAAAACCCGGGATTTGCTGCTTTTCCTGTTGCCAGCCCAGGTCGATGAGGGCAAGAGCCACGTCGCCATCGGCTTTGGCTGTACCGGCGGGCAGCACCGGTCCGTCATGCTGGCCGACGCGATGGCCAAGGCGCTTGCAGAGCGTGGCTGGCAGGTGTCTATAAGGCATCGGGAACTGGAAAGACGGATGACGGGATCGTCCAGAAACGTAATGGGTGGCGGGACTTGATCGGAATTGTGATCGTCGCGCACGGCGGGCTGGCGAAAGAATATCTTTCGGCCGTCGAACATGTCGTTGGCCCGCAACAGGGCATCCGCGCCATCGCCATCGAAGAAGACCATGACCGCGCCGCCAAGCAGGACGAGATCATCGCCGCGGCCGATGCCGTGGACGAAGGCCATGGCGTCGTCGTCGTCACCGACATGTTCGGCGGATCGCCCTCGAACCTCTCGCTCAAGGCCTGCGTGTCCGAGGACCGCCAGATCATCTATGGCGCCAACCTGCCGATGCTGATCAAACTGGCGAAAAGCCGTGCCCTGCCGGTGTCCGAGGCCGTCGCCTCGGCGCTGGAAGCCGGGCGCAAGTATATCAACAGTTACGTCGGATCGGGGCAAGGCAGCCAATGACCGCAGCGGTGCTGGACATCATCAATGAAAAGGGGCTGCACGCCCGGGCCTCGGCCAAATTCGTCGAAGTTGTCGAGACACATGATGCGGCTGCCACGGTGGAAAAAGACGGGATGAGCGTGTCGGGCGATTCGATCATGGGCCTGCTGATGCTGGCCGCGTCCAAGGGCACCCGCGTGTCGGTCGCCACCTCGGGTCCCGAGGCCGCCGAACTGCTGGCGGCGCTGCAGGCCCTTGTTGCCAATCGCTTCGGCGAAGAGGCGTGACTGTGCGACCGATGGCAGAAACTTCGGCCGCCCTACCCGACGACAGGGTCAGCCGCGCCGACCGTCCCTACGAGATGCGCCGCCTGTCTTATGCCGGCACCTTTTCCAACCCGTTCAAGGCCGGCACGATCCGCACCATCGAATGGCTGACCGGCAAGGTCACGCTGTTGCGGCTGATCCGCGCGTTCGAAAAGTCCGGCGCCCCGGTCGGCGCCCCCTTCTGGCCCAAGGCGATCCGCCATATGGGCATCCGCATCGACACGCCGCCCGAAGAGATCGCCCGGATTCCGGCGACCGGCGCCCTGGTCGTGGTCGCGAACCACCCGTCCGGCCTTGTCGACGGGATGGTGATGGCCGAGATGATCAACCGGGTCCGGTCCGACTTCAGGATCCTCACCCGCTCGCTTCTGACCGGCATCCCCGAGGTCGAGGAATTCATGATCCCCGTGCCCTTCCCGCACGAGGCGAACGCCCGCGAGCTTGGCCTGCAGATGCGGGACGCGACGCTGAAACATCTGAAGGCCGGGGGCGCGATCATCCTGTTTCCGGCGGGCAAGGTCGCCATGTCCGAAGGCTGGTGGGGCCCGGCGGTCGAAAGCGAATGGAACGTCTTCACCCACAAGATCGTCCGTTCGACCGGCGCGACGATCCTGCCGATCTTCTTCCCGGGCCAGAACTCCCGCGCCTTCCTGATCGCCAACAAATTGTCGGACACGCTGCGCCAGGGCCTCTTGCTGCACGAAATCAAGCGCGCCCTCTTCAAGCCGCTGCGCCCGGTGATCGGCGAACCGATCCCGGCGGACGAGCTGAAGAACTGGGAGGGCAACCCGCGGGGGTTCCTGGCCTGGCTCAGGGACCGGACACTGGCACTCGGTCGCTGACCCCCTCACCTCTTTGAAAATATCCCGGGGAGCACGAGGGGCAGAGCCCCTCGCCTTCTCGTCATCAGGGAAGGACAAACCCTGACCGCACCGCGCCCGACGCGGCGGTTCCGGATGGCTGAGCGGGACCAGCCGGTCTTCCGGTGGAAGAGCGGCCCCGCTCATGTGGGAACGCCGCCCCGAGACCGCCTCAGCCTTCACAGCAGAGGGCAGCGCCTGACCCGGCGAGCGAGAAGCGCCTGCCGCGGGCAGGGCAGGCGCTGCCCGGTGGCTTTGGGCGCCGGGGGTGGCGCGTGCGAGCACGCACCCTACCGCTGCCGAGTGGGACCTTCCCACCCCTTACCGGACGCCGGGCTGAGCGGAACAGGCCGATCTTCCAGTGGAAGAGCGGCCCCGCTCACGTGGAAACGCCGCCCCGTGACCGCCTCAGCCCTTCACAACAGAGGGCAGCGCCTGACCCGGCGGGCGAGAAGCGCCTGCCGCGGGCAGGGCCGGTGCTGCCCGGTGGCTTTGGGCCACCGGGCCGTGTGGGTGGGACCGCCGCGCGGCGGCAGGGGCGATGGCCCCTGCCGACTGAGAC
>CAZORV010000150.1:0-7451 GCA_964582215.1 uncultured Frigidibacter sp.
ATAGTGAATCAGTGATCGGCCGACCCGGCAAGTAAATTAATGAGTCCTGAGCCTAATAAAATGTAGGTCTCGGCAAAAAATGCAAACGAGTGCGCAGCATGTTGTCACATGAAACTAATAAGTTACTTGAATCGTACGACACATGGTTCGCGCATCTTGAAAACTATCGACATTCGCTTGCACATAGAATCCCAGTGTATATCGTTCCATATTGCGTCGACCCAAAGAACGAAGATGAATATAGAGAAAATCAAGACAAATTCTGGCTATGTTTAAATTCAGGTGACGTTGATGGTGCCAATGTCGCCGAGAAAACAATGGAGTCACTTGGTCATTTTATTCCGTGGTATGTGCACTCCTTCGAGGAGGGTGCGCCGACAATGATGTTGCACCCGCAAGTCGTCGTGGATGCACTGACCCTTGCAACCATTTGCGATGCGTTAAAATCGGAACTGTTGTCGATCTGAGGCTTGACAATTTGGCGTTGAACAATCAAGCGATCGCCCCCCGCAGCCACTCCGCCAGCGCGCCCTCATCCATCAAGCGTTGCGCGACGCGGATGATGATCTGGCCGGTTTCTGCCTCGGGCAAGGCGGGTTCGGACTTTCCGTGCAGATCGAGACAGGTCTGCATGACCCGAAACGCCGTTCGCTTATTCCCGTCGTTGAAACAATGGCCCTGCGCCACGGCCGCGCAGTAGGCCGCCGCCAGATCAAAGACATCGCCGATCAAGCCATAGGCCAGCCGGTTCTCGACGCGCGCCAGTGCCCCCTCAAGTGACTTGTCCCTGGCCCGACCCGGCAGTTCGCCGGGGTTCAGCACAATATCGTGAATCGCCTCGACCAGGTCGGCGGGCAAAAGCAGAAACTCCATCGCCTGACCTATTTGTCGCGCAGATAATCAAGGACAGGCTGAGCGCGTTCGCGGGTCCGCTCAAGGCTGGCCATCACCTCTTCGCGCGTCGCATAGCGGTGCTGGTCAGGCTCTGCCGCAGCCTCGGCCGGGACCAGATAGCCGACCAGCTGCGAGTTCTTCAGGATCGCCACCGGTTTGCCGCCGGACCGTTCGAAAACCTTGGCCGGTTCGCGAAGTTCGGTCATCGTGGCGATATGGGGGGTCAGCAGGCGGGTCATGGGGCGGTCTCCGAATGAATGTACATTACAATATACATTCATTCGTGCATTTTCAATGAAGTTCCGGCGGCGGGGCCCGTGCTTGCATCGGGCCGGCTTTCCCGCGATTGTCGGGGTCGGGGCAAGTTGTGCCGACGATTTGGCGGGGGCCGGATGCGATTTCTGCTTTCCCATCAGCTTTCATTCATCCTGGCGGCCTTTGTCGCCGGGCTGATCGGCTGGTCCTTCATCCTGACCCGCCCGGCCGGGCACCGGTCCTGGAAGATCGCCGATTTCCTCTGGGTCGTGCTCGGCGGGTTCGGCGCGGTGGCGGCGGTGATCGCCGGGCTTTACCGGGCCGACAATTCGCGGATCGGGCGGCAAATCGACGTGGCCTACGCCAGCCTGCGGGCCTTTGACCGCGATGCGGCGCGCTTCAGGCTGGCGCGCTGCGAGGGCGCTGCGGGCGATCTGGCGGTGCTTTGTGACAAGGTCGAGTTCCTGTCGGCCTCGACGGCGAAGAACCGCGAGCTGCCGCTGTTTCTGGACGTCACCCAGGCCGCGACGCCGCTGCAGGGCTTGCGGCTGTTTGCGACCGGACCGGGCGGCGGCGACATGGCGATGATGGCCGACATGGCCAGCGATTTTGACGCGGGCAAGGTTCTGGCCTTTCCTCCGGTGGACAGTGCCACCATGGCAGCGCTGCCCGCCGTCGGGGCGGCAGACCCGGAAAGCGCCGCCGACTTTCAGGTTCTGGCGATGAGTTACAGCGAACTGATCGCCGAGGTCGGCGAGCTGAAGAAGGAATGGGACTACCTGCGCGCCCACGAGATATTCCTGGCGCTGCAGGTCGCGGCCCTATGCCTCGTCGCCTTCGCCGCGCCCTTCAGGATCGGAAAGTCGCTCGCCGAACTGCGCTGAGGACGCCCGACGTTGGGCTGGGCGGGGCCGATCTTCCGGTGGAAGAGCGGCCCCGCTCACTCGGGCACGTTCCCCCGGGACCGCATCAACCCACACAACAGTGGGCAGCGCCAGCCCGCCGGAGTGGGGCCGGCGCTGCCCGATGGTTTTGGGCGCCGGGGGCGGTGCGTGCGAGCACGCACCCTACCGCTGCCGAATGGGACCTTCCCGCCCCTTGCCGGATGCCGGGCTGAGCGGAACAGGCTGATCTTCCGGTGGAAGAGCGGCCCCGCTCATGTGGAAACGCCGCCCCGGAACCGCCTCAGCCCTTCACAACAGAGGGCAGCGCCTGACCCGGCGGGCGAGAAGCGCCTGCCCCCGGAGAGGGGCTGGCGCTGCCCGGTGGCTTTGGGCCACCGGGCGGTGCAGGTGGGACCCTCGCGCGGCGGCAGGGTCAGCGGCCCCTGCCGACTTGAGCGGTGTAGTCCCCTTCCCCTGACGCCGGGCTGAGCGGGAACAGGCGATGTTCCAGTGGAAGAGCGGCCCCGCTCACGTGGAAACGTCGCCCCGTGACCATCTCATCCAACACCGACAGAGGGCAGAGCCTGCCCCGGATGGCGCGAAGCGCCAGCCCCCGGCAGGGGCAGGCGCTGCCCGGTCGCTTTGGGCGACCGGGCGGCGCGGGCGGGATGGGTCCGCCTCGGCAGGGTCACTTGCCCCTGCCGGCTGAGACGTTTCGGTCGCTTCCCCAAAACGCTCCGCTCGTGTGGAAACGCCGCCCCGGAGCCGCCTCCGCCCCTCACAGCGGAGGGCAGCGCCTGCCGAGGGCAGGGCAGGCGCTGCCCGATGGTTTTGGGCTCTGGGGGCGGTGCGTGCGAGCACGCACCCTACCGCTGCCGAATGGGACCTTCCCGCCCCTTGCCGGACGCCGGGCTGAGCGGAACAGGCCGATCTTCCGGTGGAAGAGCGGCGCCGCTCATGTGGGAACGTTTCCCCCGGGGACCGCGTCAACCTCGCACAACAGAGGGCAGCGCCTGCCCCTGCCCCGGATGGCGCGAAGCGCCAGCCCGCCGCAGGGGCAGGCGCTGCCCGGTGGCTTTGGGCCACCGGGCGGTGTGGGTGGGACCGCCGCGCGGCGGCAGGGGCGATGGCCCCTGCCGACCGAGGCGTGCAGTCCTTTCCGCCGACGCCGGGCCACGCGGGACGAGCCGGCCATCCAGTGAAACCGGACCGCGACGCCGGCGCTGTCGGCTCCCTTGGCCACGGCGCCGCAATGCCGGGACCGCCCCCGTCACAGGTCACGAAAGAACGGGTCGACCTCCCAGTAGCGCGGCAGGTCGCCCGCGCGCGACCGGGGCAGGCCCATCGCCTCCATCGCGTAGAGATCGGCGCCGAGAAGGGCGGCCAGACGCCAGGCCTGCACCGCCGCCTCGCGCGAGGGGCTGCCCTCGCCGAAGGTGGCCTCGATGTCCGCGGCGGCACTGGCCAGCGCATGGATCAGCGCCCCGGGCGGCGCGTCCGGCCAGCGGTGCGCCATCTCGCGCACGAGGGGGCGCCAGCCCTCGGGCCGCGCCAGCAGTCTTTCAATGGCAAAATGAACCTTGTCCAACCGGAAACCCCGCCCTTTTCGGCAACTAAAGCCGAAATCGGAGTGTCACTCCAGTTCCGCAGGTCTTTTGGCGTCCGCCGGGCGATAGTCGCGACGGGCGGCCGGATTGTTGACGCAGCCCCGCCGCGAGGCGCAAAAGCTGACCGGATGGTCAAGTCTGATTGTTGATCGCGGACGGCGCATCCGCTAGTCTTGCCCCCAACCGCACCGCCGCCGCCCGCCCCCCGCGCCCAAAGGTATCCCGCATGTCCGACCGCCCGGCCCCGCACGCGGCCAATCATCCCCGCAATCCCGGCACGCCGCTGCAGACTGACTGGTTCGACCAGATCGCGGTGAATACCCAGGCGGCGGAACGCCGCGCCGCGACCCTGACCACCCGCCGCACCGTCAAGAGGGAATGGCAGGCCGCCTGGCTGGTCAATGCCATCCGCTGCATCGACCTGACCACGCTTTCCGGCGACGACACGCCCGACCGCGTCGCCCGCCTCTGCGCCAAGGCCCGCCGCCCCCTGGCCGATCACATCATGACCGGCCTCGGGCTTGCGACCCTGACCACCGGCGCCGTCTGCGTCTATCCCGCCATGGTCCCCGATGCCGTCCGCGCCCTTGCGGGCAGCGGCATCCCCGTCGCCTCGGTCGCCACCGGTTTTCCCGCGGGCCTGACGCCGCTGCCGGTCCGGCTGGCCGAAATCCGCTATGCCGTGGACGAAGGTGCGGACGAAATCGACATCGTCATCCACCGCGCCCAGGTCCTGAACGGCGACTGGCAGGCGCTTTATGACGAGATCGCCGCGATGCGCGCGGCCTGCGGTGCCGCGCACATGAAGGCGATCCTTGCCACGGGCGAACTGAAAACCCTGCGCAATGTCTACAAGGCCAGCATGGTCGCCATGCAGGCGGGCGCCGATTTCATCAAGACCTCGACCGGGAAGGAACCGGTGAACGCCACCCTGCCCGTGTCGCTGGTCATGGTGCGGGCCTTGCGCGACTATCTGACCCGCACCGGCCAGAAGATCGGCTTCAAACCGGCCGGGGGGATGAAGTCGGCCAAGGAGGCCATCGCCTGGCAGATCCTGATGAAGGAAGAGATGGGAAACGACTGGCTGCAACCCGATCTTTTCCGGCTTGGCGCCTCGTCGATGCTGGCCGATATCGAACGCCAGCTCGAACATCACCTGACCGGGCGCTATGCGTCGTCCAGCCGCCACGCCATGGCCTGAGGGAAACATGCCGAACGTCACCGACATTCTTGCGACGATGGACTACGGCCCCGCCCCCGAGGCGAGCGGCGATGTGGTGAAATGGCTGGGGGCGCGCGGGCGCTTTGGCCATTATATCGACGGCGCCTTTACCAGCGCCGCCGCGCATTTCGCGGTCAGGAACCCCGCGACCGGCGAGGGTCTGGCCGAGGTGGCGCAAGGCTCGGCTGCCGATGTGGCCGCCGCCGTCGCCGCCGCCCGGGCCGCCCTGCCGCGCTGGTCGGCGCTGCCGGGGCACGACAGGGCGAAATGGCTGTACGCGCTGGCCCGCACCATCCAGAAACGCGAACGCTTCCTGGCCGTTCTGGAAACCCTGGACAATGGCAAGCCGATCCGCGAGACGCGCGACATCGACGTGCCGCTGGTCGCCCGGCATTTCTACCACCATGCGGGCTGGGCCGAGATGCTGGCCGACGAATTCCCCGGGCGCGGGCCGGTCGGGGTCTGCGGCCAGATCATCCCCTGGAACTTCCCCCTTCTGATGCTGGCCTGGAAGATCGCGCCCGCGCTGGCCGCCGGCAACACCGTGGTCCTGAAGCCTGCCGAATACACGCCCCTGACCGCCCTCGCCTTTGCCGAGATTTGTGCCGAGGTCGGCCTGCCCAGGGGTGTCGTCAACATCGTCACCGGCGACGGCGCGGCGGGGGCGGCGCTGGTCGCGGCAGATGTGGACAAGATCGCCTTCACCGGCTCGACCGAGGTTGGCCGGGCGATCCGCAAGGCCACGGCCGGAACCGGCAAGAAGCTGACGCTGGAACTGGGTGGCAAGTCGCCCTTCCTGGTCTTTGCCGACGCCGACATCGACGGCGCGGTCGAAGGCGTGGTGGACGCGATCTGGTTCAATCAGGGACAGGTCTGCTGCGCCGGATCACGCATTCTGGTGCAGGAGACCGTGGCCCGCACCTTCACCGACCGGCTGCAGGCGCGGATGGCGAAACTCAGGGTCGGCGATCCGTTGGACAAGTCGACCGACATGGGGGCGCTGGTCGATCCGGTGCAGCTGGCCCGCGTCAGGGATCTGGTGGCGCAAGGTCAGGCGCAGGGCGCGGTCCTGCATCAGGCCGCCTGCGCGCTGCCCGCCAAAGGCAGCTATTTCGCGCCCGGCTTCCTGACCAGCGTCGCCCCCGCGAACATCCTGTCCGAGGTGGAAATCTTTGGCCCCGTCGCCACGCTGACCACCTTCCGCACCCCCGACGAGGCGGTCGAATTGGCCAACAACAGCCGCTACGGGCTTGCCGCCTCGGTCTGGTCGGAAAACATCAATCTGGCGCTGGATGTGGCTGCTCAGGTCAAGGCCGGGATCGTCTGGGTCAATGCCACCAACATCTTCGACGCCGCCGCCGGGTTCGGCGGCTACCGCGAAAGCGGCTTTGGCCGCGAAGGCGGGCGCGAGGGGATGGAGGCCTATCTGGCCGACCCGCCGGTGAAGGCCCGCGATGAGGCCGCCCCCCTTGCGCCCGACACCAGCCCCCGACCGGACGCGCGGGCGCCCGGCGGCATCGACCGCACCGCCAAACTCTATATCGGCGGCGCGCAGAGGCGCCCCGACAGCGGCTATTCCTGGGCCGTCACCCATCGCGGCCGCAGCCTCGGCCTGGCCGGGCTTGGCAACCGCAAGGACATCAGGAATGCCGTCGAGGCCGCCCATGCCGCCAGGGGCTGGGGCAAGGCGACGGGGCACAACCGCGCGCAGGTGCTCTATTACATCGCCGAGAACCTGTCGGCCCGCGCGGCGGAGTTCACCGAAAGGCTCGCCTCGGCAGGCACGCCGAAACCGGGCGCCGAGGTCGAGGCCGCGATCCGCCGGGCCTTCTACTATGCGGCACAGGCCGACAAGTTCGACGGTGCCGTCCATTCGACCAAGTCCGCGCATGTGACGCTGGCCATGCCGGAAGCCTATGGCGTGATGGGCATCGCCTGCCCGACCGATGCGCCGCTTCTGGGCTTTCTCAGCCTGGTGCTGCCGGCCATCGCCATGGGCAACCGCGTCGTCGCCGTGCCGTCGCAGAACATGCCGCTGGCGGCGACCGATCTTTATCAGGTGTTCGAGACCTCGGACCTGCCGGGGGGGGTCGTGAACATCGTCACCGGCGCCCGGGACGAACTGGCCAGGACGCTGGCCGGTCACGATGATGTGGCGGCCGTTTGGTATTGCGGCAGCGCCGAAGGCGGCCGGATGGCCGAGGCGGAAAGTGCCGGGAACCTCAAGGTCACCTGGACCCTGCCCAACCGCGACTGGCTGTCCCCCGCCGGTCAGGGCCGCGATTTCCTGACCCGCGCCACCCAGATCAAGAACATCTGGGTGCCCTACGGCGAGTAGGGATCGCACGGGGCCTGGCCGCCCCGGGCTGCGCTTCGCCCTTGCGGTCACCCGCCCCGGTCGGCACGGGCCCGTGACCCAGCCGCCACAGGCCATCCCCGGCCGCACGTCCCCTCCGGCGCGCAGATGCGCAGGTGCCGCCGTCTTCAGTGGCGGGCCGAGGCGGTCACCGGCGAACCTTGCCACATGAGCGGGGCCGGGGAAGGCGCCGCCGCCTCCGTCGGCAGGGGCCATCGCCCCTGCCGCCACGC
>CAZORV010000151.1:0-7403 GCA_964582215.1 uncultured Frigidibacter sp.
CTATCCACCCGGGGGTGGCGGTCCTGTGACGGCCTCCCGCTGGGTGACCAGGGCCACGAACACGTCGTCCATGGACGGGGCGACCTCGACGACCCGGGCGTCGTCGAGGCCGGCCGCCGCCAGCCGGTCCTGCAGCGCCTCGGGCGCGATCCCCTCCGCGACCGCGGCGTGCACCCTCGCCCCGGTGGGATGGGCCTCGACCACGCCGTCGGCGCGCTCCAGCCACTGCAGCACCGCCGCCGGCCGTGCGGTCGTGACGCAGTGGAAACGGGTTCCCAACGGGATCGTCCGCAGCTCGGCTGGGCTGCCGCAGGCGACGAGGCGGCCCCGGTGCAGGAACGCCAGCCGGGTGCAGTGACTGGCCTCCTCCATGTAGTGGGTCGTGACCAGCAGGGTCACGCCCCGGCGGGCCAGGTCGTAGAGCAGGTCCCAGAACTGCCGGCGAGCCACCGGGTCCACCCCGGAGGTCGGCTCGTCGAGGAAGAGCAGGTCGGGCTGGTGGATCGTCGCCGCCCCGAGCGCCAGCCGCTGTCGCCAGCCGGTGGACAGCTCGGCGGTGAGCACGTGCTCGCGGCCGTGCAGGTCGGCCATCGAGAGCACGTACTCGCGGGCGGCCGCGAACCGCTCCCTGGACAGGTCGTGCACGCCGGCGTAGAAGCGCAGGTTCTCGTCGACGGTCATGTCCTCGAACAGGGAGAACCGCTGGGACATGTACCCGATCCGGCGTCGGATCCGCCCCGGTGCCGCCACCACGTCCTCGCCCAGCACGAGCACTGACCCGGACTGCGGGCGGACGGTGCCGGTGAGCATCCGGATCGTGGTGGTCTTGCCCGAGCCGTTCGGCCCGAGGAATCCGAAGACCTCGCCGCGGGCGACGTCCAGGTCGAGGCCGTCCACGGCCGTGAAGGCGCCGTACCGCTTGGTCAGCGCGCGCAGGGAGATCGCCGCCGCTGGGTCCGGCGGGGTCCCCGCGAGGTGCCCGGTGGGGGTCATGGCCGGGTCCTCACTCGGCCAGCCTGCGCCGCGTGGCCAGCACGGCCGCGCCGAACACCACGACCGCCACGACCGCCATCGCCCCGAGCGACGGGGCCAGGTCGGCGAACCCGGTGCCCTTGACGAAGGTGCCCCGCATCACCTCGAGGGCGTAGCGCAGCGGGATCAGTCGGGTGAGCGGCTGGATCGCCCCCGGCATGGACTCGATCGGGAAGATGAACCCGGACAGGACCAGGGTCGGGATCATCAGGAACATCACGGTCTGCTGGGCCTGGTGACGGGTGCGCGAGACCAGGCTCACCAGCAGGCCCAGGCCGATCGAGGTGAGCAGGAACAGCAGCAGGCCGACCAGGGCCACCTCGAGCTCGCCGTGGAACGGCACGTCGAACCACACCACCCCCACGGCGGCGACCAGGCCCACCTGGGCGCACGCCAGCAGGGCGTACGGGGTGACCTTGCCGATCAGGTACTCGGTGGGCTCGATCGGTGTCACGAACATCTGCTCCAGCGTGCCGGACTCGCGCTCCTTCACGACCGCCTGGGACATCACCACCATCAGCGAGATCATCATGATCGTCACCACCAGGGCGGGGATCATGGTGTTGATCGGGTCCATCGTCGGGTTGAACAGCACACGTACCCGGGCGTCGATCCCCGGGGCGTCCAGCGCCAGCCCGAGGTCGTCGAGGCGGTCGGCGTTGAACCGGGCGACGGTCGAGGCGGCGTAGCCCGCCGCGACCCCCGACACCTGCCCGTCGGTGCCGTCGACGACGATGCCCACCGGAGCGGTCTCGCCGCGGGACAGCCGGTCGGCGGTCCCGGCGGGGATGACCACGGCCACCCGGACGGTGCCCCTGTCGAGCAGCATCGGGAGGGCCGCCTCGTCGCCTGGATGGGCCACGACGTCGAAGTAGCCCGACGCGGCGAAGCCGGACTCGAGCTGGTGCGACGTCGCGGTGCGGTCCAGGTCAACCACCGCGGTGGCCAGGTGGCGCACGTCCGCAGACACCACGTAGCCCAGCAGGACCAGTTGCAGGATCGGCTGGACGAACAGGATCGCCAGCAGCACCCGGTCCCGGCGCAGCTGCGTGACCTCCTTCCAGACCAGCAGCCGGATCCGCCGCCCGCTCACCGGGGCCTCCGGCGGTGCAGGAGGATCGCCAGGGCCAGGGCGACCGTCGCGTACAGGGCCAGCCACCCCAGCTGGGGCAGCACCCCGTCCATGCCGGCGCCCTTGAGGAAGACCTCGCGGGCCAGGGTGACCATGTGGCGGGCCGGGAACAGGTAGCTGACCCCTTGCAGGGCCACCGGTACCTGGTCGAGCGGGAACGCGAACCCGGACAGCAGGAAGGCCGGCAGGAACGACAGCAGCAGCCCGGCGATGTTGGCGACCACCAGCGAGGGGGATATGGCCGACACGATCAGGCCCAGGCCCAGCGCGGCCAGGACGAACAGGACCGACCCGGCGAGCAGCGCGGGGACGCTGCCCCGCAGGGGGACGCCGAACACGGCCATCCCCATGCCGGCGATGGCGATGACGTCGAGCAGTGAGATCGCCGACCAGGGCGCCAGCTTGCCGACCATGAGCTCAACCCGGCGCAATGGGGAGATGAGCAGCTGGTCCTGGGTGCCCAGCTCACGCTCGCGGACCAGGGTCACCGCCGTCTGCTGGACTGCCACGATCATGATCACCGCGACCATCAGCCCCGGGATCATGAAGTCCGCCGAGCTGCGGTCCGGGTTGTACCAGGTTCGGATCCGCGGCTCGACCGCCCCCAGCCCGCTCGTGTCCACCCCCTGGCGATCCGCCCAGGCCTGGGTCACACCGCGGCTCAGGCCCTCGTTGAGCGCGCCGGCGTAGGCCTGCGCGATCCTCGCCGAGCTGGTGTCGCTGCCGTCGATGAGGACCGCCACCTGGGACTGCCCGCCCAGCGCGCGCAGGTGCCCGAACCCGGGGGCGATGACCACGACCACCCGCACCGTGCCTCGGTCCATGAGCTGTTGGGCCCCGGCAGCCGTGGCCGGCCGGGCGACCACCTCGAACAGGTCGGATGCCGCGTACGCCTGGGCGTAGTCCCGGCTGGCGGGGGTGCCGTCCAGGTCGACCACCGCTGTGGGCAGGTGGCGCACGTCGAAGCTGACGGCGTAGCCCAGCAGCAGCGTGAGCAGCACCGGAAGTGCCAGCACGATGGCCAGCGTGCGGGGGTCGCGGCGGATGTGGGTGACCTCCTTGGCGGCGATCGCCCCGACCCGGTCCAGGGTCCCGGTCATGTCGCCACCCCCGACATCAGCAGCGCGAACGCCGACTCCAGGTCCACGGCGACGACCCGCACGTCGTGCACGGCCACGCCGGCCGCCGCGAGGCAGGTCCGCACCTGGGCCACGCCGTCCGGGTGGTGGGCGTCGTCCCACAGCACGCGCACGTCGTCGCCGAACAGGTGGCTGGCGAGCGCCCCGGGCAGCCCGCTGACCGCCGCGAGGGTCGGCCGCGGATCGGCGGATCGGACCTCGACCAGCGTCCCCGGAACCCGTGCCGTGATCTCGGCCGGCGTGCCCCGATGCGTGATGCGTCCGGACTCGAGGAAGACCACGTGGCTGCAGCGCTCGGCCTCGTCCATGTAGGGGGTCGCGACCAGCACGGTCGTGCCGGCTGCGTTCAGCTCGGTCAGGACCCGCCAGAACTCCCGGCGGGACACCGGGTCGACCCCGGTCGTCGGCTCGTCGAGCAGCAGCACCTCGGGGGAGTGCATGAGGGTCGCGGCGAGCATCAGCTTCTGCTTCATCCCACCGGACAGGTGCTGGGCGTGCCGGTCGGCGAAGGGCGACATCCCCATGCCGGCGAGCAGGCTGTCGGCCCGGGACTGCCGCATGTGCCGGGGGACCCCCCGGATCCGGGCGAAGAACCGCAGGTTCTCCGCGACGGTCAGGTCCGGGTACAGCGAGAACCGCTGCGACATGTACCCGATCCGCGCCGTGACCGCATCGGGCTCCCGCGTCACCGACAGGCCCAGCACCGCGGCGTCGCCGGCGTCGGCCGGCAGCACGGTTGCCAGCAGGCGCAGCAGCGTCGACTTGCCGGCCCCGTCAGGGCCGAGCAGTCCGAGGACCTCGCCGTGCCCGACGGCCAGGTCGACGTCGCGGACCGCCGGGACCGACCCGTAGGACCGGGTCAGGCCGCGGGCCAGCACGGCCGGGACCGCCGCGCGGGCCGGGTCGGCGGGGGCGCTGGGGATGTCAGCGGGTCCGGTCATGTCAGTCGAACAGGACGTCGACCGGCATGCCGGACTTGAGCGCCCCGGAGTCGTCGTCGACCCGGACTCGGACCGCATAGACGAGGGTGGCGCGCTGCTCCTCGGTCTGGACGGTGTTGGGGGTGAACTCGGCGCTGGACGCGACTGTGGCGACCTGCCCGGGGACGGTGATGCCCGAGTCGGTGCTGACCGTCACGTCCTGGCCGATCCGCACCTGGCCGATCCGGGTCTCGGGGACGTACACCCGGACCGACAGGTCGGCCGGATCCACCAGGGTCAGCAGCGTCCGACCCGGTGCGCCGTTCTGGCCGGCGTTCGTGATCACCGAGACGACCACCCCGTCGTGCGGCGCCGTGACCCTCGCGTACCCGAGCTGGACCTCGGCCAGGTCGACCCCCGCCCGGGCCTGCGCCAGGCGGGCCCTCGCGGCCGTGACGTCCGCAGCGGTGCCGTCGTCGCGCGCCTCCTCCAGGGCCGCTCGCGCGGCGGTCACCCCCTGCTCGGCCTGGTCGCGCTGCAGGACCAGCGCTGCGCGGTCCAGGCGGACCAGCACGTCGCCCTTCGCGACGGTGTCGCCCTCGGCGGCGGGCACGGAGGTCACCCGCCCTGCGATCGCGGGGGCGACCTGGTACTCGGTGGCCTCGATCTCGCCGCTGGCGCTCAGCGGGCCGGTGGACTCATCGGGCCTGGACGACTGCCACCACCAGGCGGCCAGGGCCGCCACCACCGCCAGGACGACCAGGACGAGTGCGGCGACGGGGGGGCGACGGTGGCGGTCGGGCATGGCGGTCACCTCGAGGGCGGGGCGCCCGGGTCGGGGGCGCCGGAGGCGGTGGTGGGGGCGGTGGTGGGGGCGGTCGGGGATCCGGACGCGGGGCGCCCCGACGGGCAGCCGGCCACGGTGATCCCGACCGGGACGCCCGCGGGCAGCGTGCCCGTGGCAACCGTGAGCTCGACGGGGACGGCGCGGGCCAGGTGGACCTCGGCGGTGGTGTGCGAGGTCGGGGGGTACTCCCAGCGCGTGCCGATCCGGGTCACCGTCGCGGGATGGGACGCCCCGGGGGCGTCCCAGTCGCCGCGCACCTGGGCGGGAGCACCCGAGCAGGTCCCGGCCAGCTGCGCGGCGGACAGCCACGTGGTCACGCGGGCGGGACCATCCGGCCGGATCCGCATCAGGCTGGCGCCGGGTGCCAGGACGTCGCCGGGCAGGACGGCTTCGAGGACGACGCCCTCGACCGGAGAGGTCACCGACGCCCGGTCCCGCTGGTCACGCGCGGAGCGCAGCGCGAGGTCGGCACGGGTCACGGCCGTCCGGGCCAGGGTGCGCCGATGCGCCAGGGTTCGGCGCGCCGCGGCAACGGCCGCCAGGGCGGCGTCGACGCGCGCCCGGGACGCCAGGCCCCGGGACCGGGCTCGGGCCAGGGAGTGCAGGGCCCGGTCGACGTGCCGATGCCGGATGGCGACGCGGTCCACGGCGCGCTCGAGGCGGGCCGCACCGCTCCGGGCCCGCCCCAGCCCGTCGGCGACGCGCGTCAGCGCCCCGTCCACCCGGGCGATGCCGGCGTCCAGCTCGGCGATCCCGGCCAGGAGCTCCTCCCGAGTCGGGGGCGTGACCCCGGGCGACGCGCTGGGCCCGCGCGACAGGGTGCCGTCGGGAGGCTGATCCGGTGCCGGTGCCGGTGCCGGTGCCGGGGACGGGCCGGTGCCGGGGACGGGCGGCTGGGCGAGCAGGGCGAGCAGGGCGGCCCGTCGCGCGACCAGGTCCCGCCGCCGCACGCGCAGGTCCGTGCGGGTGGCCAGCAGGCTGGCGCGGGTCGTGCGCAGCTCGGCGCGCCGGGCGAGCAGCCGGCGCTCGGTTGCGCGCAGGGTGGCGTGGGCCCGGCGGGCCCGTGCCAGCTCGGACGTCACCCTGCGCAGGGCGCGCAGGACCTGGGACCGGGTGTCGCGAAGGGCCGCCTCACGGTCGCGTGCCTCGTCGGCCCGGGTGTCGAGGACCCCCACCTGGGCCCGAGCGAGGTCGGCGCCGGCGGCGGCGACGCCGACCTGGGCATCCTGCTGGGCGTGGTCGAGCACGGCGAGGACCTGCCCCCGGGCCACGGCCGCACCCGGCCTGACCAGCACCTGCGCGACCCGGGCGACGCTGCCCAGACCGGTCAGGGCCAGCGCGGGCGAGGCCGCCGACCCCGGCCCGGTCGTCGTCGCCGCGCTCCCGGGCGGTGCGGGGAACCCGGCGTCCAGGTCGACGGCAACGGCTGCCAGCCGGGGTACCTGCACGGTGACCGTGTCGGCCGCCACCGTCCCCACCACCCGGATGGGCTCGGCCCGGCCGGCGGCCACGGTCCCGAGCCCGGCCCCCGGGCCGACCAGGGCCACCAGGGCGACCGCGAGCGTCCCGGCCACCGAGGTCGGGCCCTCACGGGCGCCGCGGCCGGTCACGGCACCGCGCCCTGCCGGATCGTGGCCAGGAACGCATCCACGATGTAGGCCAGCGTGGCGTCGTCCGGCACGTGCGGGCCGTCGGCGCGCAGCAGGCCGTCGAGGGTCACGAAGCTGGCAAGCGGACCGACGAGCATCCGCGCGGCCAGCTCCGGACGGGGGGCGTGGACCAGCCCCTCGTCCGCCGCCGCCCGCAGGAGGGCCTCGACGCCATGCAGGAATCGGCCCGGGACCAGTTCGCGCACCACGTCGCGCAGCTCGGGCAGCCGGAACACCTCGCCGATGACCAGCCGCAGCAACTGCTGGGCGTCCTCGGACATGAGGCGGTCCACGCTGCTGCGGGCCAGCTGCAGCAGGGCATCGCGCAGCTGGTCGGACGTGCCCACCCGCGACATCGCGCCGCCCCCGGCGACGAACAGCGTGCCCAGCTCGTCGGCCAGGATCGCCGCCAGCAGGTCGGTCTTGCTGGCGAAGTAGGAGTACAGGGTCTGCTTGCTGACGCCGGCGGCGGCCGCGACCGCGTCCATGGTGGTCCCCGCGTAGCCCTGCTCCAGGAACAGGGAGCGAGCGGCCGACTCGATCTGGGCGCGCTTGCGCTCCGCGCGAGTGCCGAGGGCCCCGGTCACGGATCAAACTGTACGGTTCGGTTCTGGGGGTTTCCCGTCGCGCGGGCCGCCGGTGTGGTGGGATCCCGGGATGGCACCCGACACGGCCCACCTGCTG
>CAZORV010000152.1:0-7370 GCA_964582215.1 uncultured Frigidibacter sp.
CGTACTGACATGATCCCCGGGGAACGTTCCCACATGAGCGGGGCCGCTCTTCCACCGGAAGATCGGCCTGTCCCGCTCAGCCCGGCCTCGGGGCAGGAGACTGCGCCGCCTCACCCGGCAGGGGCCATCGCCCCTGCCGTAACGCGCTGTCGCCACCCACACCGCCCGGTCGCCCCAAGCGACCGGGCAGCGCCTGCCCCTGCGGGGGGCTGGCGCTTCGCGCCGCCCGGGGCAGGCGCCGCCCTCTGTCGGTGCGTACTGACATGATCCCCGGGGAACGTTCCCACATGAGCGGGGCCGCTCTTCCACTGGAAGATCGGCCTTTCCCGCTCAGCCCGGCCTCGGGGCAGGAGACTGCGCCGCCCCGGTCGGCAGGGGCCATCGCCCCTGCCGTAACACGCCGTCGCCACCCACACCGCCCGGTCGCTCAAAGCGACCGGGCAGCGCCTGCCCCTCCGGGGGGCTGGCGCTCCGCGCCCGCCGGGTCAGGCGCTGCCCTCTGTTGGTGCGTACTGACATGATCCCCGGGGAACGTTCCCGTGTGAGCGGGGCCGCTCTTCCACTGGAAGATCGCCCTTTCCCGCTCGGCCGGGCGTCGGGGCCTCGCAGGCCAAAGCCGAACCGGCGCTCAGGCCTTTTCCCGCGTCCGCGCGCCGCTGTCGGGCGTCAGCCTGGCCAGCAGCGCCGCTTCAAGTTCGCGGTTCAACTCCTTGGTCCTGGCCACATATTCGGGGTTCTTGTCAAAGGGCACGCCGGGCTTCCACACCGTCGCCAGTTCCTTCAGGCCCGCCCGGTCCATGTCAAAGAACATTGTTTGCAACTCATGCGCCTCGTACTCGGACAGCCCCATGTTTTCAAGCACATAGCGCGCGGCCCTCAGACTCGAGTCGAAATATTCCCGCACGATGTCGTTGGCGCCCGCCCGGAAAAGCTCGAACACATGTTCGCGGTCATAGGCGCGGGCGATGATATGGATGTCAGGGCGCTGCCGCCGCGCATACTCCACCAGTTTGATCGCCTTTTTCCGGTCGTCAAAACAGATGACCAGCACCCGCGCCCGGTCAAATCCGGCGGCCTTCAGCAGGTCCGGCCGGGTCGGATCGCCGACGAACCCCTTGAAGCCGAAGGTCCGCATGACCTCGATCGTCTTCAGGTCGGTGTCAAGAACCGTGGTCTTGAAGCCCGACTGGGTGATCATCCGGTTGACGACCTGACCGAACCGCCCGACGCCGGCGATGATGATCGGTTCCTGTTCGTCGATTTCATCCTCGGGGGTCGGGGCCGCATCCTCGAACCGGCGGGTGATATAGTCATAGGCCATGAAGAACAGGGGCGTCAGCAGCATCGACAGGGTGATGGTCAGCACCAGCGTCTGGGCCGTCGGTTCGGGCAATATCCGCTGGGCAACCGCGAACGAGGTCAGGACAAAGCCGAACTCGCCCGCCTGGGCGATCGACAGGGTGAAAAGCCAGCGATTGCGGCCGGTTATGTTGAAAATCCGGGCCAGCAGGAACAGAATCCCGCCCTTGGCCATCATCAGCGCCAGCGTCAGCAGGATGATCTGCAGCGGTCGGGCCAGCAGCAGTTCGACATCCATGCCGCTGCCGACGGTCACGAAAAACAGCCCCAGCAACAGGCCCTTGAAGGGGGCAATGTCCGATTCCATCTCGTGCCGGAATTCAGAGTTGGCCAGAACCACACCGGCCAGAAACGTCCCCAGCGCGGGCGACAGGCCGACCATCGACATCAGCGCGGCGATGGCGACGACGATCAAAAGCGCAAAGGCCGTCTGGATTTCGCGAAGCCGCGCCGAATGGACGAAACGGTAGGCCGGGCGGACGAGGAACTGCCCCGCCAGCGCCACGGTGGCAACCGCGCCCAGCGTGACCAGCGTGACGCCCCAGCCCGGCAGGTCGCGCAGAAGACCAAGCGTCATCCCCTCGCCATGGGCCACGGCCGCCAGCGCCCGTGCGCCGGGCAGCGCCAGCAGCGGCAACAGCGCCAGCAGCGGGATCACCGCGATATCCTGCGTCAGCAGCACCGCAAAAGCCCCGCGCCCGCCGGCCGTCTGCAGCAGCTTTTTCTCGGTCAGGGTCTGCAGGACGATCGCGGTCGAGGACAGCGACAGGATCACGCCCACCGTCAGCGCCACCTCCCACGGCAGATGCAGGATCAGGCCGACGATGAAGATCACCAGCGTCGTCAGGCCGATCTGCAGGCCACCAAGGCCGATCAGCTTTTGCCGCATCGCCCAAAGCGCGCGCGGCTCGAGTTCCAGCCCGATCAGGAACAGCATCAGCACGACGCCGAACTCGGCCACATGCTGCAGGTCGCGGGCCTCGGAGCCGACAAGGTTGAAGACAGGGCCGATCAGGATCCCCGCCGCCAGATAGCCGAGCACCGACCCCAAGCCCAGCCGCGAGGCGACCGGGACGGCGATGACCATCGCCAGAAGGTAAAGTGTTGCCTGTAGAAGCAGGGAATCCAATGATAATCCTTCAAATCGCCGGACAGATGCCGTTGCGGCGCTGCCAAGTGAAAGCACGAGATCGGGTCTGTGGTTGCCAGACCCGGCGTCGCGGTTGCGATGATAGGTCGATGATGTGGGCGGCGCACATGAACTTTTCGTAACAGTCCGCAATAGTCGTGTGACAGGGCGCCGCGGCAGTCCGGGTCAGCGGCCTCGGCGGTAGGGTGCGTGCTTGCACGCACCGCCCGGCGTCGGCTTGCGGGACCGGCGGCCGGTCCCGCGGTCTCAGCCGCGTCCCATGATCTTCAGGACCAGCGTGCGGCCCTTTTTCACATAGCGCAGTTCCCCGTCGCCGATCGCGGCCACCTTGCCGCCGTCCAGCCGGTCGCCGACCTGAAGTTTCAGATAGCGGCCATTCGGCATCCGCACGATGGCGCGGCGGTTGGCGGATGATCCGTAGACGCCGATCAGGTTGATGTCGCCAAGGTCGATGGCATTGGCGAAGGTCGACTTTTTGGCGACCGTCCGGGTCGTCGGCATGTTGGCGATGCCCTCGGTCAGCTCGGGTTCGTCGATTTCTGCCGTCGCAGCCTCGGGCTCGGCGGCAGGAGGTTCGGGTGCGGGCTCGGCCCCGGACTGCGCCCCGGACTGCGCCTCGGCCAGCGCCGCGTTGACGGCGCCTGTGTCGACGGCAATGGCGGGCGGTGCTGCGGCAGCGGCGGCGACGGCCACCGCACTGCGGGGCGCGGGCCGGCGCGAACTGGCGACGGCCTGCGGGCTGGCGGCGGTCAGCGCCGCCTCGGCGGCTTCGGCCTCGGCGCGGGCGGCGGCGGCGGCGGCATCGGCGACGGCGGCGTCCTGCGCCGCCCGGGCCTCGGCGGCGGCGGTGATGCCCAGCGGCCGTGACAGCGGTTTGCGCGCCGCATGGCGGGGATCGACCGGCGGCGGCAGTGGCGGCAGGGCCTCGGCCACGGCAAGGTCGGTGGCGCTGGCGCCGGGCAGCGCTGTCTGGTCAGCGGGAGCTGCGGGGGCCGGCACGACAAGGCCGGCGGGACGCGGCAGGGGCTTCTTGCCCTTGAGCGCCGGGTCGGCATAGGGCGGCGGCGCGACCTCGGCCGCCGTGGCGGGTTGGCCGGGCTGGCCCGGCAGTGGCGCCACCGGCGGCGCGACAACGGGCGCGGGCGCGGGCACCAGCCCGGCGGGCCGGGCGGGCGGGCGGCGGTTCGGATGCCCGGCGATCAGCAGATAGCCGTCCGGCGTCACCACACCCTCGGCCGTCGCGATGATCAGCCCGGCGGCGTCATAGCGCAGAAGCGTGCCGAAGGGCTGCGGCACCGGCGGCGTCGCCAGCGGATGGTCGGTCGCCAACTGGTCAAGCCCCGGAAGGTCGGGGGCGGGAACCGCGCGTTCGGCGCCCGGGTCGGCCGGCAGGGTCAGCGCGTCACTGCGGTCGCCAGCGCCGGCCGGGGCGGCGGCAGGCGCCGCCGTCGTGATCACCGGCCGCGGCAGGTTCGGCGCCACCGGACGAACCGGGCGGGCGGGCGGGGCGGTCGATCCGGCCACGTTGACCGGCGGTTTTGGCCTGGGCGTCACGGCCGGCAGGGTTTGCGCTGCGGGTGCCGAGGCGACAGGCTCGGGCGTGACCTCGGCGGGCGACCGCAAGAACAACGCCCAGACCACCAGCGCGACGAGGGCGGCCGCCACCGGCAGGGCATAGCTTTGCGACAGAAGCTGGCCCAGCCAGACGGGAAGGCCGCTGCCACCCAGGCCCGGCGGCGGGGCGGCACGCTGGGCGCTCCGCGCGGCGGCGGCGGCCAGCCGCGTGGTGGCGGCCGTGCCGTGGGACGGGCGGTGATGGGTGGCGGGGCTTGTTTCCGGCGCGGCCAGCGGCGGCACCACGGTCGGGACCCGACTGGCAGCCTTTGGCCGCTCGGCGTTGCGGGCGGCGCCGAGGCGGGGCAGAATCTCGACCAGTTGCGACCCGTGATCAGCATCCCCGGCCCCGACCTTCGGCGGGCGCGCGGACCCGCGCCGCGACTGGAAGGCTGCCGGGGTCGCCTCTGTCGCGGCGGGAACGGTGGCTGATTCGCGCGGGGCTGCCGGTGGCAGGGCCACGGGATCGGGGATCGCATCGTCGGTGATGCCGATCCGGACGTCGGGCGGCACATGCGGCAACAGCGGCGGCTCGTCCTCGGTCACTTCGATGAACGGCGCCTCTTCCGCGACAGCGATGGCCGCTTCGGCTGCGGGGGAGGCCTCGGGAACAGGCGTTTCAGGGGTGGGCGCAGGGGCAGGCTCCGGCGCAGCCTCAGAGACAGGAGCGGCGACGGGTTCGGGGACGGGCGCTGGTTCGGGTTCGGGGGGGGGCGCCGACAGATCGGCGTCGCCCGTCACCCGCACCGGGTCCTGATCGCGGTCGTAGCGCAGCCCGTCCGGCAGATGCGCGGCGGCGACCGAGGTCAGGCCGAAGAAGGGTTCGCCCGAAAACCGGTCAGCCTCGGGCACGGCGACGAAGGCGGCGGGGCGGAAACCATAGGCTTCGGCAAAGGCCTCGGCCTCGTCCAGCGTCAGCCGGGCGACGACGGCGACCCGCGCCCGGTCGCCCGTCCGGTCGCCGACCCGGTCGCCGACCCGGTCGCCGACCCGGTCGCCGACCCGGTCGCCCGCGCGCGCGAAGTCGAAGACCAGCTCATCCACCTTGTAGGGCGTCCGCCCGTCGAGCGTCGCGCGGATCTCGGCCCGGCGGGTGGCCTGATCGGGGCCGGTGACCTGGCAATCGAAATAAAGGATCTGCGAGTTGGGCAGGATCAGCTTGGTGAAGAACCCGTCCGGCGCCCGCGCCTCGGCCAGCGCCCGCAGATCGGCGAGCCGCGCCTCAAGTGCGGGATCGTCGAACAGCGCCGCGCCAAGCCGCAGCCAGCCGTCATCGCCACGCTCGACCAGCGCGACCGCGTCATTCGACAAATCCAGGGCAAAACGTGGCTTCATTACCTGCAACTACCATGAGACGGGCGGACAACCCCAGCCACCCCCTACCGGCCTTTTAGCCGTAAAGCAGAATTTTGCCTATTGGAAGAAATGCCGCCAAGGAATGGCTTGCGGCGGGCGTCATAGCCTTCAGACTGCGCGCATCAACGGAGGATTTCCATGCGACTTCTGACACTACTCGCCACCACCTGCGCTCTGGCGGTGCCGCTGACGGCGACGGCGTCGCTGGCCGAGGACCGGCATGCGACGATTTCGGTGACGGGTGAGGGGCAGGTCATGACCGTGCCCGACATGGCGACCCTGTCGCTGGGCGTCACGGTGACCGGCGACACGGCAAAGGCGGCGCTTGATGCCAACAGTGCCGCGCTGGCGGCGGTGATCGAGCGGCTGAAGACGGCCGGGATCGATCCGAAGGATATCCAGACCTCGGGCCTGTCGCTGGGGCCGGCCTATGACTATTCCGCCTCGTCCTCGACGCAGAAGGTCACCGGCTATACGGCGACGAACATGGTGACGGTGCAGGTGCGTGCCATCGATTCGGTCGGATCGGTGCTGGATGCGTCGGTGACGGATGGCGCGAACATGCTGAACGGCATTTCCTTCGGCCTGCAGGACCCGGTTCCGGCAAGCGACGAGGCGCGGACCAAGGCGGTCGCCGATGCGCGGCACAAGGCCGAGCTGCTGGCCGGGGCGGCGGGGCTGAAGCTCGGGCCGATCCTTTCGATGGCCGATCAGGGCGGGTTCATGCCGCCGATGCCGATGGGGGGCATGGCGTTTGAGAAGGCGGCGGCCGTGCCGGTCGCGACCGGTCAGATGGTCGTGTCGGCCACGGTCGGTGTGACCTACGAGCTGACCGAGTAGGCCAGCCGGGGCCCGGCGCTGGCGGGCGGCGTTGTCAGTCTGGGGCGAACCGGGTATGAACCGCGCGTCTCTTGACTGACGGAGCCCCCCGACATGCCTGCGCCCGACACGCCTGCGCCCGACCTGACTGCGACCGGCGTGGCCGAGCCCGCAAAGGCCGCCGCCGACTGTGCGACGATGGAAGATGTCCGTGCGGGGATCGACCAGGTCGATACCGCGCTGGTCGGGCTTCTGTTGCGCCGGGTGGCTTACGTTGATCGGGCGGCGGTGATCAAGGCACCGCTGGGGCTGCCCGCCCGCATCGATGACCGGGTCGAGGCGGTGGTGGCGCGGGTCCGGGCCACGGCGGCGGCCGAGGGTCTTGACCCCGATCTGGCCGAAAGCCTCTGGCGGCAGCTGATCGACTGGTCGATCGCCCGCGAGGAACGGGCGCTCGGCCGGCCATGAGCCGGTGATCCGTCCCGGCGGTTGACCAGGAGGCCCCGGATCAGGTCCGGGGCCGCGCGGTCCGTTCGGCGCGACGCGGGGCTGAGCGGCCCCGACCTTCCGGGGAATGGGCGGCCCCGCCCACGTGGACGCGCCCCCCGGTGATCGCCGCAGTTTGCACAGTCAGAGGGCAGCGCCTGACGGGAGCAGGGCGGTGACGGCGGAATCCTCGCGTGACGGCAGGGCCATTGGCGCCTGCCGAATGAGGCGGCGCCGTCGCCACATGCAAGCGCCCGCTTATGCGGGAACAGCGCCCGGGACCGCCTCAACCCCTTGTGACAGAGGGCGGCGCCAGCCCCCCGCAAAGGCGGGCGCTACCCGGCCGTTTTGGGCGACCGGGCGGTGCGGGTGGGACTGGCGCGGGGGGCGCAGGGTCACTTGCCCCTGCCGACCGGGGCGGCGTGATCCCTCTCCCAAGGCATGGCTGAGCGGAAAAGGCTGCTCTTCCGGTGGAAGAGCGGCCCCGCTCATGCGGAAACGTTTCCCTTGGGGACCGTCTCACCATGCACCACAGAGGGCAGCACCTGCCCCGGATGGCGCGAAGCGCCAGCCCCCCGCAGGGGCA
>CAZORV010000153.1:0-7274 GCA_964582215.1 uncultured Frigidibacter sp.
TCTGGCTCGCGCAGACCCACGACGACCACCACCTGGTCGCAGGCATCATCGACGTCGCCCACATCCTCACCACCCACGCTCTCGCCACCGGCGACCTCACACGGGCGCGCGCAGCCACCGAGATCGCCCAAGCGGTAGCACCCGACGACCCCACCCCGCACCTCGACCTCGCTAGAATCGCCGACCACGAAGGCCACCCCGCCGAAGCCGCCCGGCTCGCACGCGAGGTCACAGACTGGACCGACCGAAGCGGCTACGGCCCCATCGACACCAGCGAACGAACCAACACCATCCTCCGAGCCCACCGATGGCTGGAACGCAAGGACCGCGTCAACTGATCTCAGATAGGCCCCGACCGACAGAGTGGGAGTGGCCAGCGAAGCAGCGACTGTCGGTGTCGCGACAGGAGGGACACTGTGGATGTCGCTGTGGCCGTGCGCGCGACTGGACCATTGGCTGGCAACGGGCCGCGACGACCTCCGCTGGAGTCCCCCACGGCCATGTGGACGCTAGGCGTTCGGGAAGACCCCGGCCTCCTCGAACCTGGCGAGCGCTTCCACGTACGGAGCGATGTCGATGTTGTTCTGCAGCAGCCACGAGTCGCTGAAGTAAGTGTGGTCGTACCGAGTGCCGACATCGCAGATGATCGACACAATGCTCCCAGATTCTCCCTTGGCGGCCATGCGGTGAGCGAGTGCGAGCGCGCCCCAGATGTTCGTCCCGGTAGAGCCACCGACGCGGCGCCCAAGCTGGTCTGAGCACCAGCGCATCGCCGCAATCGACGCGGCGTCCGGCACTCTCAGCACCTCGTCGATGAGCCCAGGGAAGAACGAAGGCTCGACTCGGGTCCTACCGATTCCCTCTATCCTGGATGGTGTCGATGTTGTCACTGACGTATCGTTGAGTCGCCACCCGTCGTAGAAGGCGGAGCCCTCGGGGTCGACAACGGCGATCTTGGTCGAGAAGCCCTTGTATCGGGCGTACCGTGCTATGCATGTGCTGGTTCCACCGGTTCCTGCTCCGGTCACGATCCAGGTGGGTTCGGGGTGCGGCTCATGGCGCATCTGCTCGAAGATCGACTCTCCGATGTTGTTGGCTCGCCAGTTCGTGGCCTGTGCCGCGAAAGTGAATTGATCCATGAAGTATCCGTGGGTTTGCTCGGCGAGTCGTTCAGCCGCCGCGGTGGTAGTCGCGGGGTCGATAACCATCTCGCAGCGACCTCCGTAACGCTGGATTAGTTCGATCTTCGCGGGACTTGTGTTCTGGGGGATGACGGCGATGAACGGGACTCCAATCAGGTTCGCGAAGTAAGCTTCGCTGACGGCTGTCGAGCCGCTGGATGCCTCGATGATCGGAGTTTCCGGACCGATGTCACCGTTGCACAGAGCGTGGATGAAGAGCGACCGCGCGACGCGATGCTTCAGGCTCCCCGTGAGATGAGCTGACTCGTCCTTCAGATACACGCGAACCCCGTTGAGCGCGCGGATACGCAGTGGCACGAGAGGGGTCTCGGAGCCACGTGTCTGTTCGGCCGCTAGGCGCTCCAGAGCGGTCATTCCCCAGGCGCGGCGTTCCTGACACCACAGGTCCCTCGACTCCCCAGTCTGCTGGTCGATCGCCACGCTATTGGCCTGCCTTTCGCTGTCGAGACGCGACGGGCCGCCCGATGCTTCCTCGGTCGCGGGTCCCATCTGCACACCAAACAGTGTCTGAGATCAGAGATCAAACTTCCAATAACGATTTTCGGAGGTAACTCAAAGTGGAAGTTATATGCGGAGGGACTATCCGAGGTCCTGAGCAACCTCTCGTAGCGACCTGACCATGTGGTCGACAGCAGGCGATCGGCCGGAAGAGCGCAGCACGGTGGCTGTGATCATCCGACTTCGGGTGGGGGTTACTGGTCGCGCGCGGAGCCGGGGATGCTTGACGAAGGACTGGATCATCTGGGCCATCATGGCCAGGCCGAGGCCGGAAACCACGTAGCTCTGTACGGCCAAAGTGTCGTCAGTGGTGATGTCGATCCTTGGCGAGAACCCCGCGTCTGCGCAGGCGTCGACGAACTGCTCACGGCACCGGGGGCATCCGGCGACCCATCGCTCGTCTCGTAGCTCCGCCAGGTCGACCTGCTGCCGACGGGCCAACGGGTGGTCATCGGGCATGAGCAGGACCAGGGGTTCTCTGATCAGTGGAATTGTTAGCGTTTCGTCGTCGATGACGGGTGGCCTGTCCTCGTAACGGAATGCAACGACCACGTCGTAGTCTCCTCGCCCCAGGCCGGTGAGCGACTCCGGAGGCTCTTGTTCGAACAACTCGACCTCTACACTCACATGCTCCGAACGCATCCGCGAGATCGCTGCAGGCACGAGTGTCGCGTTGGCGCTGGGGAATGCGCACACGCGTACGCGCCCCGCCCGGAGTCTGGCCACCGCCGCCACTCGTTCCTCTGCCGAGCGCAGCTCTTGGAGAAGCACACCCGCCTTGGCTGCCAGGGCCTCCCCTTGCTCGCTCAACCTCAGGCCTCGGCCGGCACGAGTGAACAGAGTCGCGTTCAACTCGCGTTCGAGTGCTCGCATCTGCTGACTCACACCAGGTTGGGTGAAGCCCAGCTCGCGGGCGGCAGCAGCGAACGTCCCAGTCCGCACGACAGCATCGAAGGTGAGCAGATGGCGTGTTTCCAGCATGGTCCGAATAATAAGACATGCTTTGGGAAGAGCAAGCAAATCGGGTCTGGTCGTTTTGGACGCACCCGACAAGAGTGGCCCCACTGGCATGAGGGGACGGCGAACCGGCAGTCGACCTCAAGCTGCTCCAGTCATGGACCATCCGCAGGAAGGAATCACACACCCATGAACCAGTCCGAGGGCCGTAGTGTTGGCCGATCGAGTGCACTTTGCGGAGGAATCATCCATGCCTGAGCAGTCAATGGAAACAGTTCGCAGAACACGGTTCCGCGCGATCGCGGGGAGTGTCGTGGGGACGGCGCTGGAGTGGTATGACTTCTTTCTGTACGGCACCGCGGCGGCACTCGTCTTCAACAAGTTGTTCTTCCCGAGCGTCGATCCACTGACAGGTACCTTGCTTGCGTTCGGCAGTTTCGCAGTCGGGTTCATCGCACGTCCGATCGGGGCGGTCGTGTTCGGTCACTTCGGTGATCGTGTGGGCCGCAAGAACATCCTCGTGATCACGCTGTCTCTCATGGGCGTGGCGACGGTGCTGATTGGCCTCGTCCCCTCCTACGAGATGATCGGCATCTGGGCGCCCCTCGCGCTGACCACCCTGCGATTCGCCCAGGGCCTCGGTCTTGGTGGCGAGTGGGGTGGCGCCGTACTGATGTCACTGGAGCATGGCGACCCCAAGCGCCGAGGATTCGCAGCCAGTTGGCCCCAGATCGGGGTACCGCTGGGGCTCCTCATGGCAAACGGCATCCTTGCCCTCATGCTCGCCACGACATCCGATGAGCAGTTCTTGGCGTGGGGTTGGCGAGTGCCGTTCCTGTTGAGCGCTCTGCTCATCGCCGTCGGTCTCTGGATCCGCTCCAAGGTGAGCGAGTCACCAGAGTTCGAGAAGGTTGCTGAGTCCGATGAGCGCGCAAAGATGCCAATCGTGGAGGTGTTCAGGCACCACAAGCGCGAGTTGCTCATCGCCGCCGGAGCCCGCATCGGCACTGACGTGGCCTTTTACACCTACGTGCTGTTCATCGTGACCTATTCCACCCAGATGGTTGGCGTCTCGCAGTCGGTCGCGCTGCTCGCGGTGATGGTGGGCGCGGTTGCCATGGTCATCCTGATTCCGGTGTTTGGCGCACTATCTGATCGGATCGGACGCCGTCCCCTGTACCTGTTCGGTGCCGTCGGAGCCCTAGGCTGGGTGTTCGTCTTCTTCCCACTGCTCAACACGGCAAACACCGGGCTAATCGTCCTCGCAGACTTCATGGGGATGCTCTTCTGGGCAGCCATGTACGGGCCGCTCGCCGCATTCACGACCGAGTTGTTCCCGACCCGGGTCCGTTACAGCGGCGCGTCTCTGGGCTTCCAACTCTCCGGAATTCTGGGTGGCGCTCTTGCGCCCATCATCTCCATTGCGCTGTACGGGCGCTTTCAGCACTGGCTCCCCATCGCGATCTATGTGGCCGCCATGTTGCTCATCACCATAGTCTCCGTTCGGATCGCGCGGGAATCGGCCCGGGACCACCAGGAAACGGCATGAGCCACGACGACATCCTGAGCCGGCTCGCCGATGCGGGCTACACGCTCCCCGGCGTGCTGGCGCCCATCGCCGCTTACGCCCCAGCCGCCCAAACCGGATCTCTCATCTTCACCTCGGGACAGCTCCCGATAGCGAACGGCGGACTGCTCGCGACCGGCAAGGTCGGGGAAGGTCCTGATCTAGTCACACCCGCGGCAGCCAGAGATCTTGCCGCGCTCTGTGCCCTCAACGCTCTGGCCGCCGTCGCAGCCAAGACGGGCGACCTGGGGAAAGTGGCCCAGGTCGTGAAACTGGTCGGGTTCGTTGCCAGCGATCCCACCTTCACCGGTCAGTCCGCTGTCATGGACGGTGCCAGCGACCTGCTGATTCTCGCGCTGGGTGAGCTGGGAGTGCACGCCAGATCGGCTGTCGGCGTCGCCGTGCTCCCGCGCGACAGCCCTGTGGAAGTCGAACTCGTCGTGGCGCTCCGCTGACTCCTTGAGCAGACCCGGCTTGCCGCCTGGTGAAGCCCCGTCGCTGAAGAACTGTTGGCGTCACAGATCTGACGCCGAGAACTAGATGAAAGGTGGAATTTCTCATGTGGGACGAAAGCTACGAAGCCGGATACTTCGGTCCTGCTGAAGGCAGCCTCGCCATTAAGAACCTTCGAGGCCTGGTCACAGGCCGCCTCGGGGATGGCGTCCGCGAGGTCGAGACGATACGGGTTGAGAACGGCCGCATCGTTGAGTTGGGTGGACCAGCAGACACTGAGGCTGATGTCATCATCGATGCGCAGGGCGCCGTCGCACTGCCAGGTCTGTTCGACACCCACACACACTTCTCGATCGGTGACTTCAACCCCAAGCAGAACGTCGTCGGCTTCATCGAGAGCTACATGCACGGCGGCATCACCTCCATGATGTCCGCGGGCGAGGTTCATTTCCCCGGTCGACCGCTGGATCGGGACGGGGTGAAAGCCGTCGCGGTTGCCGCGGCTCGGTCGTTCACCAACAATCGCCCTGGCGGTGTGCGCATCCATGCGGGCTCCCTGATGACCGGCCCGTACATGGAGGAGTCCGATTACGCCGATCTTGCCAGGCAGGGAATCTGGCTCATGAAGGTCGGGTTCGGCGGATTCCCCAACCCCAAGGATGCCGCTCCCCACGTCCGCTGGGCGCAGGCAGCCGGATTTGTCGTGATGTCTCACTCCGGCGGCGCTTCATCTGTGCGCGGAATCGCCCCGATCATGGTGGACGACCTCCTCGCCATGCAGCCAGACATCGCCGGCCACATCAACGGCGGCACCACCAGCCTTCCGGAAGATCAGGTGAAGCGTCTCGTCACCGATACCCAGGTTGCGCTGCAGCTGGTCCAGGCAGGCAATCTCAAGGCAGCCCTGAGTATCCAGCAGATGGCCGCCGAAGAGGGCGTCCTCGATCGCGTCATCGTAGGGTCAGACACACCCGGTGGTACGGGGGCCATGCCGCTGGGCGTGATCAAGACCCTGTGTGAACTGTGCTCGCTTGGAGGAATCACCCCGACTGATGTGATTTCCTACGCCACCGGAAACGCCGGACGAGTCCTCCGGCGCGACGAAGGCTTCCTGGACCTGCAGCGTCCTGCTGACATTGTTCTGGTTCAAGAACCGTTCGGCGGTTCCGAAGACCACCCTCTCAAAGCCATGAGCCGAGGCGACATCCCAGGGATCGCCGCCGTCATCATCAACGGAGAGATCCGCGCACTCCGCAGTCGCAACTCGCCGGCGCCCTATCGCGAAGCCGAAGTCACGACCCACCGCCGGTGAAGCGGACCAAGTGAACTCGACTGCGGCATGAGTAATTGCGAATGAGTTCTGCTCATGCCGCAGCCTCTTGCTTGGAGCTGATGCGCCTGTTGCGTGCCAATGTTGCGTGCCAAGCGGCTGCGAAGCCATTCGCGGTAGCGGTGGCGAGGTCGTCGTTGGGGCGATTGCTGCCTTTGAGTTGGTGAGCCTTCAGGCGGTGCTAATCCGAGCCTTGGTCGTGCCGGGCCACCACAGCTCGACGCCAGCGGATTGGCACACGGGCCCCAATGGCCGGCGCTTGGGGTCCGGCGCTGCCTCTCGCAAGCGCGGGTATGGTAACGGGCCCGACGCGCCTGCCACCTCGGTCCACAGGACATGGACATGGTGCGCGAGGCTTTGATGTTGCGCATCCCAATGGGGAAAGAGGTAGATCTTGGTTCGGCGCCCACCTTAGGCAGGAACACCCGGTCGCCCGGAACGATCCCCCGGGCTCTTGCGCCTGTGGTCCATGGCTCGCCGTAACCAAGAACGAGTCGAATGTGATCGGCAACGACGCCTTGGCCAAGGGCAGGCCACGCCCACTTCTCTGGACTCACAGCAGTAGGAGCGTCGCCATCGAGCCCTTATCTTTCGGGTACGGAACCGAGCCCTTATCTTTCGGGTACGGAACGGGCATACCGATCGCCGTTGAAGCGAGGGAGGCGGTGGTCTGCGATCATGCTCTCATGCGGCAGCTACTCGACGTCGAGTTTGAGTTCGCGGGTGATGACCTGGGAGCCGTCCGCAAAGCAGGTGAACGCATCGTGGTGGACTCACCGCATCTGCGGTTCGATAATCGGCGCGGAGTGAAGCTAAACCCCTATGGCTTTGGACCGTTTAGTCGTCTCATCGCTCCTCGGCTTCCTGATGCGCCAGGCGCGTACGCGGTCACGTCTGGTGCAGGCGACGTTCTGTACGTCGGCCGGGCGCGGGACTTATTGATGGCTCGATGGGGCCGACGAGGCTATTCAGTCATCGACCCACGAAACTGCTACGTCGGTGGTCAGAGCACGAACTGTCACATCAACGGCCTGGTGACTGCGGGGCTCGTAGCTGGCCAACGTTTCGCGCTTTGGTACCACCTGATTGACCAGCCCGACGATCTGGAGCGCCGGCTTCTCGGCGTTCTGAGGCCGCCATGGAACGTCCGGTAGCCCGAGGGGGCGACTGGCTCGGAGCCACCTCTGGCTGGTCGGGGGGACAGGGGGGACACGCGGCTCTTCACAAACGAGGGTGTAGTGCGGGTCTGAATCCGCCGGTCTCGAGT
>CAZORV010000154.1:0-7183 GCA_964582215.1 uncultured Frigidibacter sp.
CCGCCCCGGCTGCCGACGCTGCCGCCCCGGCTGCCGACGCTGCCGCCCCGGCTGCCGACGCTGCCGCCCCGGCTGCTGACGCTGCTGCGCCGGCCTTTGATGCCGCCGCGCTGACGGCAAAGATCGACGCCTCGACCCTGGACGATGCGACCAAGACCACGCTGAAAGCCGCCGTCGACGCCGCCAAGGCCAACCCGGCGCTGGTTCAGTCGGCGATGGACCAGGTCAAGGCCGCGCTCGGGATGTAATCCCGGCCACATGGTCTGAAGAGTTGCGCCGCGCTGGCACCCAGCGCGGCGTTTTCATGTCTGCGCGGACCGCCGCCTGTGGTTTCCGGTCCGCCCCCCGGGCCGGTCAGCGTCGCACGTGGCAGGCACTCCGGAGGCGCCTGCGGAGAGGCGCCGAGCGCCGACGGTTTCTTGCCGGAAGCCGGACGCGGGCGGGACAGACACAGAGCAGCTCAGTCGGCAGGGTCAGGTGACCCTGCCGTCCCGCTTCGATCCCGCCGTCTCTGCCTCTCTCGGGGGCTGGCGCTTCCCGCCATCCGGGGCAGGCGCCGCCCTCTGTAGTCGCGTACTGCGGCGGCCCGGGGGAAACGTTTCCGCATGAGCGGGGCCGCTCTTCCACTGGAAGATCGGCTTGTCCCGCTCAGCCCGGCGCCGGCAAAGTGACAGCACCGCCTCAGTCGGCAGGGGCAAGTGACCCTGCCGCCATGCTTCGATCCCGCCCTCCCCGCCCGGTCGCCCAAAGCGACCGGGCAGCGCCTGCCCCTCCCGGGGGCTGGCGCTTCGCGCCATCCGGGGCAGGTGCAGCCCTCTGTCGGTTCGCGTTGAGGCGGTCCCTGGGAAACGTCTCCGAGTGAGCGGGGCCGCGCCTCGCCCGAAGATCGGCCCCGCTCAGCCCGGCACCGGGGAAGCGACGCCGTCGCGACATCCGGCAGGGGCGCGTGACCCCGCCGCCACGCGCCGGTCCGAACCAAACTGAGCGGTCATCCAAAGCCGCCGGGCAACGCGGCTGAACCGGTCCCAGGCCGCGGTAGGGTGCGTGCTCGCACGCACCGCCCCCCGGGGGGCCCAAAGCGCCAGCGCAGGCACCGGCCAGTTTTGCGCAGGCTGAGACGGCCATCGCGAACCGTCCAGGCATGAGCGGGGCCGCGCTTCGCCCGAAGATCGGCCCCGCTCAACCCGGCGTCGGGCAAAGCGCAGGAGGCAACTCGTTCGGCGGGGGCTGGCGCGGCGGACCACCGCCCTGCCCCGGCTAGTCCCGTGACAGGTTGATGTCCACGAGCCCCGCCACCTGCACAGGATGGGTCAGGGGCAGCATGTGCCCGGCGCCCGGCACCTCGGCCAGCCCGACGTCGGGCAGGCGGGCGGCGATGTTCTCGGCGATGCGGCCGACGACCGGCGGCGAAGCCCCGCCGACAATGATCATCACCGGCAGGTCGAGCCCTTCCAGCGCCTCTTCCGCCAACAGGCCGAAATTGTCGTCGGCAAGTGCCGGCATCGCGGCATGGATCAGCGGAATGCGGTCGGCCAGATAGCGGCGCCCGTCGGCCGGCGTCTCGGCCCAGGGGCGCCCGGTGCCCCAGTACCCGACGAACACCTCGGCCGCCGCCATCATGTCGCCCGCCGCACGCGCCCGGGCAAAGGGCGCCATCGCCGCCGCCCAGTCATCCCATTCGGGCGTCCCCCGCGCCGCGGCAAACAGCACCGGCTCGATCAGCGTCAGGCTGCGGACATGATCCGGCATCATCAGCGCGCATTGCAGCGCCGCCACCGCGCCGCCGGAATGGCCGATCAGATCGACCGGACCGTCGATGAACCCCGCGGCAGCCCGGGCACAAAGGTTCAGATAGTCGCCCGTCCCGCCCCAGTCGGCCGACCCGCCATGGCCCGGCAGGTCAATGGCTGCGACATTCAGCGGCTCGTCCAGCGCCGCGCACATCGCCGACCAGACCCCGCCGTGGGCCAGCGAGCAATGGAGCGCCACCGCCTGCCGGTCACCCGACCCGAACCTCTGCACCCTGATCCCCGCAGGCGCGGATTTGTCATTCTTCATCAGCAACTCTCCCGCCGGAAATTGCGGCGACGCTATCGCGGTGATAGAGGCGTTGCAACGGCGCGAATCCCTGCCTGCCATCAGCGCCGAGCCTCTGGGGACAAGGACTGATCATGCCCGCAATGACTGAACCGAAGCTCATTTCCGGCAATGCCAACCGCCCGCTGGCCATGGCGATCGCCCGGCGAATGTCGATGCTCCGGGGCGTGAATGTGGCACTTGTCGACGCGCGGATCGAGCGGTTCAACGATCAGGAGATTTTCGTCGAAGTCTTCGACAATGTCCGCGGCGAGGATATGTACATCATCCAGCCGACCTCGAACCCCGCCAACGACAACCTGATGGAACTGCTGATCATGACCGACGCGCTTCGCCGGTCATCGGCGGCCCGGATCACCGCCGTCATCCCCTATTTCGGCTATGCCCGCCAGGACCGCCGCGCCAAGGCCCGCACGCCGATCTCGGCCAAGCTGGTCGCCAATCTGCTGACCGAGGCGGGCGTCGACCGGATCCTGACGCTTGACCTGCACGCCGCGCAGATCCAGGGGTTCTTCGACATTCCCGTCGACAACCTTTACGCCTCGCCGGTCTTTGCGCTGGACATCGAACATCACTTCAAGGGCCAGATGGGCGACATCATGGTCGTCTCGCCCGACGTCGGCGGCGTGGCCCGGGCGCGCGAGATTGCCAAGCGGATCAACGCGCCGCTGGCCATCGTCGACAAGCGCCGGGAAAAGGCCGGCGAGATCGCCGAAATGACGGTGATCGGCAATATCGAAGGCAAGAACTGCATCATCGTCGATGACATCTGCGACACGGCCGGAACGCTTTGCAAGGCCGCCGAGGTGCTGATGCAGAACGGCGCCAAAGAGGTGCATTCCTATATCACCCACGGCGTGCTGTCGGGCCCCGCGGTCGAACGGGTCGAGAAGTCGGTGATGAAATCGCTGGTGATCACCGACTCGATCGCACCGACCGAGGCGGTGAAAAAGGCCCGGAACATCCGCATCGTCCCGACCGCGCCGATGTTCGCCCAGGCCATCCTGAACATCTGGAACGGCACCTCGCTGTCGGCGCTGTTCGACGTCGAGACCCTGACGCCGATCTACGAAGGCATGTACAGCCGGGACTGACCGGCACCCGCCGGCCGGCGCGGCTTTCACGGGGCCATTCGCCCTATACAATCGCCACGAAAGGGCGTAGGGCATCGGCCTTTCCCGGAAAGTTCCTCCCATGACGCCTGCCCTGCCCCTTCCCGACCTGCCCGCCCCTCTGGCCGAGGCGCTTGCCGCCAAGGGCTATGACCGGCTGACACCGGTGCAGGAGGCTGTGACGCGCGACGGGCTTGAGGGGGTCGATCTTCTGGTCTCGGCCCAGACCGGGTCGGGCAAGACCGTGGGCTTCGGTCTGGCCATCGCGCCGGGCCTTCTGGCGGGCGAAGGGCGGCTTGGTCCGGCCGAAAGCCCGTTGGCGCTGATCATCGCGCCGACGCGCGAGCTGGCCCTGCAGGTCAAGCGCGAGCTGGGCTGGCTGTTCGGGCCGGCCGGCGCCTCGCTTGCCTCTTGCGTCGGCGGCATGGACATGCGCGACGAACGCCGGGCGCTGGAACGCGGCGCGCATCTGGTCGTCGGCACGCCGGGCCGGCTGAAGGACCATATCCTGCGCGGCTCGCTTGACCTGACGGCGGTGCGGGCGGTGGTGCTGGACGAGGCTGACGAAATGCTCGACCTCGGCTTCCGCGAGGATCTCGAGTTCATACTGGGCGCCGCACCCGCGGGGCGACGGACGCTGATGTTCTCGGCGACCGTGCCCAAAGCCATCGAGAAGCTGGCGCAGGACTTCCAGAAGGACGCCCGGCGGATTTCGGTGGCCTCGGCGGGCAGTCAGCATGCCGACATCAGCTATCAGGCGATGCAGGTGGCGATGGCCGACACCGACCATGCCATCGTCAATCTTCTGCGGTTCCACGAGGCGCAGAATGCCATCATCTTCTGCAACACCCGCGCGGCTGTCAGCCGCCTGACCACGCGCCTGTCGAACCGCGCCTTTCAGGTGGTGGCCCTGTCGGGCGAGCTGAGCCAGGCCGAACGGACCCATGCGCTGCAGGCGATGCGCGACGGCCGGGCGCGGGTCTGCGTGGCGACCGATGTGGCGGCGCGGGGCATCGACCTGCCCAATCTGGAACTGGTGATCCACGCCGATCTGCCGACCAACGCCGAAACGCTGCTGCACCGTTCGGGCCGGACCGGCCGGGCGGGGCGCAAGGGGATCAGCGCGCTGATCGTCACCAAGGCCGGGCGCCGCAAGGCCGAGATGCTGCTGAGAAACGGCAAGCTGGCCGCCGAATGGGTCGAGGCGCCGACAGCCGACGCCGTCCGGGCACGGGACGAGGAGCGGCTTCTGGCCGACCCGGTCTGGCAGGAAGAGGTGTCCGACCCCGAGGCGGCGCTGGCGGCCCGGCTTTTGCAGGGCCAGAACGCCCGGCGGATCGCCGCGGCCTTTGTCCGGCTTTACATGTCCAGCCGTTCGGCCCCCGAGGAATTGCAGACCGCCACCGCCCGCGAAGGGCACGAGTTCGGGCCGAGCCGCTGGTTCAGCCTGTCGATCGGCCGCAATGACCGGGCCGAGCCGCGCTGGATCCTGCCGATGCTTTGCCGGGTCGCGAACCTTGGCCGGTCGGACGTCGGCGCCATCCGCGTCCAGGAAAGCGAAACCTTTGTCGAGGTCGCCGAGGCGGCGATCGCCGGGATGCTGAAGGCCCTGGGGCCGAAGGCCGAGCTTGAGGGCGGCGTGCGCGTCAGGCAGCTGGCCAACCCGCCCTTCGGCCCGCGCCCCGCCCCGGTCGCCGAGCCCGCGCCCCGTCCCCGCCCGGCCCCCGTCGCCCACCGCAAGGGCCGCGCGCCGGACGCCGCGCGTGCCGAGGCCCGGACCGAGCCCCGGACCGAACGCCCCGCACCGCCGCGCGTCGACGACGAAGCCGCACTCGCCGCAATCCTGAACGTCCCCGGCCCCAAAACCGGCCCCAAACCCGGGCCGAAAAAGGACCGCAAGCCCTTTGCGAAGGGCGCCGAGGGCAAGGGCGCCCCGGCCAAGGGCAAACCACGCCGGTCGGGGATGAAACCCAGGGCCGCGAAAGCGCCGGGGAAGAAGGGCTGAGGCCGCGGTTCGGCAGGGTCGGCACTCGCGGCGATCGCCGGTCTCCCCCCGACGCCCACCCCGTGGGGCACAGCTGTCGCGACGCCCCTGTCGGCTGGACAAGCGACCCGCCGTCGCAGAACGGTCCCAGCCACACCGCCCGGTCGCTCAAAGCCACCGCGCAGGGCGGCCGAAGCACCGGTAGGGTGCGTGCTCGCACGCACCGCCCCCCCGGGGCCCAAAACGCCCGGGCAGGCACCACCCGATCTTGCGCCGGCTGGGACGGCCATCGGGAAACCTTTAGGCATAGGCGGGGGCGGCCGCTCTGTCACCGGAAGACCGTCTTCTGCCGCTTACCCCGGCGTCTGCGGGCAAGGACTGAAACGCGCACGTCGGCAGGGTCGCGGAGCCCCGCCGCCCTGCGCCGGTCCGAACCACACCGCCCGGTCGCTCAAAGCCACCGCGCAGCGCGGCCGAAGCACCGGTAGGGTGCGTGCTCGCACGCACCGCCCCCCGGGGCCCAAAACGCCCTGGCAGACACCACCCGATCTTGCGCCGGCTGAGACGGCCATCGGGAAACCTTCGGGCACAGGCGGGGCCGGCCGCTCTGTCACCGCAATGCCGTCCTCGGCCGCTTACCCCGGCGTCTGCGGGAAAGGACTGAAACGCGCACGTCGGCAGGGTCGCGGAGCCCCGCCGCCCTGCGCCGGTCCGAACCACACCGCCCGGTCGCTCAAAGCGACCGCGCGGCGCGCCTGAAGCCGTCCCAAGCACCGGTAGGGTGCGTGCTCGCACGCACCGCCCCCCCGGGGCCCAAAAAGCCCTGGCAGGCACCACCCGATCCTGTGCCGGCTGAACCGGCAACCACTGCCGGCACCGTCTCAGCCGATGTCCCAGTCGTCGTCAGCCCTGGCTTCACCGATCGCCAGCCAGTCGGCACGGACCCGGGCGATGCGGGTGTCGCCCCAGGTGCGGAAGACCAGGATGAAGCCCTCGGGATTGACCATCTCGGCGGAAATGTCCGCCCGCTGGTTGGTCTTCTGATCCATGTCCCACATCGACAGCGACAGGCTGACCACCGGATCACCGCGAAAAGGCGCGCTGAACTCGACCAGACGGCGCAATTCGCGCGGGCCGTCGCCGGTCCACATGCTGCCGCCGTCCTTGAAGTCGGCGAACAGCACGATCGACCCCTGTTCGACCCCCAAAAGATGGGACGCAAACCGCCGCATGATCACCCCTTTGCCCGGCAGCACTCTAGGCGCAACCCGGCAAAAGAAAAGCCCCGGCGAACCGGGGCCATTCATCATCCCTGTCGCCGGGGCTCAGAGACCCAGCGTCGACTTCAGCGCCTGCATGTCGGCGACCAGCTTGTCGGCCATGTCCCTGGCGTCGGCGGTCGCCGAGGCGGCGTCCTTGGACGCCCCGGCGATCAGCTCGTCCAGCGTCGCGGCCGTCACTTCCGCGACCGGCAAGGCCCGTTCGGCCAGAACCGAGGCGCCCGCCGACGAGATTTCGGCAAAGCCGCCGGTCACGGCGTAGGACTGCGTCCCCTCGGCCGAGACGACCGACAGAAGGCCGGGCCGCAGCGTGGTGATCATCGGCGCATGGTCGGGCATGGCCGTCAGATCGCCGTCCGCGCCCGGGATGCGCACCTCGCGCACCGCAAGGGAAGCCAGCTTCCGCTCGGGCGTCACAAGGTCAAACTGCATCATATCGGCCATGGTGCCCCCTTACGCCGCGTCCGCAGCCAGACGCTGGGCCTTGGCTTTCACTTCCTCGATGTCGCCGACCATGTAGAAGGCCGCCTCGGGCAGGTGGTCATACTCGCCCGCAACCACGGCCTTGAACGAGGCGATGGTCTTGTCGAGCGGAACCTGAACGCCATCCGACCCGGTAAAGACCTTGGCCACGTCGAACGGCTGCGACAGGAAGCGCTGGATCTTCCGGGCGCGGGCCACGGTCAGCTTGTCCTCTTCGCTCAGTTCGT
>CAZORV010000155.1:0-7170 GCA_964582215.1 uncultured Frigidibacter sp.
TCGCGGCTTTCGCGGTCCATCTTGTTGCAGAAGGTCAGGATCGGCAGGTCGCGCAGCCGGCAGACCTCGAACAGCTTCCGCGTCTGGCTTTCGACGCCCTTGGCGCCGTCGATGACCATGATCGCCGCATCCACCGCCGTCAGCGTGCGGTAGGTGTCTTCCGAAAAGTCGCTGTGGCCGGGCGTGTCGACAAGGTTGAAGCGGTAGCTGCCGAAATCGAAGGACATGGCACTGGCCGAGACGGAAATCCCCCGCTCCTGCTCCATCTTCATGAAGTCGGACCTTGTGCGCCGCGCCTCGCCCTTGGCGCGCACCTGCCCCGCCATCTGGATGGCGCCGCCGAACAGCAGGAACTTTTCGGTCAGCGTCGTCTTGCCCGCATCGGGGTGCGAGATGATCGCGAAGGTGCGCCGCCGGGCGATTTCCGGCGGCAGGGCAGGGTGGCTTGTGGCGGGTCGGGTTGTGGCGTGATCGGGCATGGGCCGAGGCTTTAGCGGATGCGCGCCCGCCGCGCAATCGGCGGGCCGGCGGTGCGCGCCCGGGCCCGAGGGGCCTTTCGCCCGGCGGCAAGCTGTGGCTTGATCGGCGGGATGGTTCCAACCGGGGGGGCGCGATGCGCACGGTTCTTTGTTACGGCGACAGCAACACCCATGGCACCATGCCGATGGATACGCTGGACGACATGAACCGGTTTGACCGGGCGGTGCGCTGGCCCGGGGTCATGGCCGGGCTGCTCGGGCCCGGCTGGCAGGTGATCGAGGAGGGGCATCCCGGCCGCACCACGGTCCATGATGACCCGGTCGAGGGGGCGCACCGGAACGGGTTGGCGGTGTTGCCGGCTGTTCTGGAAAGCCACCGGCCGATTGATCTGGTGTTGCTGAAGCTTGGGACCAACGATCTGAAGCCGCGCTTTTCGGTGCCGCCGGCCGATATTGCCCTGTCGCTTGGCAGGCTGGTGCAGGTGATCCGCGCCTCGGGGTGCGGGCCGGGCGGGGGGGCGCCGGGGGTGCTGCTGATCGCGCCGCCGCCGGTGACCGAGGCCGGCTGTCTGGCCGGGATATTTGCGGGCGGGGCGGCGAAATCGCAGGCTCTGGCGGCGCTGATCGCCGCCGAGGCGGCGCGCCGGGATGTGCCGGTGTTCGATGCGGGCCGGCATATCGCCGTCTCGCCGGTCGACGGCGTCCATTATGAGGCGGAGGCGCATCTGGTGCTGGGGCGGGCGCTGGCGGGGGCGGTTGCGGCGCTGGCAGCGTCCTTGCCCGCCGCCCCTGTCTGATCCGTCCGGCGGAGCCCCGCGCGCGGGGCCGGTTCTGTCTCCGGGGCTTGCGCGGGGCGCAAGCCCCGGGGGTGAGTATTTGGGCAAAGAAAAAGCCGGGCGGGGTCCGGTCAGAGGGTCTTGACCATCCGGCGCGCCATCTGTGTCGTTCGGCCGAGGGTCACCGGGCGGTTGGTCAGGTCGGTCGAAAAGCCCGTGGCTTCCCAGAAGGCGCGGCCGCGGGGGTTGGCCTCGAGAACGGCGAGGAAGATCCTGCGGCAGCCGCGGGCGCGGGCCGTCGCTTCGAGATCGGCGAGGAACCGGCGGCCGTAGCCCCGGCCGCGTGCCTCGGGCGCCAGGATCATCAGGCCGAGGAAGGCGGCATCGGCCTCGGGATAGCCGAAGGCGAGGTCGGCGAGGCCGATGAGGCCGCTGTCGTCGAAAAGCCCGGCGCGGTGGCTGGCGGCGGGGTCAGTGCCGGGCGGGCAGTCGGTGAAGAACGCGTCGGTGACCCGGGGGTCGGGGGGCGTTCCGCGTTCGGTCAGGATGTAATCGGCGGCGGCGGCGAAGAGGGCAGCGACGATGGCCCGGTCGGTCGCGGCGTCAAGCCGGCGGATCAGCATGGCAGGGGGAGGATCGCCAGAACCTCGAGTTCTGTCGTGCCGCTGGGGCGGCGCCAGATGACAAGGTCGCCGGGGGCGGCGCCGATCAGGGCGCGGGCGAGGGGCGAGGTCGGGGCGATGCGGTGCTGGCTGGCGTCGGCCTCATCCTCGCCGACGATCTGGTAGGTGGTTTCCCGGCCCCTGTCGTCGGCGACGGTGACGCAGGTGGCGAAGGCGGCCCTGGCGGGGGCCGGGTCGGGGGTGACGGGCAGCGCCGAGGCCAGCCGCGCCTCGAGATAGCGGATGTCGCGTTCGGCGGCGCGTTCGGGCATCAGGTCAAGCCGGTCGGGCCGGGCCTTGAGTTCGGCGAGTGTCGCGCGGCTGGCGGCCAGCCGGTCGCGCAGCGCCTGCAGCCCGCGCGGGGTGACATGGTTCGGGTGCGGCGACAGCGGCAGGTCGGGCAGGGGCGCGTCCGGCCCGTCTTCCCTGACGAAGGCGCGGCTCACAGGACGATCTCTTCCAGCGCGTCATAATGGGGCATCGGGTCGGCCGAGAAGGCGACGCGCGGCAGGCTGTCGGGTTTCAGCCGGATGTGTGCCAGTTCGGCGAAGCTGAAGAACCGCCGGTCGGTGACGACGCCTGCGGGGTCGGTCCAGCCCGCGTCAAGGCTGCCGCCGATGATGCGGCAGCGGAAGAACAGGTCGACCTGATGAAAGCCGGTGCGCGGATCGTGGAATTCATTGACCAGCGCCAGCGGTCCGACCGCGATGTCGAGGCCGCATTCCTCGGTCACTTCGCGGCGCAGGTTGTCGGGCAGCGAGCGGCCGGCCTCGACGCCGCCGCCCGGCGCGCACCAGAGGTCCGAGCGTTTGCCCGGATAGGCGTTGACGAGCAGCAGCCTGCCTTCGTGAAGCAGGATCGCGCGGGTGGCAAGGCGGGGCGAGCGGGGTTTCATCGGCCGGGACTCTGCCCTGTGGCGGCGGTTGTTGCAAGCCTCTGGCGGTGGCGGGGACGGGCGCCTATCTAGGCGGGATGAGATGGCTGCTGGTTCTGGTCCTGTCGTTGATGCCTGCGCTGGCGCGGGCCGATTGCGTTGTGCTGCTGCACGGGCTTGCGCGCAGCGACGCCTCGCTTGCGGTGATGGCGGCGGCGCTGTCGCGGGCGGGCTACCGGGTGGTGAACAGCGACTACCCCTCGACCGGGGCGCCCATCGCCGATCTGGTGCGCGATTACGTCGGCCCGGCGGTGGCGGCCTGCGGCCCGGCGCGGGTGAATTTCGTCACCCATTCGCTGGGGGGTATTCTGGTCAGGGCCTGGTTGCAGGACCAGAGGCCTGCCGTCATGGGCCGGGTGGTGATGATGGGGCCGCCGAACCGGGGGTCGGATCTGGTCGATGCCTTTGGCGATCTGGGCGCCTTTCAGTGGCTGAACGGCCCGGCGGGGCTTGAACTGGGGACCGGGCCGGGCAGCACGCCGAACCGGCTGGGCGCGGCGCGGTTCGAGCTGGGGGTCATCGCCGGGGACCGGTCGCTGAACCCGCTTTATTCCTATGTGATCGAGGGGGCCGATGACGGCAAGGTTGCGGTTGCGGCCACGGCACTGCTGGGGATGGACGACCATATCACCCTGCCGGTGACCCATACGTTCATGATGAACAATCCCTTGGTGATCGCCGAGGTGCTGGAGTTTCTGGCCCATGGCCGGTTCGACCATCGGCTGACCTATTGGCAGGCCGTGGGGCGTTTGCTGCCCTGAACGGCCTCAGCCCCGGGCCAGTGCGACGGACTTCAGGACCGCGTGGCAGCCAAGGCCGGGGGACAGGCCCAGCATCGCGGCCGAACGGCGGGTCAGGCGGGCACGGATCGTCACGCCGCCCGCCAACAGCGTGACGTCGGTGGTGGTGGCGTCAGCCTCGGTCAGGGTCAGGATCTCGGCCGGCAGGATGTTCAGGGCGCTCAGGCCGGTTGGCCGGGTGGTGGCGATCATCACGTCGCGCGGGTCGATCAGCAGGCGAAGGCGGGTGCCGGGGTGGGCGGTCATGCCGGGGACCAGAAGTGTGGCCCCGGGCAGGGCAAGGCGGGTCAGCCCGTCGGGGTCGGTGCCAAGGCAGGTCGCCTCGATCAGGTTTGGCTGGCCGGTGCCAGTATTCTCGGCAAAGACCGCAGGTGTCGGGCCGAAGGCCAGCACCCGGCCCTCGTTCAGAAGGAGGGTGCGGCTGGCAAGCCGCGCCACCTCGGGCAGGGCGTGGCTGACGTAAAGGATCGGCAGCCGGGCCTCGTCGCGCAGCGCCTCGATCAGGGGCAGGATCTCGTCCCGGCGGCCGGCGTCCAGCGCCGACAGCGGTTCGTCCATGAGGAGCAGGCGCGGGCGGGCGAGGACCGCGCGGGCAAGGGCGACGCGCTGCGCCTCGCCGCCCGAAAGGCCGGCGGGGCGGCGGTGGAGAAGCGGGCCAAGGCCGAAGCGGCGGGCGGTGGCGGCGACATCGGCGGCGACATCGGTTGTGGCGCCGCTGCGGCGGGCGGCATAGGCAAGGTTTCCGGCCACGTCGAGATGGGGGAAAAGCGCGGGCGACTGGGTGACGAAGCCGGCGCGGCGGCGGTGCGGGGGCAGGTGGCGGGCGCCGTCCTCCCACATCTCGCCCGCCATGGTGATCCGGCCGCCGGTCGGCGCAAAACCGGCGATGGCGCGCAGAAGGCTGGTCTTGCCCGCGCCCGAGGGGCCGAAGATCGCCGTCAGACCGTCAAGCGGCAGGCTTTGGTCGATGATCAGGTCGTGGGACTGCGCGGCGCTGCCCCGGCGAAGGTGAAAGTGAAGGTCAAGGCTGGTCATGAGGGCCGCGCGCCCCGGCCCCGGCCGTTCATGAGGTAAAGGCCAAGAAGGATGGTGAAGGACAGGGCCAGAAGCAGGCCCGACAGAAGATGGGCGCCCGGATAGTCGATCCGCTCGACCTTTTCATAGATGGCGATCGAGATCACCCTTGTCTGGCCGGGGATATTGCCGCCGACCATCAGGACGACGCCGAATTCGCCCAATGTGTGGGCAAAGGTCAGGACGGCGGCGGTCAGGTAGCCGCGCGCCGACAGGGGTAGGGCGACGGTCAGGAAGGCGTCAAGCGGGCGGGCGCCGAGGCTGGCCGCCGCCTCGAACGGGGCGCGGCCGAGGCTGGTGAAGGCGCTTTGCAGCGGCTGGACGGTGAAGGGCAGCGAATAGATCAGCGAGGCGATGACGAGACCGGCAAAGGAAAAGCTGAGTGTCTGTCCGGTGGCCGACAGCCAGAGCCGGCCAAGGGGGGCGGCGGGGTTGAAGGCCAGAAGCAGGTAAAAGCCGAGGACTGTGGGCGGCAGGACCAGCGGCAGGGCGGTGATCGCCTCGACCACAGGGACGGCGCGGGCGCGGCTGGTGGCAAGCCACCAGGCCAGGGGCGTCGCCAGCAGCAAAAGCAGCATCGTCACCAGGGCCGCAAGGCGCAGGGTCAGCCACAGGGGCGCAAGGTCGGCCAGGCTCATGGCAGGCCGTAGCCGGCGGCGGCGATGCTGGCGCGGGCGCCGGGTGTCGCAAGCCAGGCCAGAAAGCCCGTTGCCGCGCGGTTGCCGGCGCCATGCGCCAGCAGGACCGCGTCCTGTCTGAGCGGCGCGTGCAGATCGGCGGGGACCGGCCAGCTGGCGCCGCCGCCGTTCTGGCCGCTCAGCGCCGCGGCGGCGACAAAGCCGACCTCGGCCGCGCCGCTGGCGACCATCGTCTGGGCCTGACCGATGTTTTCGCCGGTGACGAGTTTCGGTGCGATCTCGGCCGTCAGGCCAAGCCGGGCGATCACCTCGACCGCGGCCGTGCCATAGGGGGCAAGGTCGGGGTTGGCGATGGCCACATGGGTGGCGGCCCTCAGGGCGGCGGCGGGATCGGCGAGGTCGCGCGCGGGGTCCGCGGACCAAAGCGCCAGTTGCCCCACGGCATAGGGAAAGGCCGGGGCGGCGGTCAGCCCGTCGCCGGCCAGTCGCGCGGGTGTCGCCGTGTCGGCGGACAAAAGCGCGTCAAAGGGCGCCCCGGCGACGATCTGGGCGTAAAGCTTGCCGGTGGCGCCGCCGGTGACGGTGATCTGATCGCCGGTCAGGGCGGCGTAGTCGGCGGCCAGCCGTTCGGCGGCGGGTGCAAAGTTGGTGGCAACCGCAAGGCTCGCGGTTTCGGCGGCGGCGGGCAGGGCGGTCGCCAGCAGCAGCGCCAGGGAGAGGAGGGGGCGGGGCATGGGTCACTCTCGTTATTTCCTGATGGATATAACGGCGGGGGACGCGGCGGCAAGCGTTATTCCTGCCGGGATATATCGGATCGCAATTCTGTGAGCCGCGCAATGTCGGCCGCACTTGCGGCAGCACTTGCAGCCTCCAGATGGCGGTAAAGCGCCAGAACCGCCTGGCCCGCCTCGGTCAGCGCCGCCCCGCCATGCGCAGCGCCACCCCGCGACGAGGTCACGAGCGGCGCGGCGAACATGCTGTTCAGCGCCTCGACCAGGCCCCAGGCGCGCTTGTAGCTCATCCCCATCTGCCGGCCCGCCGCCGCAATCGACCCGGTGGCGGCGATCCCCGCCAGAAGATCGGCCTTGCCCGGCCCGAGCCAGAGGCCGGGGGCCAGCTTGAGGCGGAGCTGCAGTTGCGGGTAGGCGGGCTGGTCTGACATGTCCGGACAAGGATAGGGCATTTCGCTGGTGGCTTACAGGCGGTCTTTCGCCATGGCGCCGCTCATGGGGAACGCCGCCCCGTGACCGCCGCAGCGAAGGCAACAGACGGCGGGACCTGCCCGGTTGCTTTGCGCCACGAGGCGGTGCGTGCGAGCACGCACCCTACCGTTGAACCGGCACAGTTTTCTCCGACGCCGGGCTGAGCGGGAAACGCCGATCTTCCAGTGGAAGAGCGGCGCCGCTCATGCGGAATCGTTTCCCGGGGACCATGTCAGCGCGCAGAACAGAGGGCGGCACCTGCCCCGGATGGCGCGAAGCGCCAGCCCCCCGCAGGGGCAGGCGCTGCCCGGTCGCTTTGGGCGACCGGGCGGGATGGGTGGCATCGGTGTGCGGCGGCAGGGTCACTTGCCCCTGCCGACTGAGGCGGCGCGGTCGCTTCCCGCCACGCCGGGCTGTCGGGACGAGGCTGATCTTCCAGTCGAAGAGCGGCCCCGGTCATGCGGGAACATCCCGCCGGGGCCGCTTCAACCCGTTGTAACAGACGGCAGCCTGCCCCGGGTGGGGCAGGCGCTGGCGGCTTTGGGTCCCGGGGCGGTGCGTGCGAGCACGCACCCTACCGCTGAGCCCGCACAGTTTTTTCTCCG
>CAZORV010000156.1:0-7150 GCA_964582215.1 uncultured Frigidibacter sp.
GCGCCAGCCCCGCACAGGGGCAGGCGCTGCCCGCTCGCTTTGCGCGACCGGGCGGAGCGGGCTGCACCGGCGCGCGACGGCAGGGTCACCTGCCCCTGCCGAATAAGGCGTCGCAGTCCCCTCCCCCGACGCCGGGTTGAGCGGGACAGGCCGATCTTCCATTGGAAGAGCGGCCCCGCTCACGTGGGAACCTTTCCCCGGGACCATCGCCGCCAACACCGACAGAGGGCGGTGCCTGCCCCGGATGGCGCGAAGCGCCAGCCCCCCGGAGGGGCAGGCGCTGCCCGCTCGCTTTGCGCAACCGGGCGGTGACGGCGCGATCGCTGCGGTGCGGCAGGGTCACTTGCCCCTGCCGACTGGGACGTTGCGGTCGCTTCCCCCAAACGCAGGGGTGAGCGGAAGAGGCCGATCTTCCAGTGGAAGAGCTGCCCGGCTCAACCGAAAGCACCGCCCCGGGACCGCCCCAATACACACAACAGAGAGCAGCACCTGCCCCGGGGGCCTTCAGCCTCCGGGCGATGTCGGTGGAACCCGTGCGTGACGGCAGGATCACTTGCCGCTGCCGACCGAGAGGTTGCGGCGCGGGTCCTGATGCCGGACCTGACGCCGAGGGCCAACCGTCCGGCGGCGGCAGGCCGCCTATCCGTCGAACCCATATCCGAACCGGGCAATGTCCTCGGCCGCCATCCCGCCCACAAGCGCCGCATCGCGATCACTGTAGAACCCCCGCCAGTCGCGGGAACGCGCGCTCGCGTTCGCCCGCGCCAGCGGCGTCAGGCGAAAGCCGAGATGCGCCTCGAACGGGGCAAGATCGGCTTCCAGTGCCTCTGCCCGCGCGAACAGCCGCGCGCGTTCCCGCCCGGCCGCGTCGCGCACATAGCGCCCATAGGGCCAGGCGCGGATCTCGGCCCCGGTCGCGGGATGGGCGAGAAAGCCGCTGAAATCATGGGTCCGGGCCCGCGCGACGGCCGGATGGGCAAAGCCTTGCACCCGAAGCCAGTGGTAATAGCTGACCATCCGGTCCCATGGGTTCCTGACCAGCATCAGGATGAACAGCCGGTCCAGATCCTCATCCGTGACCAGCCCGCCAAGATCGGCCAGCGCGGCATGTTTCCACAGCCGCCCGGCCGTCTTCAGCCCCCGTTGCCGCCGTGCCCGCGCCCGCCCGACGGGCGTATCGGCAACGATCACGTCATCCGCCAGCGCCCGCGCCTCGAGCGCCAGCGTCAGCGCCGTGCCGGCGGTCTTCGGCGCATGCAGGAACAGATAGTTCCGGCCCGGCGACAGGATCATCGCGCCCCGCTTCTGACCGCGATCAGGGCGCCCGCGGCAAAGATCATCGCCATGCCGACGACCGTGACCGGCCCCGGTAATTCGCCCCAGATCGCCCAGCTCCAGAACACGCCGGTCGGCAGCAGCATATATTCAAAGACCGCCACCCGCGTCGCATCGGCCATCTGATAGGCCCGCACCATCAGCACGACCCCCAGCACCGACACGGCCGTGTGGATCGTGGTCCAGACCCAGAAGGCCCGCCCCGGCCAGACCAGCCCGCGGACAAAGAACCCCTCGGCCCCGGCGGGCACCTCCGGCTGCCAGATCGCCAGCACGCCAAGCCCGATCGCCCCGTAAAGCCCCAGCGCCAGAAAATACCCCAGCATCAGCGTGGCCGCACTTTCCCCCGCGCACCAGTCGCGCGTCGCCAGATTGCTCAGCCCGTAAAAGGCCCCCGCCGCCACCGGCACCAGCGCCAGCGGCGTCAGCTCCGCCCGCGAGCCGACACCCAGAACCATGAGCGTCCCGACAAATCCGGTGATCACCGCCAGAATCCGGAAGGGACCGATCCGCCGGTGATAGAGAAAGCGCGAAAAGATCAGCACGAAGATCGGCGCGGTGAACAGCCCGGCAAGGGCGGCGCCGACGCTCATCACCGCAAGGCTGCCGAAATAGATCAGCATCGCCGTCGCCTGCACGAAACTCCGCCGCACCACCGCGCCCCGGTCGCGCGGCACCAGACGCAACGACATCACCGGCGCCAGCAGCACCAGCATCCCGGTCGCCAGGACGGCGCGCGTCGCATGGAACTGCCAAAGCCCGGCTTCGGCGGCGATCACCCGGACGTAATTGTCGGCATAGGTCACGACGACCGCATAGATGAAGATGAACAGCGCGGCCGTCAGCGTGGCCCGCGCCGGTGCGCCTCTGTCGCTGGCAAAGACGGTCATCGCGGCTCCGGCCTCAGTTGCCCCCGGCCATAGTCGCAGGTTCCGGCGAACGATCATGTCCGGCAACGACATGGTCAAACCGTAATGCTCAATCTCCCCCGTTCTTCTCGTCCCAGGTATCCCCGGGGGCGTGATGAGGGGCGAAACGCCCAAAATCTTATTTGGGCCGGGGCAGCGCCCCCCGCCTTTTCCCCCGACAGACCAGCCGGGATCCGCAATCCAAAACCGGTTCCCCCTGACCCCGGCATGCTCTAGGATGCCGGAAAGAAACGAGCAGTTCCCCGGCCAATGACGGCGCTCAGCGAATATCAGCGACTGGAATGTTCCGGCCTCTGGCGCGAAGCGCCCGGGGCGCAACGGCGTGACGTGCTGGTCGCCTTTGGCGATGCCACGCTGATCCTGCGGGAAATGCCGTCGGAACGGGCGCTCAGCCACTGGTCGTTGCCCGCGCTGATCCGCACCAATCCCGGCCGGATGCCGGCGCTGTTCGCGCCCGGCCCGGATTCGACCGAAGAGCTTGAGATCGACGACGAGGCGATGATCGCGGCGATTTCCAAGGTTCACACGCTGATCGCCGCCCGTCAGCCGCACCCCGGGCGCCTGCGGGGCGCGCTTCTGGCCGGTGTGGCGGCGGCCATCCTTGGCGTCGGGCTGTTCTGGCTGCCGGGCGCGCTGATCCGCCACACGGCCGAGGTTCTGCCCGCCTCGGCCGAGGCCGAGGTCGGCCGCGCGATTCTTGCCGACCTTCAGCGGCTGACCGGCGCCCCCTGCAGCGCGCCCGAAGGCGCCGAGGTGCTGCCGCGCTTTGCCAGCCGTCTTCTGGGGCCGGACGGGCAGCTTGTGGTGCTGCCGGGCGGCATGCCGGGAACGCTGCATCTGCCGGGCGGGATGGTCATCCTCGGCGCACCGCTGATCCGCGATCAGGACAGCGTCGATGTCGCGGCCGTGTCGGTTCTGGCCGAACGGCTGCGGGCCGAGGCCGCCGATCCCCTGCCGGATGCGCTCGGCTATGCCGGTCTTGGCGCGACGCTCCGGCTTCTGACCTCGGGCGAGGTTCCGGCCGAGGTCTTCCACGGCTATGGCGAGCGGCTTCTGAAGGTGCCGCCCGCACCGGTCAGCGATGCGGCCCTGATCGAACGGGCGGCGGCGCGGAATGTCGGCACCTCGGCCTATGCCCGCGCCCTTGACCCCGGCGCCGGCGACAGCGCGGCCCTGATCAGCGCCGACCCGTTTGCCATGACCCCGCCAGCCGAACCGGTGCTGAGCGATACCGACTGGGTCGCGCTGCAGGGGCTTTGCGGGTAGGCCCACCGGCGCCTGGCCTTGCCCGGCGAGCGACAATCGGCGTGAACAAAGGAACGACATGGCCTTTCCGATCCATGAACTTGCGGCGCTGGGCACGGCCACCTGCTGGGCCACGACCGGCGTGATTGCCGCCGATGCGGTGCGCGCGCTCGGGCCCTTTCACTTCAACCTGTTGCGGCAGGGGTTCGTTGCGCTGCTGCTGGCGGTGATCGTCCTTGTGACCGGCGCCTGGGCCGGTCAATCGGCGGGGATCATCGCGACGCTGACGATCTCGGGCCTGATCGGCATCCTGTTCGGCGACACGATGAACTTTGCCGCCGTGGGGCGGCTCGGCCCGCGCCGGGCCGGGGCGATCTTTGCGCTGAATGCGCCGTTTGCCGCCCTTCTCGGCTGGCTGGCCCTGGGCGAGGCACTGCCGGCCGCGGCGGTCGCGGGCATTCTGCTGACGGCGGCGGGGGTTGCCACCGCGGTCCTCGGCCGCCCGCGCGCCGATGCCCACCGGCTGGAAAGCCTGCGTGGCCAGCTTGTGACCGGTGCGCTGTTCGGCCTTGGCGCCGCACTCGGCCAGGCGGCCGGGTCGCTGATCGCCCGGCCGGTCATGACCCGCGGCATCGACCCCTATCTCGCCTCGCTGTTCCGGGTCGGGGCTTCGGGGCTGGCCATGGGCCTTCTGGCCGCAACGCCGCTGGCCCCACGCTCGCCCCTGCCGGTCGGGCGCAAGGTGCTGGCGCTGACGGCCGTCACCGCAATCATCGGCCTGCTGATCGGCATGACGCTGCTTCTGTTCGCGCTTCAGGGATCGAAGACCGGGATCATCGCCACTCTGTCGGCCACCTCGCCGGTGATCATCCTGCCGCTTCTGTGGCTGCGGACCGGTCAGCGGCCGACGCTGACCAGCATTGCAGGCGCCGCCATGGCCGTCGCCGGACTGGCGCTGATCTTCAGCCACCGCGCCTGACTTTATTCACCACGATCGGCCAATTGTGGCGAAATTGCGGCGCCGGACACCGGAATACGGCACCGCCTGCCGCGGTTTGGCCAGCCTTGCGCGTGATTCGCAGGGCGGCGGACCGGAATCCGCCGGAAATACTGACGAAAAGTAACGGTTCGCGGCGCCGTGCGCGGGTAAAAATCTGACCCCGCCCGGATTGTCGCTTGGACCGAAACGAAACAGATGCGTCAAAATTTTGTCCAATTTCGCAAGGATAGAGAGGGCAACAAATTGCATGTGGGATCGTCATGAAACATCTTTCGTTCAAAGCGCTGGCCGTCGCCGCGACCCTTCTTTCGGCGGGCGCGGGCAATGCCGCGACCCTCAATATCGACAGCGGCTGGGATGAGTTCAGCTTCCTCGATGTTGGCTCGGCGGCGTCGAAGATCTACGACTTCACCGTGACCACGGCGGCCACCCTGAAAATCACCGACGCCTTCTTTTCGGGCGACCGTTTCGAGGTGATCCTCAACGGCGTGTCGCAGGGCCTGACCTCGTCACCGGTCCAGGGCACCACCAGCATCGGCGTGAACTACACCGGCGCCTCGACCAACCCTGACTACAGTTCCTGGGCCCAGTATCTGACCGCAGGCGTCTACTCGCTGAAACTCATCGTCGCCCAGCGTTCGGGCACTGCCAACAACTGGCATATCGGCGCGGTCCGTCTTGACACCGCCCCGGTGCCGCTGCCCGCCGCTGGCCTGATGCTGTTCGGCGCGCTGGGTTCGGTCGCGGCCCTCCGCCGCCGCCGCCGCGCCGCCTGATCCGAGCAGAGACCGGGCCTTCGCCGCACCGAAGGACCGGAACTCGAGGCAAACGCCGTTCGCAACAGCCCCGCGGACGGCGTTTGCTTGTTTGCGGGCCCGGCCGCGCAGGCGCCACTGGTCCTTCGCCGCACCAGCGCCTAATCTGCCGCCAAAGCGCGGGGGCCGGAGATGAGCGAGGAAACCTTTCCCGACCGGATGAAGGGTCTGCGCGAGGCTGCAAGGCGCCGCCGCGTCCGGCTGGTCTTTGATCAGGGCGAGGCGCTGCCGCCGCCCGACTGCGATCTTGACGCGCTGGCGGCGTCCCCGGTGCCCGCCGATCCGGACCCCCTTCCGCCCGGCCACAGTTCGCACGCCCGCAAGCTTCACGAACTGACCGCCGAATTCGCCGGGCAGTCGCAGCTGGCCCTGACCAACGCCATCCTGATCGCCCATCTGCGCAAACGCGCCTGGCCGGATCACGCGCCGCAGCTGTTCCGCAGGCTCTGGCAGGAACGGTCCGACCATCTGATCGCCGAACTGTCGCCGCGCTGGCTGATTTCGTCGCTGATCACCTTTGCCGACCATGGCGAGACCGAGGCCGACCGCCGCATCGGCCTGTCGATGGGCATGCTGTTCTCGCTGATGAAGCTGTACGAGGCGGAACGGCAATATTCCGGCCTGCCCGCCGACCAGCCCTTTGGCCTGACCGGGCGCAAGGTCTCGGCCCTGCCGCTGGACATGCGGCCCTTCGGTCTGGTCGGCGGCGATCTCGAGGTGCAGCTTCTGGCGCCGCTGATCACCGGCGCGCGGCTTGCGCCGGTTGCGGGGGGGCTGGCGGCCGAGATCCTCGACCGGCTGAACCGCGACAGCGGCAATCTTTTCCGCCGGCTGCGGAAAATGCGCGAACGCCGCGTCGCCCATCGCCGGACCCGCGTGGCGCCAGAGCCGGAGCCGGCGCCTGATGAGGGGATTTCTTGACCTTGCCGGGCAAGTCGGCTAACGCAGCCCATGGCCGAAGGCGGCCGTATTCCGCCGGGCGCGCCGGAGATCATGCGCCCTTCACCCTTGCGGTCCGACACCGCAAACCGATGGACGCAGATGACAAAATTTTCTGACCTGAAACTGGACCCGCTGGTTCTGAAGGCCGTGGCCGAAGCCGGCTACGAAACCCCGACGCCGATCCAGGCAGGCGCCATTCCCCACGCGCTCGAGGGCAAGGACGTGCTGGGCATCGCCCAGACCGGCACCGGCAAGACCGCAAGCTTTACCCTGCCGATGATCACGCTTCTGTCCAAGGGCCGGGCCCGGGCGCGGATGCCGCGGTCACTGGTTCTGGCGCCGACGCGCGAACTGGCGGCGCAGGTTGCCGAGAACTTCGAGGTCTATGCCAAACACACCCGGCTTTCCAAGGCCTTGCTGATCGGCGGCGTCGCCTTTGGCGAACAGGACAAGCTGATCGACCGTGGCGTCGACGTGCTGATCGCCACCCCCGGCCGTCTTCTTGACCATTTCGAACGCGGCAAGCTGTTGCTGACCGGCGTGCAGATCATGGTGGTGGACGAGGCTGACCGGATGCTCGACATGGGGTTCATTCCCGATATCGAGCGGATTTTCCAGCTGACCCCCTTTACCCGCCAGACGCTGTTCTTCAGCGCCACCATGGCCCCCGAGATCGAGCGGATCACCAACACGTTCCTGCACGCGCCGGTCAAGATCGAGGTGGCGCGTCAGGCGACGACATCCGAGACGATCGAACAGCGGCTGATCCAGATCACCCCCGCCCGCAAGGACCAGACCGCCAAGGCCAAACGCGAGCTTCTGCGCGCCGTGATCACCGCCGAGGGCGAGGCCTGCACCAACGCCATCCTGTTCTGCAACCGCAA
>CAZORV010000157.1:0-6997 GCA_964582215.1 uncultured Frigidibacter sp.
CGATCAGCTCGCGCGAGGGCAGGCTGTAGAGCATGCCGTCATGGCCCATGGCGATCCCGTCATCGACCGCGATGGTGTTGAATTCCTTGGCGACGCCGCCCGCGGCCTCGACCTCGCGCGCGACCAGCTGGCCGAGGTCTTTCAAATGCACATGGCCCGGCACGAACTGGGTAAAGGAATTGACGATCGCGATGATCGGCTTGCCGAAATCGCTGTCCTTCATGCCGGTCGCGCGCCAGAGGCCGCGCGCGCCCGCCATGTTGCGGCCGTGGGTCGTGGTGCGGGAACGGTAGGCGGGCATGATGGCGGACCTCGTGCAGGGTTGTCGCAAGGGACATGGCATCTGCCCGCCGCTTCGTCAAACCCCGAACCGCGACTTTACCACAAAACCCGACCCATCGCCTTCTTCTCTTCTCAAATATCCCGGGTGCGCGAGGGCAGCGCCCTCGCACCTTGCCGCGCAGGAACGGCCCGCCGGGCTCAGTCGCTGAGGGCCCGGGCGAAATAGTCGCCGAGCGGACTGAAGAGAAGTGCCAGCGGCGTCCGGGTGCCGGTGGTGAAATAGACCTCGGCGGGCGCGCCGGGCGGCAGGACCCCGGCGCCGGGATCAAGGCGAAGCTCGGCCGTGTAGAACGGCTGGCCGGTCCGGTCATCGACAGTCGCGTCGGGCGCGAGCGTGACCAATGTTGCCGGCACGGCGAGGGTCGCCCTTGCATCGCGGGACGGAAAGCGCACGCCCGCCGCCTGGCCGACGAACAGCCGGTCGGCGTGACGGATGTCGATGCGCGCCAGAATGGTCCGTTCGGCGCCGGTCGGGATGACCGACATCACAGGTTCAGCTGCCCGCACCACCGCCCCCACGGCGTGAAAGCGCAGGTCCTGCACCACGCCGTCCATCGGCGCGCGCAAGGCCAGCCGCGCCAGCCGGTTGTCCAGTTCGGCCAGATCGGCACGGCGGCCGGTGATCCGGCTGTCGAGTTGCCCGAGCCCGTCGATCACCGCCTCGCGCTGCTCGGCCAGCGCCCTGGCGGCGGCCGCCTGAAGTTCGGCGATGCGGGCGCGGTCGGCGGCGATCTCGGCGCTGATCTGGCCGGTCAGCCCCTCAAGCCGCGCGACCTCGCGCTGAAGGGCGGTCAGGCGCGGGCGTTCGGCCAGCCCCCGGTCGGCCAGGCGGGCGGCGTCGGCGGCGTCGGCCCCGGTCAGGGCCAGCTGGCGGCGGGCGGCGGCAAGCTGGCCTTCCAGCCCGGCGACCCCGGCCGCGACCGCACGGATCTGGTCGGCGCTGGCCAGGGCGACCTGGGCGGCCAGGTCCCGGCGCGCCGCAAATAGCGCCTGCTGGTTCCGGCCAAGTTCGGCCAGACGTCCGGGCGGCACCAGCCCCGCCATCCCGGCGGGAAGGCTCAGCACGGTCCGCCCGTCCCGCTCGGCCGTCAGCCGTGCCGCCTCGGCCCAAAGGCCCGCCAGCTCGTCCGCCAGCTTGTCGCGTCCGGACCTGAGCGCGCTGTCGTCAAGCATCATCAGCACCTGACCCTGCCGGACCTGATCGCCGTCGGCCACCAGAAACCGGGTGATGACGCCGCCGTCGGGATGCTGGACCAGCTGGCGGCGCGGGGCGACGACCACCTGCCCCTCGGCGATCACCGCGCCCGCCAGCTGCGCCTGACTGCCCCAGCCGAACAGCACAAGAATGATCGCAAAGCAGACGAGATAACCGGTCAACAGCGCCGGACGCAGCGACGGGCTCATCCCCGCCCCTCCGCCCGTGCCAGCCCGGCGCCGACCAGCCTTGGCGCGGCGGCGAAGCGTTGAAGAACCTGTTCGCGCGGGCCAAAGGCGGCCTGGGTGCCCCCGGCCAGATGCAAGAGCAGGTCGCAGTCGGCCAGCGCCGAGGTCCGATGGGCGGTCAGGATCACCGCACCGCCGCGCGCGCGGTGACCGCGGACCGCCTCGGTCAGCGCGGCGACACCTGCCGGGTCAAGGAATGTCGCAGGCTCGTCAAGGATCAGCAGTTCCGGCGCGCCGAAAAGTGCCCGCGCAAGGCCGATCCGCTGCCGCTGGCCACCCGACAGCCGCGCGCCACCGGCGCCGACCGGCGTGTCATAGCCGAAGGGCAGATCGAGGATCGTCTGATGCGCCCCGGCGGCCATCGCGGCGGCAACGCAGGCCGCACCGTCCGGCGGATCGGCGAGCCCGCCGATATTCTCGGCCACCGTGCCGTCGAACAGCACGACATCCTGCGGCAGGTAGCCGATGGCCGCAGCCAGCGCCGCCTCGTCATAGTCATCCAGCCGCGCCCCATCCAGCCGCAGCTCGCCCGAGGCGGCGGGCCAGACCCCGGCAAGCGCCCGGACCAGCGACGACTTGCCCGCACCGCTGTCGCCGATCAGCCCCAGCACCTGCCCCGGCGCCAGCGAAAATGTCAGGCCCCGCAGCGTCGGACGATCGGTCCCCGGCGGGCAGATCGCAAGATCACGCACCTGCAGCCGCGCCTGCGGGCTCGGCAGCGCCGTCCTCGGACGCTCGCCCGGCATGGCCGCCAGAAGCGCCGACAACGACCGCCATCCCGCCCGGGCCTGCGCCACCATCGCCCAGCCGGCGACCAGCTGCTCGACCGGCTGCAAGGCCCGCGTCATCAGGATCGACGCGGCGATCATCCCGCCCGGTGTCATCTCGCCCCGGATCACCAGCCAGGCCGACAGCGCCAGCATCAGGGATTGCAGAAACTGCCGAAATGTCCTGACCGCCGTTCCGAAGCCGCCGTTCAGACCGGCAAGCCGAAGCTCTGCCGCAAGCGCCGTCAGGCGGCCCCGCTGCCAGCGCCGCGTCGCCGCCCCGACGATGCCGAGGCCCCTGAGCGTGTCGGCCTGAAGGCGGAACTGTTCCTGCCGCCGCGCCACCGTGGCAAGGGCGTCCGAGGCCGCAGCGGTCAACCGGCGGCCGAATGCCTGGTTCAGCATCATCAGCACCAGCAACCCCGCCCCGCCGCCAAGCGCCAGCCAGCCAAGGTCGGGATGAAACAGAAAGACCGCCGCCGCGAACAAGGGAACGAACGGCAGATCAAGCAGGCTGAAGGCCAGGGGCGAGGCAAAGAACCGCCGGACCGACTCGATGTCTGCCGGTGCGGTGGCGGCCGCCGCCAGCGACGGCGGCGCCGACAGCACGGCCCGGAAGACCTGCGCGTCAAGCCGCATCTGCAGCGCTGCGCCAAGCCGCGCGCCGATCCGCGCCCGCACAGCCTCAAGCAGCCCGAGCGCCGCGTAGGCCAGCGCCATCACCAGAACCAGCGCGACCAGTGTGGGCGCCGAGCGGCTGGGCAGCACGCGGTCATAGACCTGGAGCATGAACAGCGGCCCGGTCAGCATCAGCATATTGACGAACAGCACGAAGAGCGCGACCGACAGGATGACCCCGCGCGGCGCCCCCACCGCCAACCCGCCCGCCCCGTTTCCGGCCGCGCCCGACCCCGGTCTGACCATCTTTGCGTCCCCGACTTTGCGCGTCCGGTCTAGCAGCCAAGTCATAAGGATGCCCGAATGCCCGTTGCGGGGCGTTTTGCTGGCTGTGCTTCGCGGCCACTTGTAGTAAAAGTCACCCTGTACGCAGGAAGCGACGGCAAGCGGTGCAAAGACTGGGGCGGTGATGGTGACGGTCAAGACTTTTGTTGAACGGCGGCGGCGCGGGCCGGGCGCAATCGCGGCGACCGTTGAGGGATACCGCGCCCTTGGGTTTTTCCCGGCGGCCACCATGACGCATTTCGGGGCAAACGCATGATTGCCGCGAATGGTGCGCAAAAATCCCGGCTTTTGCTGTTGTGCTTTCTTGTGGCACTGGTCCTGCCGATCGAGTTCAAGCTTGGCTCCCTGCTCATGTCGCCGGTGCGCGCCGTTCTCATGATCGCGATCGTTCCTTATACGATCAACCTTTTCGCCGGAAAATACGGCAAGGTTCTTTTGGTCGACATATTGTTCTTTGCCCATATATTCTGGGTCGCGGTCTGCCTTTGGGTGAACAACCCCAACCGGGTCTTTGAAAACGCCGGCTCCAGCGCCATTGAATTTCTTGGCGCATATCTGATTGCCCGAAGCCAGGTCCGGACCCGCGATGACTTCATATTCGTCATCAAGGTGCTGGCGATCCTGATCGCCGCGCTTCTGCCGCTTGCGATCATGGAGTCGGTGCTGGGCCGCCGGATGATCATCGACCTGTTCAACATGGTCGGCATGCCGACCGTCAACAGGGTCGACATCGAGCGGCGCATTGGCCTGGCCCGGGTTCAGGGGCCGTTCGCGCATCCCATTCATTTCGGGCTGTTTTGCTCGCTGAACATCTCGCTTCTGTACTTCGGGTTGCAGCGCGTCATGACCCGGTTCTGGCGGATCGTCAGCACGGCGATCACCGCCGCCGCGGTGTTCTTCTCGCTGTCGAGCGGCGCGCTTCTGGCGATGTTCCTGCAGGTCGGGCTGTTCGCCTGGGCGATTGTCCTCAGGCCGATCAGGATCAAGTGGCTCTTGCTGTTTCTGTGTTTCGTCGCTGCCTATGTGGTCGTCGACATATTCTCGAACCGCACGCCGCTAAAAGTGTTCATGAGCTATGCGACCTTCTCGCCGCACAACGCCTATTATCGCAGCATCACCAATGATTATGCGATGCAGAACGTCTGGAAAAACCCGATATTCGGCCTTGGTCTTAAATACTGGCCGCGTCCGCTGTGGATGTATTCCGGCAGTATCGACAACTTCTGGCTGGTCATGGCTGTGCGGTTCGGCTTTCCCGGTGCCGGTGCGGTTATTCTCGGCTACACTTACGTCATCATCAAGATCGGCTTCAAGAAACTGTCCAATCCGATCGATATTGACATGCGTCTTGCCTGGATGATCACATTCAGCGGGCTTTTGTTCACCCTGACCACCGTTCACGTCTGGAGCGTGATCTATTCCTTCGTCTTCTTCTTCTTCGGCACCGGCATCTGGCTGATCACCGCCCCGCAAGAGGCGGCCGAACCCGCCGGCGTTCCGGGCGGGCGCACGGGCGTCACCGACAGGGTGCTGCGCTACAACCGGCCGCGCCCGGCGCCTGAGGCTGTTGCCACTGCCGCAACAGTCGCGGCCGAAACCATTGCAGACGCGGATGCCGGAAACAGTCCCCCGCCGCCCCGCTACGGGGCGCAATTTGCCCGCCAACCGACCAAAGGGCCGGACAGTCCCGCCCGCGACCGCGCGCCGCGTCACACGCGCTTTGCCCGGCCGGGGGTCGAGGACAAGGGCTGACGCGCCGATGCGTCAGTGCATGTTGCTGCGGACCCGCCGCATCGCCAGCCAGGCGCCGCCCATGATCAGCGGCACCAATGCGGCCGTCAGCGCCGACTTCGGCAGGTGCAGCGCCTCGGCCAGCGGCAAGAGCGCATAGGTGGCAAGGCTGACGGCGTAATAGCTGATCGCCACGACCGACAGCCCCTCGACCGTATGCTGCAGGCGCAGCGCCAGATCGGCGCGGCGGTCCATGCTTTCCAGGAGCTTCTGGTTCTGCGCCGAGCGTTCGACCTCGACCCGGGTCGACAGCAGCTCCGCCGCCCGTTCGGCCCGGGCCGACATCTGTTCCAGCCGCCGTTCGGCCGATTTCACCGTCCGGATCGCCGGATCGTAGCGGCGGCGCATGAACTCGCCAAAGGTCTGGCGGCCCATGAAGCGCGTCTCGCGCAGGACCTCGATCCGCTGGTTCACGATCGCCTCATAAGCGCCGGTTGCGCCAAACCGGAACGTGTGCTGGGTCGACAGGCTTTCGAGTTCCGCCGACAGTTCCAGAAGCTGATGCAGCGTCGCCTCGGCGCGGCGGTGATCGTCGGAAAGGGCCGTGACCACACCGGCCAGCTGCGGGTCCAGCGCGTTCAGCCGCCCGGTCAGTTCGCGCGCCCGGCCGAGCCCCAGCATCGACATCGCCCGGTAGGTCTCGATCTCGCACAGGCGCTGGACAATGCGGCCGACGCGCCGCTGGCCGGTGCCGGGGCGGACGAAGACCGCAAAGCGCATCAGGCCGGCGGCGTCGATGCGGAAGTCGCCGGCGATGATCGCGGCCTCGTCGACCACCCAGGAACAGGCGACGCTTTCGGGGACGAACCAGCTGTCAAGCCTGGCGTGAACCTCGGCCAGGTCATCGGGCAAGGGCTCGACCCGGACGATCATCGCGGCGATCCGCAGGCCGGGCGCGGTGGCCATCCAGTCGGCCGGAAAGACGTCGGCGTCATGGGGGGCAAAGGCGCGCTCGGACAGGCCGTCGGAAAAGGCCGAATAGGTCACGAACTCGGTCTGGCTTTCCCATTTCAGTTCGTGCCGGCCGATCTGCGCCGAATGGTGCGTGGCCGCCGGTCCCGGATGGGCCGCGCCGTGGCGGTCAAGCAGCGCCAGAAGATGCGCCCGGTCGCGGTTGCGGTCGCGGGTCGGCGCATTCGCCGGTTCCTTGATCGCCAGATAGACCGCCTGACAGGGCACGTTCAGCGTCGGAAAGGGTCGCGCATGCAGCTCGTTGACCTGCGTATAGCGCAGCGGGTGATCTTCTATCATCGTCATGTCCGGTTCGCCTGTTTCCTGCGGGTCGAACCTAGCGCACGGGGCGTCGCTTTCATCCCCCCGCCCCCGGCACACGGCGGCATACTGGCTTTTCTGCAACGGTCGGGTCTGCAACGGTCGGGGCGTCGGACCAGACGGAACAGGCCGGTCTTGCAGTGGAAGAGCGGCCCCGCTCACGCGGGAACCTTTCCCGTGGATCGCCTCAGCCCGCAATAGCAGAGGGCGGCGCCAGCACCCCCGGGAGGGGCAGGCGCTGCGCGGGGGTTTTGGGTCCCCCGGGGGGGGGCGGTGCGTGCGAGCACGCACCCTACCGCTGCTGACCGAGACCGCGCAACGCCTTCCCGCACGCCGGGGCTGAGCGGGACGAGCCGATCTTCCAGTGGAAGAGCGGCCCCGCTCATGCGGGAACCTCTCCCCGGGACCGCCTCAACCCC
>CAZORV010000158.1:0-6909 GCA_964582215.1 uncultured Frigidibacter sp.
ACGTGAAAGGCTCGATCCACCAGGTCGGCGCCCATCTGGAGGGCGCGCCCTCGTGCAACGGCTGGACCTACTGGCACTTCCGGCGCGAGGGCAAGATGGTGCCGATCGACATATTGCGTCAGCAGATCCGGGCCGAGATGGAGGCCGATCAGGCCGGCCGCGCCCACTGACATACGCCACCGCCGGTGCCTGTGGCCTGAACCACGGCACACAACTGGCCCCGCCGTAGCAATACGGCGGGGACTTTTCATTTCCGCTTACAGACTGCCGAAGACCGCCGCCAGAATCGCCGCCAGTTCGCGGGCGTCGTCCTGATCGAAGGCGGCGGGCCGGTCGCTGTCGATGTCGAACACCCCGATCAGCCGCCCGCCCTGCCCGAAGACCGGCAGCACCAGTTCCGACCGCGTGGACGAGGCGCAGGCGATATGGCCGGGAAAGGCATCGACATCCGGCACCAGCTGCACCGCGCCCGTCCGCGCCGCCGCGCCGCAGACCCCGCGTGAAAAGGGAATGACCAGACAGCCGTGGCCACCCTGATAGGGCCCGATCTTCAGCAGCCCGGGTGCCGTCACGCGGTAGAACCCCGTCCAGTCAAAGCGCGCGTCGGAATGATGCACCTCGCAGGTGACCGTGGCCATCAGCGCGATCAGGTCGGTCTCGCCCTCGGTCAGGCTGGCGACGGTGCGGGCAAGGGCGGGGTAGTCGGGCATGGTGGTCCTGTCTGAGGCACGCACCGCCGGGGTCTGACCGGCAAGGCGATACGGATTGGTAAGGATTGGCGCCTAGTCTGGCACTGAATGCAACGGGCGGCGGAGGGTCTGCTGAATGAATCTTTCCTCGGAAACCATCGACGGGGCGCTGGTGATCAGGGTCGATGAAGACCGGATCGACGCCTCGGTCGCGATCCAGTTCAAGGACCGTATGCGCGAAATGGCGGGGGCCGCCCCGGCGCGGGTGATCCTTGACCTGGGCCGCGTCGGGTTTGTCGACAGTTCCGGTCTGGGCGCCATCGTCGCGGTGATGAAGTTTCTGGCGCCGTTGCGCAAGCTTGAGCTTGCGGCGCTGACGCTGAACGTCAGCAAGGTCTTTCACATGACCCGCATGGATTCGGTCTTTGCCATCCATGCCCGCGCGCCCGGCCGGGGGCTCGGGCATGCTGTCTGAGGACGTGGAAAACAACGTCATCAGCCTGCGGTTCCGGGCCGACGGTCCGGCCGTGCGCCGGGCGCTTGGCCGGGTCATGGGCCGCCTGTCGCCCGAGTTTTCGGAAGATGACGCGGGCACGGTCGAACTGACGCTGGCCGAGGTGCTGAACAATATCGTCGAACATGCCTATGCCACGCGGCAACCCGGGCCGGTGCGGCTTTGGCTGGAACGGCGGGGCGGGGGCCTGATGTGCCGGATCGAGGATGAGGGGCGGCCGATGCCGGACCTGACCCTGCCGGAAGGCCGGATGCAGCCCGTCGCCGACCGGATCGAGGATCTGGCCGAGGGCGGCTGGGGCTGGGCGCTGATCCGCAACCTGACGCATGACCTTGCCTATGTCCGCGCCGGCCGGACCAACCGGCTGAGTTTCCGCATACCGTTGCAGCAGGCCTCGGCCTAGCTGGCATCGGGCGCCCGGCTCCTGGCGCCATCGGCCTTTGCCCGGACATCCGATGATCCGGAAACAGTCCGGCACGCCGACGATACGATCATCGCAAAAAAGCCCATATTATTTCCAAAATCCGGCGGAATCCGCAGGCATTGTTTCTATGTGGCTTTCATAAGCTTCCCTTGGAGGGGTGTTAATTGCCCCCCTTCGCCCCTCCGAGGACTTTCTTTCCGGTATGCCCCAATGCCGAACGTCGGCTCACCAGCACCAGGTGGGCCGATGCGGCCTTGCCCGACGGGACGACGGCCAGCGGCCGGTCAGTTCATCTGGAATTGCGGCGGATAGCGACCATCTTCAAAATCTCCGAACAGGTCGGGCAGGTCGGGATGGGCCACGGGCTGGCCCGACGGGTCGGGCACAAGGTTCTGTTCGGACACATAGGCCACGTAGAAATTGTCGCTGTTCTCGGCCAGCAGGTGATAGAACGGCTGGTTCTTGGCCGGACGGCTGTCTTCGGGAATGGCCTCATACCATTCCTGCGTGTTGGCAAAGATCGCGTCGACATCGAAGACCACGCCCCGGAAGGCATGCTTGCGATGCCGGAGCACCTGCCCCAGATGATACTTCGCTTGTGTCTTTAACATTTAACGTCAGCCCCTGTGGATATTAATACGCCCCCGGCGGCCCCGAGTCCAATCCAATGCGTGATTCGGGCGGAAACAGTCTGTGACACTGATCCCGACAGTGGTGGACGGCCGGCATCGCAAAATCCCGAGGTTGTACAAGGGGTTCACAGTGACCCGACGGGGCTGCTTCTGTGCGGCAATCCGCCTGATTCGCGCCGTCAGCCTGCCGTAGACCGACCCGCTCGCCCGAAGGTGATTCCCCCTGCCGGGAAATTCCGCTAAGGTGACAAAAAACAAGAGCAGACCTGAGAGGCAGTATGAAAAAGTATCTCCGCCTGGCGGTGCTTTTGACCTTGGTTTCCTGCGGCGGCGGCGAAAACACCGCGCCGCGCGATCTGGACAATGCCTGCGCCATTCTTGCCGAACGGCCGCATTATGCCCGCGACCTGCAATCGGCGGCGGCGCGCTGGGGCGTGCCCGCCCATGTGCTGATGGCGACGATCTATCAGGAATCGAAATTCGTCGGCAACGCCAAGACCCCGCACCGGTTCGTGCTGGGGATCATCCCGATGGGGCGCGCCAGTTCGGCCTATGGCTACAGCCAGGCGATCGACGGCACCTGGGAGGACTACCGCGACGCCACCGGCAACCGCAGCGCCCGCCGCAACAATTTCGACGATGCCACAGATTTCATGGGCTGGTACATGACCGAAGCGTCGCAAAAGCTGGGGATTGCCCCGACCGACGCCGAACACCTGTACCTTGCCTATCATGAAGGCATCGCCGGCTATCGCAACGGCAGCCACAACCAGAAGTCATGGCTGTTGCGCGTCGCAGCCGATGTCGGCGAGCGGGCCGGGCTTTATCAGTCGCAGCTGGCGGGGTGCGGCGGGGTCTGACCTAGTGCAGCCCGCGCTTTGACAACTCGGACTCGATCGAGAAGGTCGAGGGCGGGTAGCTGCCGCCCGGCACCAGATCGCCCAGAAGCACGGTCGTCTGCCCGCCCGCCTCGTCCGTTACAACCCATTGGCGCAGCGTCACCGGATCGGCCGAGAAGCCCATCGCAAGCGAGCCATATTCGGGATGCTTGGGGTCCTGCGCCGTGACGATGGTCAGCTTGCCCTCTTCGGCATGGGCCACCACCATCCGGGCGGTCTTCAGATTGATCCGGTTGCCAAGGATCAGGTTCAGCGGCGTCTTGGCCAGCGGATATTGCTCGGGCGGCTGATTGGACTTTGCGTCGAAGATCGCGACCTGCCCGCCCGAGGCCAGAACCACCGTCCGGTCCGGTTTGGCATATTCAAACCGCATCCGCCCCGGCCGCCGGATGATGACCTTGCCCTTTGCACCCGACCCGTCGGGGTTGATCTGGGTGAAACTGGTCTCGGCGGTCGTCAGCCCGTTGAGATAGGCCGAAATCGCGTCAAGCGACAGTTTCTGGGCCGCGGCGGGCAGGGCCGTCAGCAGAGCGAAGGCGGTGGAAAGCAGGGTATGTCTGATCATCATGGCCGCTATCTAAGCCCTGCCGCGCGGTTATGCCATAACCGGCGCGGGTTTTCGCCGAACCCGGCAAGGATCGGCTGATCGCGGCAGCGTCCCCGGGCCTAGTCGAACGTCCCCGTCACCCGCCCCAGCAGCATGAAGGCGCGTGCCGTGCGGGTCTCGGCCAGGGCGGCAATCTCCTGGTCGCTGGCGTTCGCTTCGAACTCGGCGACGGTCCGGTCGAACTGGCGCAGGAAATGGTGGGCCGCGTCGCGGAAGATCGTGTCCTGCCGCATCCGGCCTGCGGTCAGCGCCAGGCTGGACCTGTCGCGCACGCCGCCAAGTGCGGCGATGGCCTTGCCCCGCTCGCCCTTGGCGAAGCGCCGCCAAAGTTCGGGCCGCGCCCGGTCGGGCCGGAGGTCGTCCATATAGATCCCGTCCTGCCCCAGCAGCGTCAGCACATCCTGCGCCGCCCGGATCAGCTTGGCCAGCGACCGGTCCTCGACGGCGGCGCGCAGGGCGCGGATACCGTCCTTGTCATCCTCGCTGTCGGGGAAGTTCAGCGCCCGGATGAAGTCGGCGACCGACACCGGCGCCGTCATCGCGTCGGCTGGCGTGCCAAGCGCCAGCCCGGGCTGTTCCTCGCCGGGGCGGGGCGGCTGCGGCGGCACCAGCGCCGCCTTGCGGTCGGCCGAGGGCTGCGTGGCATCGCTGTCGCGGCGCGAGGTGAAGGTGGCGATGGCGGTTTCGGTCTGGCGGGCGGCGGCGGCGATCTCTTCCAGCTTTTTCTCGACCGAGGGGCGGGCGGCCATCGACTGTGCCGCCAGCGCCGAGCGCATCCCCTCGACGGCGGCCTGAAGGCGCCTCGCCTCGGTCCGCATCATCCGGGTGCTGCGCAGGGTCAGCGTCATCACCCAGATCAGCGCGACCGGCAGAAAGATCGCCACCAGCATCATGATCACACCGGGCGCGCCGGTGCCCTCGCCGGGGCCGGTGGCCAGAAACAGCACCCCGACCATCACCAGCCAAAGAACCGACAGGATCCCGGCGATCATGTCGCCGCGCCGCACACGCGCCTCGTCCTTCGGATCGGTCAGGCGCCCGACGTCAAGCCCTGAAAGGCCGGGCCTGTCCTGCATGATGTCTGGCATCGCTCTGCTCCCACACCGCTTCAGATGTAGCGGATGCTCAGGATTTCGTAGCTTTTTTCTCCACCGGGCGTGCGGACTTCCGCCGTATCGCCGACGTCTTTGCCGATCAGCGCGCGCGCAAGCGGCGAGCGGATGTTCAGCAGACCGCGTTCGATGTCCGCCTCGGGCTCGCCGACGATCTGATAGGTGCGCTCGTCGTCGCTGTCTTCGTCAAGAACGGTCACGGTTGCGCCGAACTTGACCGTACCCGACAGTTTTGACGGGTCAATGACCTCGGCCAGCGACAGGACACTTTCCAGTTCCTTGATCCGCCCTTCGACAAAGCTCTGGCGTTCGCGCGCGGCGTGATATTCGGCGTTTTCCGACAGATCGCCATGCTCGCGCGCTTCGGCGATCGCACGGATCACCGCCGGGCGTTCGACCGACTTCAGGGCCCGCAGCTCTTGATCCAGCGCAGTATGGCCCGCGCGCGTCATCGGTATTTTTTCCATCGGGACCTGACAACCGTCGTTTTGGCAATTATGCAACGCCGACCTGTAAATCCGGTAAGGCGCGCGAAAGTCAATAGCGCTTGCGGTCACCGGTCATTCATGGTTCGGGCGGTATTTAAGGGTTACGCGCGGATATTCGCGCAAGGCAGTCGCGATCTGGACAGGATGATGCGGAATTTCTTCTGGCTGTCGGTTGGCTATCTTGCGGTCGCGCTGGCGATCCTGGGGCTTCTCGGCCACCATCCGAACGAACTGATCGGCCTCACCCAGACGGCGCTGGTCGACAAGGCTCAGTCGGCCGGGGTGATTGCCGGCGTCATGCTGATCCTGCCTCTGGCGCTGCTGGCGGCGGTGCGCGGGCGGCGTGACCTTGGGCCGCGGCTGGCGGCGGCGGGTTTTGCTGCGGCCGGTGCGGTCATGCTGCAGATCGGGTTCTCGTTCATGAAATGCTCGATCCCGGCGTTGCTGCCCTTTTACGCCGACCCGGCACTGGCCCGGTTTGACCTTGCGCTCCATGGCGGCACCGATCCCTGGCGCATTGCCCATGCGCTGATCGCGCCCACGACCGGAACCGCGCTTTTGCCGTTTTATCTTGAGGTCTGGTCGGCGATTGCCGTCGGCTTTCCGATCTTCATCGCGGTGCTCGACAGCGACCGCGACCGCATCCGGCGCTTCATGACGCTGTACCTGATCATCTGGATCGGCCTTGGCAACATTCTTGCGACCCTCGTCTCATCCGCCGGGCCGGTCTTTTACGACGCACTTCTGGCCAGCGACCGCTTTGCCGACCTGACCGGGGCGCTGCAGGCCAGCGGCATCCGCGCCAGCTTCATCGGCACGGTTCAGGCCTATCTCTGGATGGCCTACAGCACGCAACAGGCGCTGTTCGGGTCGGGCATATCCGCCTTCCCCTCGGTCCATCTCGCGATTGCGACGCTGGGGGCGCTCTATCTGTGGGAAAGGTCGCGCTGGCTGGCGCCGGTCGGCGTCGCCTTTGTCGCGATCATCCAGTTCCTGTCGGTTTACACCGGCTTTCACTATGCGATTGACGGCTATTTCTCGGTTCTGTTTGTCTTGGTCGTCTGGCTGGGCCTGCGGCGGTTCATGTCGCAATCCGCCGCGCAACAAAATGTCGCGGCAGGCTGATTGTCAGCCTTGCGCCCTTAGGTTAGACGGCAACTGACAGGGTTTGACCCCCGGGACGGGCCGGGAAGGGGACAAGATGACCGAGATCGTGCGCGAAGCGATGGAATATGACGTTGTGATCGTGGGGGCGGGTCCGGCAGGCCTGTCGGCGGCGATCCGGCTGAAACAGCTGAACCCCGACCTTGGCGTCGTCGTTCTGGAAAAGGGCTCCGAGGTCGGCGCGCATATCCTTTCGGGCGCGGTGCTGGACCCGGTCGGCCTTGACGAACTGCTGCCCGACTGGCGCAACATGGGCGCCCCGATCCGGACCGCGGTGAAAGAGGATAATTTCTACATCCTCGGCGAGGCCGGCAAAGTCCGCATCCCGAACTGGCCGATGCCGAAGCTGATGTCGAACCACGGCAATTACATCGTCTCGA
>CAZORV010000159.1:0-6762 GCA_964582215.1 uncultured Frigidibacter sp.
CCGGGCTGCGCACCATCGACGTGGCCACCCTGACCGAGGCCGCGCAGTCGCTGGGGGCGGGCTGGACGACGATTCTTGCCAGGGTGATCCTGCCCAACGTCCTTGTCGCGGTCCTGTCCGGGGCCTTCCTGACCTTTGCGATCGTCATCGGCGAATTCACCCTTGCCGCCCTGCTCGACCGTCCGGCCTTTGGCCCCTATCTGCAGCGGGTCGGTGCCAACAAACCCTATGAACCCTTTGCCCTGTCGGTCATTGCCTTTGGCATCACCTGGGTCTGCATGGGCCTGATCCAGTTGATCACCCGCTTCTCCAAACATACGAAAGCAGCGCGCTGATGGCCTTTCTCGACATTGAGCATCTGGAAAAATCCTTTGGCCCGAACCGGGTGGTCAAGGACTTCAGCCTTGGCATCGAAAAGGGCGAGTTCGTGTCGCTGCTCGGCCCGTCGGGCTGCGGCAAGACCACGGTCCTGCGCATGGTCGCGGGGTTCGAGACGCCGACAGCCGGCAATATCCGCATCGACGGCAAGGATGTGGTCGATCTGAAGCCGAACCAGCGCAATATCGGCATGGTGTTTCAGGCCTATGCGCTGTTTCCGAACCTGACCGTCGCGCAGAACGTGGCCTTCGGGCTGAAGATCGCCGGGGTCGACAGGGCCGAAACAGCCCGGCGGGTCGAAGAGATGCTGGGCCTGATCGGCCTGCCGGACCTTGGCGCGCGCTATCCGTTCCAGCTGTCGGGGGGGCAACAGCAGCGTGTCGCACTGGCCCGCGCGCTGGCGCCGCGCCCGCGCGTCCTGTTGCTGGACGAGCCCCTGTCGGCGCTGGACGCGAAAATCCGCGTCTCGCTTCGCGAAGAGATGCGGGCGATCCAGCAGCGGCTGGGCATCACCACGATCTTCGTCACCCACGATCAGGAAGAGGCCCTGTCGATGTCGGATCGGGTGGTGGTCATGCATCAGGGCGTCGCCGATCAGGTCGGCACGCCGTTCGAGATCTACAACCGCCCCGCCACGCGCTTTGTCGCCAATTTCGTCGGCACGCTGAACCTGTTCGAGGGCGAGGTGACCGACGCCGCCACCGGCCGTGTCCGCATCGCCGGGCAAGAGGTCTTGCTGGGCCGCCCGCTGCCCACCGGGCGCATCACGCTGGGTTCGCGGCCCGAGATGATCAGCCTGGGCCGCCACGCCGGCCGCGAGACGGAACTGCAGGGCACCATCGCCGAGGTGCATTTCCTTGGCTCGGTGATCCGCATCCGGGCGCGGCTGGGCAATGCGCTGGTGGCCTTCGACACGTTCAACACCTCGGAAGCGCCGCCACCAAAGGTCGGGGATGTGGTGACATTGTCGCTGGCCGCGCGCGATCTTCTGGTGATCGGCGACTGACGGCCGCCGCCCCCCGCTACTTCCCCCGCCGGAAGAACCGGACACGGGCGTAAAGCTCCTCAAGCCGCTGCATCCGCGCCTGGGTGTCGTCCCATGTCAGATCCTCGACCGAGGCGAGCAGCGTTTCCAGCAACACCTGCAGGGCCACGGTCGAATCCCAGGCCGATGGCGCCTCGACCTGCGCCGACAGGCGGTGGCGCGCGTGGACGGCGGCGGGCGAGACCCACTGGTCGGTGATCAGCACCACCAGCGCGCCCTGATCGGCTGCCAGTTCGACCAGTTGCAGGACGTTGTTTTCATAGCGCCTGATGTCCAGCGCCAAAAGGACATCGCCCGGCCGCATGTCGATGATCGCCGGGGCCCAGGCATTGGCCCGGTCGGAAATCAGCGTCACGTCCTGGCGGATGACCTTCATATGGGTGACGAAATAGTCGGCCAGCGCATGGGTGATCCGGCCGCCCATCGCGAAAATCCGTCGCGCGGGGTCGGCCATCAGCCCGGCAATCGCGTCAAACTCGGCATGGTCGATCTGCGCCAGCGTCGCCTGCAGATTGGCGACGACCGCATCGGCAAACCGGTTCAGCATATGGGTTTCCGGCGCGTCCCCGGCCCAGCGGTCATGCTTTGTCAGCGGCGAGACCAGACGTTCCTCGACCTCGCCGCGCAGCACAGTCTGAAAATCGGGATAGCCCTTGTAGCCAAGTTTCTGCGCCAGCCGCACCACCGTCGGGGTCGACACCTCGGCCGCCCTGGCCAAGGCGGTGATCGAGCCGAGTGCGGCAACCGGATAGTTGCGCATGACATGGCTTGCCAGCTGCCGCTCGGCCCGGGTCAGCCCGTCGAAGGCCGCCTTGATCTGCTGTTCGATCGTCCGCAGCGGCGCATTCACTGTCATCGGCTTGTCACCCTCGATGGCGGCAGATGGAAAAGATCGTAACAGAAAAAATGTTCAGGAAAACATATTGACAGTTTCCGGGCGAATGTTGACCGTGGCATCACGTCACCCCGGGGGGATAACAGCATATGGGCGGGCCGCTCAACCAGCCTGAAAGCGTCCTGTCGGTCGAGAACCGCGACGGCGCGGGCGAATTTCTGCTGGTCTGCGAACATGCCTCGAACCATTTCCCCGCCGCCTATGGCGCGCTGGGCCTTGATGCGGCCACCCGGCAGGCGCATGTGGCCTGGGACCCCGGCGCGCTGGGGCTGGCGCGCGGGTTGTCCGGGCGGCTGGACGCCTGTCTGGTTCACGCGACCGTCTCGCGGCTGATCTATGACCTGAACCGCCCGCCCGCAGCCCCCGGCGCCATGCCGGCAAAAAGCGAGGTTCACACGATCCCGGGCAATCAGGCGATCACGCCCGCCGACCGTCTGGCGCGGACGAACGCGGTCTACCTGCCCTTTCACAACGCCCTTCACGCCGAGGTCGCCCGGCGGCTGGCGCTTGGCCGTCCGACCGTGATCGTGACGCTGCATTCCTTTACCCCGGTCTATTTCGGCAAGGCCCGCAGCGTCGAATTCGGCGTCATCCATGACGCGGACCCGGCCCTTGCGCTGAATGTCGTTGACGCGGCGCGGGCGCTGACGACACTCGACACGCGGCTGAACGAACCCTATTCGGCCGCCGACGCCGTGACCCACACGCTGCGCCTGCAGGCGACCCCCTACGGGCTGGACAATGTCATGCTGGAACTGCGCAACGACCTGATCGCGACGCCCGGGGCGCAGGCCGACATGGCCGACCGTCTGGCCGCGGTCCTGCGCCGCGCGATGGCCGCGTTGCAACGCGGCCGTCACCGAGACGCCCCGCCCCTTTGACGAAACAGGACGTGACGAGCGGCGGCCCTGAAGAGGCGCCCTACCGACAGGAGAGATGAATGGCCGGAAATCTGACACTCGACGCATTGAAAAAGGCGGTCAAGGCAGGCGAGATCGACACGGTTCTGGTGGCCTGCGTCGACATGCAGGGCCGGATGATGGGCAAGCGGTTCCATGCCCAGTTCTTCGTCGACAGCGGCTGGGAAGAGACGCATTGCTGCAACTACCTTCTGGCCGTGGACATGGAGATGAACACCGTCCCCGGCTATAAATCCTCCAGCTGGGAAAAGGGCTATGGCGACTATGTGATGAAGCCCGACCTGTCGACCCTGCGGCTGACCCCCTGGCTGCCGGCGACGGCGATGGTGCTGTGCGATCTGCTTGATCATCACACGCACGAGGAAGTGCCCCAGTCGCCCCGCGCGATCCTGAAGCGTCAGGTCGCCCGCGCCCGCGCCATGGGGTTCGAGCCGATGATGGCGACCGAGCTGGAATTCTACCTGTTCGAAAACAGCTACGAGGCGCTGCGCGATGCGAATTTCACCGGGCTGAAGCCGATCAGCGCCTATAACGAGGATTACCACATCTTCCAGACCACCAAGGAAGAGGAGGTGATGCGCGCCGTCAGGAACGGGCTGTACGGCGCGGGGATCCCGGTCGAAAACTCCAAGGGCGAGGCGGACGCGGGGCAAGAGGAGATCAACTACCGCTATTCCGACGCGCTGGACACCGCCGACAATCACACGATCGTCAAGGCGGGGGTCAAGGAAATCGCCTGGACCAGGGGCCGGTCGGTGACCTTCATGGCCAAGTACGACCACCGCAAGGCCGGATCGTCGAGCCATATTCACCAGTCGCTGTGGACCAGGGACGGCAAGCCCGCCTTTGCCGACAAGGCTGACGGGCATGGCATGTCGGCGGTGATGAAACATTACATGGCCGGCCAGCTGACCTATGCGCGCGAGATCACGGCGTTTCTGGCGCCTTATGTGAACAGCTACAAACGCTTCACCATCGGCATGTTCGCCCCGACCAAGGCCGTCTGGTCCGCCGACAACCGCACCGCGGGTTTCCGCGTCTGCGGTGAACAGACCAAGGCCGTGCGCGTCGAATGCCGCATACCGGGGTCGGACGTGAACCCCTATCTCGCCTGCGCCGCCCTGCTGGCCGCGGGCCTTGAGGGGATCGAACGGAAGCTGCCGCTCGAACCGGAATTGCGGGGCGACATGTACCACGCCGCCGGTATCCGCGAGATCCCCCATACGCTGCGCGAGGCCGCCACCCTGCTGAACGGATCGGCCATGCTGCGCGCAGCCTTCGGCGACGAGGTGATCGACCATTACCACCACGCCTGCCAGTGGGAAATCTCGGAAACCGACCGCGTCGTGACCGACTTTGAAATCCAGCGACTGCTCGAGCGGGCGTGATCCGTAAAACCGTAGGGTGCGTGCTTGCACGCACCTTTCGCAAAAAATGGTGCGTGCAAGCACGCACCCTACCAGGGACGACGAAACCATGAAACCAATTCAACTCATCTCGCCCGTCGACGGTTCGGTCTATGCCGAACGGACGCCGCTGACGCCCGGGGCGGCGGGTGCCGCCGTTGCCCGGGCGAAGGCCGCGCAAAGGGCTTGGGCGGCGCGGCCGCTGGCCGGGCGGATCGCGCTGGTGCAGGCGGCGGTGGCGAAGCTGAACAGCATGTCGGCGGTCATCGTCGAAGAGATCGCCTGGCAGATGGGCCGCCCGACCCGCTACGGTGGCGAATTCGGCGGGGTGAATGCGCGGACGGCCTATATGGCCGAGATTGCCGAACAGACGCTGGCGCCGCTGATGGTCGAGGATTCGCCGGCCTTCCGCCGCTATATCGCCCGCGACCCGGTCGGCGTGGTCTTCATCGTCGCCCCCTGGAACTATCCCTATCTGACCACGATCAACACCCTGGTTCCGGCGCTGATCGCCGGCAACAGCGTCATCCTGAAACATGCCAGCCAGACGATGCTGGTGGGCGAGCGGCTGGCCGAGGCGTTCCATGCCGCGGGCATCCCCGAGGACGTCTTCCAGAACCTCGTCCTTGACCATGCCACGACCGAAGGGCTGATCGCCGCGCGGTCCTTCGGCTTTGTCAACTTCACCGGCTCGGTCGCGGGCGGTCAGGCGATGGAACGGGCGGCGGCGGGCACCTTCACGCCGCTCGGCCTGGAGCTTGGCGGCAAGGACCCGGGTTATGTCCGCGAGGATGCCAGTCTTGATGCGGCCATCGACACGCTGATGGACGGCGCCATGTACAACGCCGGGCAATGCTGCTGCGGGATCGAGCGGATCTATGTCCACGCCCGCCATTACGACCGTTTCGTCGAAGGTGCGGTCGCCTGGGCCTCGGGTCTGCGGCTCGGCAATCCGTTCGATCCGGCCACGACCCTCGGGCCGATGGCCAACCGGCGGTTCGCCGCCGTGGTGCGCAGCCAGATCGCCGAGGCGGTCGCCGCCGGGGCGCGGCCGCTGATCGACCCCGCGCTGTTCCCCGCCGACGACGGCGGCGCCTATCTGGCGCCCCAGGTTCTGGTCAATGTCGACCATTCGATGCGGGTGATGACCGAGGAAAGCTTTGGCCCCGTCGTCGGCATCATGAAGGTCGCCGACGACGAAGAGGCGATCCGCCTGATGAACGACAGCCCCTACGGGCTGACCGCCTCGATCTGGACCGACGACTTTGACCGCGCCGCCGCGATCGGCGCCAGGATCGAGACCGGCACCGTCTTCATGAACCGCGCCGATTACCTTGACCCTGCGCTTTGCTGGACCGGCTGCAAGGACACCGGACGTGGCGGATCGCTGTCCTACCTTGGCTTCCACGCGGTCACCCGGCCGAAATCCTACCATCTGAAAAAGGTCTGAATGATGAACCACTCTGTTCCCAACCGGAACTGGTCCTACCCGACCGCGATCAAGTTCGGCGTCGGCCGGATCGCCGAACTGGCCGAGCATTGCGCCGCCGCCGGGCTGAAGGCGCCGCTTCTTGTCACCGACAAGGCGCTGGCCAGCCTGCCGATCACCGCCGCCGCACTCGACGTTCTGGAACAGGCGGGCCTTGGCCGCGCGGTCTTTTCCGAGGTCGACCCCAACCCCAACGAAGGCAACATGGCCGCCGGGATCGCGGTCTACCTGGCGGGCGGCCATGACGGGGTGATCGCGTTCGGCGGCGGCTCGGCGCTGGACCTTGGCAAGATGATCGCCCTGATGGCCCACCAGCGCGCCGACCTGTCGGTCTGGGATCTTGAGGATGTGGACGACTGGTACAGCCGCGCCGACGCCAGCGCAATCGCGCCGGTCATCGCCGTGCCCACCACCGCCGGAACCGGCTCCGAGGTCGGCCGCGCCGGCGTTCTGACCAATTCGGCGACGCACAAGAAAAAGATCATCTTCCATCCAAAACTGATGCCCGCGGTGACGATCTGCGACCCGGCCCTGACCGTCGGCATGCCGAAATTCATCACCGCCGGCACCGGAATGGACGCGCTTGCCCATTGCCTCGAGGCCTATTGCAGCCCCTTCTACCACCCGAT
>CAZORV010000160.1:0-6715 GCA_964582215.1 uncultured Frigidibacter sp.
CCCACACCGCCCGGTGGCCCAAAGCCACCGGGCAGCGCCTGCCCCTCCGGGGGGCTGGCGCTTCGCGCCATCCGGGGCAGGCGCCGCCCTCTGCTGGTGTAGGTTGAGGCGGTCCCGGGGCGGACGTTCCCACGTGAGCGGGGCCGCTCTTCCACCGGAAGATCGGCCTTTTCCGCTCAGCCCGGCGTTTGGGCGAAGAGACCGAAACGCCCAAGTCGGCAGGGGCAAGTGACCCTGCTGTTACGGACCGCTGCCACCCTCTCCACCCGGTCGCCCCAAGCCCCCGGGCAGCGCCTGCCCCTCCGGGGGGCTGGCGCTTTGCGCCATCCGGGGCAGGTGCTGCCCTCTGTTGTGCGCGCTGAGGCGGTCACGGGGCGACGTTTCCACGTGAGCGGGGCCGCTCTTCCACTGGAAGATCGGCCTTTTCCGCTCAGCCCGGTGTGGGGGGAAGGGCCAGCACCGTCTCAGCCGGCAGGGGCCCGTCACCACGCTGCATCGGAACGGTCGCGCTCTCACCGCCCGGTGATGCAACGCCCCCGGGGCAGCGCGGCTGAAGCGGTCCCAGGCAGCGGTAGGGTGCGTGCTCGCACGCACCGCCCCCGGGCGCCCAAAAGCGGCCGGGCAGCGCCTGCCCCGCCCGGGGGCTGGCGCTTCGCGCCATCCGGGGCAGGCTCTGCCCTCTGTTGTATGCGCTGAGATGGTCCCGGGGGCGACGTTTCCACTTGAGCGGGGCCGCTCCTCCACCGGAAGATCGGCCGTTCCCGCTCAGCCCGGCGTTGGGGACGAGTCGGCACGGTCGCATTCGGCAGGGGCAGGTGACCCTGCCGTTTCGCGCCGATCTCATCGTCACCGCCCGTTGGCCTTGGCGACCGGGCAGCGCCCGCGCCGCCCGGCTCAGCGCCGGCGGTCGCGGCGGGCGGACATGGGCTGGAAGGCCACGCCGACATGGGCCTCGCAATAGGGTTTGCCCGCCTGCGAAGGCAGGCCGCAGAACCAGAAATCCTCGGTCGCGGGGTCGCCGATCGGCCATTTGCAGGTCCGCTCGGTCAGTTCCATCAGCGTCAGCCGCCGGGCCTTTTTCTCGACCTCGCGCACCGAGGCCAGGGCTTCGGGGCTGATCTCGCCGGCAGAGGGCTGCGGCGGCAGCGGCTGGCCGGCCGGGACGATGGCCTTGCGAAGCGGTGTCACGTTGCCCGGCGCCACGGGCGCCTCGGCGCGCGGCGCGGCGGCGGGGCGGGCTTCGGGGCGCGGCGGGGGGGCCGCAGCGGCCGGGGCGGCGGCGGGTGCGGCCGGCCGCGCACCGGCCTCGACGCGCGGCGCCTCGACCTCGGGTGCCTCGTCCCGGGCCTTGCCTTCGGGGCCGCCGACGCGGTTCGACAGGCCCAGACGGTGAACCTTGCCGATCACGGCGTTGCGGGTCACCGACCCCAGTTCCTTGGCAATCTGGCTGGCCGACTGGCCCTCGGCCCACATCTTTTTCAGCAACTCGACGCGCTCGTCGGTCCAGGACATGAAAGACCCTCGGGTTTCGGGCAGGCACCGGCCGCATCCGCAATGCGCCAGCGCAGCCATGACTACGGTTCATCCCATTCTAGCCGGGACGCGCCGAGATACAAGCGCACGGCCCGAGATTCAAGCCCGCCCGGGGCCGGGGCGCCGCAGGAGCCGACGAAAGCCCGCGTCAAGAAACCCGTGGACATCGGCCCCGCGTCCGGCTAGATGGCCGCCATGATCAACCGGACCCGCCTTTCCGCCCGTCCCCGACGCCGCGCCTGACGTCCGATCTGCCGTGGCCGCCGGCCACCTCTGCCCGCCCCGCCCGTCCCAATCGTTGACTTGCCCATCCGTCTTTGGCACGGATTGGCTTCTTCCCCCGGAGGTTCTGATGATCCCGACCGTTCTGCCGACCTACAACCGCGCGCCGATCGCCTTTGACCGGGGCGAGGGCAGCTGGCTGATCGCCACGGACGGGACGCGCTATCTCGACCTTGGTTCGGGGATCGCGGTGAATGCGCTTGGTCATGCGCATCCCGACCTGATCGCGGCGCTGACGGCGCAGGCGGCGAAGGTCTGGCATGTCTCGAACGTCTTCGAGATACCGGAACAGAAGCGGCTGGCCGACCTGCTGATCGCCCACACATTCGCCGACACCGCCTTCATCACCAATTCCGGCACCGAGACGGCGGAACTGGCGATCAAGATGGCGCGGAAATACTGGTACGACAAGGGCACGCCGAGGGTCGAGATCCTGACGTTCGAGGGGGCCTTTCACGGCCGCTCGACCGGGGCGATCGCGGCGGCGGGGTCCGAGAAGATGGTCAAGGGCTTTGGCCCGCTGATGCCGGGCTTCCGGCAACTGCCGTGGGGCGACATGGCGGCGCTGAGGGCGGCGATCGGTGACCAGACCTGCGCGGTGATGCTGGAACCCGTTCAGGGCGAAGGCGGCATCCGGCCGTTGCCCGACGCCGATCTGCGGCTGATCCGGCAATTGTGCGACGAGACGGGCGCGCTGATGATCCTTGACGAGGTGCAGTCGGGCATGGGCCGGACCGGGCGGTTGTTCGCCCATGAATGGGCGGGGATCACGCCCGACATCATGATGGTGGCCAAGGGCATCGGCGGCGGCTTCCCGCTGGGTGCCGTCCTTGCCACCGAAAACGCGGCCTCCGGGATGGTCGCGGGCACCCACGGGTCGACCTATGGCGGCAACCCCCTGGCCTGTGCGGTCGGCGCCAGGGTCGCCGAAATCATCGCCGACCCGGCCTTTCTGGCCGAGGTCGGCCGCAAGGGCGCGCACTTCCGCCAAAGGCTCGAGGCGCTGGTGGCGGCACATCCCGAGGTGTTTGAAGGCGTCCGGGGGCAGGGGCTGATGCTGGGGCTGAAATGCCGGGTCGCCCCGGCGGATCTGGTCAAGGCGGGCTACGGCGCCCATGTCCTGATGATCGCGGCCGCCGACAATACCGTGCGGCTGTTGCCGCCCCTGACCATCTCGGACGAGGAGCTGGCCGAGGCGGCCCGGCGGATCGACCAGGCGGCGGGCACGGTGGCAGCCGGGGCGGCGGCGGCCGCGCTGACCGGGCGGCGCTGAGATGGCGCCGGTTCCCGAGCGCCGCCGACGACAGGATGGCGCCTGCCGCCGTTCGCTTTTGCCATGATGATCCCGGATGCGCGCGGCCCCTGTCCCGGCGCCGGTAAAGGACTGCAGATGAACCATTTTCTTGATATCGACAAGACGACGCCGGCCGCCCTGAGGGCGATGATCGACCAGGCCCGGGCGATGAAGGATGCGCGCCGGGGCCAGCCCAAGGGCATGCGCGACGCCGAGACCCCGCTGGCGGGCCGGCTGATCGCGCTGATCTTCGAAAAGCCCTCGACCCGGACCCGGGTTTCCTTCGACGTCGGCGCGCGCCAGCTGGGCGCCGAGACCATGGTCCTGTCGGGCAAGGAAATGCAGCTTGGCCATGGCGAAAGCATCGCCGACACCGCCCGCGTCCTGTCGCGCTATGTCGACCTGATCATGCTGCGGACCTTCGAGGAGGCGACGCTGCTGGAAATGGCCGAACATGCGACCGTCCCGGTGATCAACGGCCTGACCGACGCCAGCCACCCCTGCCAGATCATGGCCGACATCGTGACCTATGAGGAACATCGCGGCTCGGTCGCGGGGCGCAAGTTCGTCTGGTCGGGGGACGGCAACAATGTCTGTACGTCCTGGCTGCATGCGGCCGGGCAGTTCGGGTTCGATCTGACCTTCACCGGGCCGGAGACCCTGGACCCCGACCCGCGCGCCGTGGCCTTTGCGCGGGCCAAGGGTTCGACCATCGGGATCAGCCGCGACCCGCTGGCGGCGGCGCGCGGGGCGGATGCGATCGTCACCGACACCTGGGTGTCGATGCATGACCCCGAAAGTGCGCGCGAACGGCGGCACAACCAGCTGCGCCCCTATCAGGTGACGCGGCAGATGATGGCCGAGGGCAAGCCGGACGCGCTGTTCATGCATTGCCTGCCCGCCCATCGCAACGAAGAGGCGACGAGCGAGGTGATGGACGGGCCGCAGTCGGTGATCTTTGACGAAAGCGAGAACCGGCTGCATGCGCAAAAGGCGATCCTGCGCTGGTGCCTTGGGGTCTAGGGTGGTTTGACTGAAGGCGGCGGGGGGGCTGTCTGCCCCCCCGCACCCCCCCGAGAGTATTTCCGCAAAGAAAAAGGCCGGGGCTGTGGACTATCCGGTCGTGGGTTTCGGCCCGCGAAGCGCGCCGGTCAGGGTCAGGCTGAGCGTGAGTGGCCCGAGAAGGGTGGCGAGGCCGAGGCGGAGCCCCTGCGCCTCGGCGACGAAGCCGATCAGCACCGGACCGGCGAGAAAACCGGCAAGACCCATCAGGCTGACGAAGGCAACCGCCGTTTCGGTCCCGCCGCCGGACTGTCCGGTCGGCAGGCCTGCCGCCGCCGTGACCGCAAGCGGAAAGCCGACCGAGGCGCCGAGGCCGAGCGCCGCCAGTGCCAGGAAGGCGGGGGCGGGCGAGGGCGCGGTGACGAGGAGGAGGAGGGCGCCCAGTGCCGTCACCCCGCAAAGCTGGGCCAGACGCACCGGCCCGAGCCGGTGGCGGGCCGCGTCACCGGCAAGCCGCCCGGCCGCGACCATCAGCGCAAAGCCGGTGAAGCCGAGCCCCGCAGCACCTTTGCCGAGGCCGAAAAGGTCGCGCAGGTAGAGCGCCGCCCAGTCGGCGGCGGCGCCCTCGGTCATGGCGATGCCGAAGACGAAGGCGCCGATGGCCAGGAGCGCCGTCCCCGGCCATTGCCAGCGGGCGGAGGGTGCCGCCCCGGGCCTTTGCGGCAAAAGCGGGCCGAGCCGCGCCGCAAGCCAGAGCGAGGGGAGGGCCACCGTGGCCGCGACCAGAAGGACCGCCGGGCCCGGTGTCATGCCGGTTGCGGCCAGTCCGGCGCCAAGGGTGCTGCCCGTCATCAGCCCGGTCGACCAGAAGCCGTGGCAGCGCGCCATGATCAGCCGGCCGCTTGTCCGCTCGATCCCGTCGGCGCCGACGTTCAGCGCCAGTTCCAGGACGGCCATCGTCGTGCCCATCAGAAGAAGGGTGGCGAACAGCAGTCCCGGACCGCTGGCGAAGGCCGGGCCCGCGACCAGCGCCAGAAAGGCCGGGAACAGCAGGCGCATCGACCGGCCGGCGCCGAGCCTTGCCACCAGCCGGCCCGCGAGCGGCAGTGCGATCAGGATGCCGACAGGCATGCCCAGAAGGCAAAGGGCAAGGCCGGACGGCGACAGCGCCAGCGCGTCCCGGACGTCGGGAATGCGCGGCAGCCAGGCGCCGAACGCCACCGGCTGAATGAAAAACGCCGCCATCATTGCGGCGACCGGCGCCGTTTGCGGTGCGTCCGGGCTTTCTTGCACCGCGCTCTCTCCCCTGCCTCGGCCGCACCCTGCACCGGCACCCTGCACTGGCGCCCGGCCCGCCGCAAGCCCGGTGCCGCCGCCCGCCATGGTGCAGGCCCCCTTCCGTTTTCGCCCGGGCTTGGATAGCGTCCGGCAACCAGGCCGGAGAGGAACCGCAATGTCGCTTTATGATCACTTCGTCCCGCCGCTGACCCACAGCCTGACCGCGCTGTCGCGGATCCTCGACAAGGCCGAGGCCCATTGCGCGGCGCGAAAGATCGACCCGTCGGTGCTGATGACCGCGCGGCTTTTTCCCGACATGCTGCCCTTCAGCCGTCAGGTCCAGATTGCCTGCGACCATGCCCGGCGCGGGGCCATCCGCCTGACCGGCGGCGAGCCGCCCCCGGTTCCTGATACCGAGACGAGCTTTGTCGAGCTGAAGGCGCGGATCGCCGCGACGATCGCCGTGCTGCAGGGGTTCAGCGCCGCCGATTTCGCCGGGGCCGAGGCGCGGCCGATCGCCATCAAGGCGGGCCCGCGCGAGCTGACCTTCACCGGGGCGTCCTTCCTGAGTTCATGGTCGCTGCCGAACTTCTATTTCCACATGACCACCGCCTACGCGATCCTGCGCCACAATGGTGTTGAGCTCGGCAAGGGCGACTATCTGGGCGGCTGAGCGGCCGGATCCGACCTCACGGCGGGAGAGTAGCGTGAAGCTGACTGATCTTGCCGGCCGTTGCGGCTTTGGCAAGGGGTTGATCAGGTATCGCTGAACCGAACTGTATCAGGTGCTGTTTCATCGCTGCCGGGCGCGGGCGATCGACTTTCGCGAGAAGGGCCTGAAGATCGGCGGGCCGGAACATGGGCAGGGTGCCGGCCCGCCGACGGCCGATCCGCCGTCGGTGCGGATGGGACTGGATTGTTTTCGCAGGGGCGCGCATCCACGGGCTGGACATGTCGGACTTCGGCTGGTTCAGCCATGAGCGGTTCAGCTGTCACCGCTGCGACATGGACGATCGGGTGAACATCGCGGCGGCGGCCGGGATACCGGCCTTTGACATCATCATCGACGAGGCGAGCCACGCCCCTCACCATCAGCGGTTCGGGTTTCCCGAGCGGTTCGCGCGCCTGAAGGCGGGGAACTTTGCATCGCCGAGGGTCTGCGCTGACAGCCGGAGGCTTATGATTGGGGGGGCACCGGGACCGCCGCCCTGTTCCGCGGCTTTGCCGAAAGCGGCGCGGCACATCACGACGATCCCGATCCTGGATGTCTTTCCCCGACGCCGGGCTGAGCGGGACAAGCCGATCTTCCGGTGGAAGAGCGGCCCC
>CAZORV010000161.1:0-6681 GCA_964582215.1 uncultured Frigidibacter sp.
ACCACAATGCCATGCTGTCGGGCAAGGCTGCGGCCGAGGCGGCGCATGCCGCCATCGCCGCCGGTCGCCGTGGCGACGAACTGGCCGCCTACGAGGCCGAGGTCCGGACCGGCAAGATCGGCAAGGATCTGAAGCGCGTCCGCAACGTCAAGCCGATGTGGTCGCGCTGGGGGATGATCCCGTCGCTGGTCTGTGGCGGGCTGGACATGTGGACCAACAGCCTGACCGGCCTGACCTTCTTTGGCACCCTGCGCCATGGCAAGTCCGACGCCAAGGCGACGGGCGAGGCGTCGAGGTTCAAGAAGATCGACTATCCAAAACCCGACGGCGTTCTGTCGTTCGACCGGCTGACCAACGTGGCATTCGCCGCGACCAACCACGCCGAAAGCCAGCCCTGCCATCTGCAGCTGAAAGACCCGTCGGTCCCGATCGCGGTCAACCTGCCCAAGTATGACGAACCCGCGCAGCGCTATTGCCCGGCCGGCGTGTACGAGGTCTTGCAGGGCGAGGGCGGGCCGCGGTTCCAGATCAACTTCCAGAACTGCGTCCATTGCAAGACCTGCGACATCAAGGACCCGAGCCAGAACATCAACTGGACCACGCCGCAGGGCGGCGACGGGCCGAACTATCCCAACATGTAGGCCCGGATGCGACGAGCCCGCGCGGAAAACCGCGCGGGACGGTGCGGGGGTCAAGCGATGGTGACCGGCCGGTCATTGCCATGCCGCCGGGGCCGGATTAGGGTCTGTTTCCGATCCTGATGGGAGAATGCCTTGCCCGCCCTTGCCCTGCGCCCCGCCCTTGCCGCGCTGCTGCTGACGGCCGCCCTGCCCGCCCTGGCGGACGGCCTTGCCGGTCCCTATCTGGCGGGCCGGGTGGCCAGCGGCAATTCCGATTACGCGGCGGCGGCGGATTACCTTGGCCGGTCGCTGATCGCCGATCCGACAAACCCGGACCTTCAGGAAAACACGCTGCTGGCCGAACTTGGGCTTGGCCGGTTCGACAAGGCGCTGGCGATCGCGGAGGCGATGGGTGCGGCTGGCAAGAAGGGCGGGCTGGCCGATCTGACGGTTCTGGCGACAACCGCCCGGTCCGGCGATTTCGCCGGGGCGCTGGCGGCGCTTGATGATGGCCGGACAGCCGGCCCGGTGGTCGACGGGTTCCTGCGCGCCTGGGCCGAGCTTGGCAATGGCCAGATGTCCGAGGCGACCGCCTCGTTCGACAAGCTGATCGCCGCGAAAGACCTGACGAACTTCGCGCTTTACCACAAGGCGCTGGCGCTGGCGCTGGTCGGCGACTTTGAGGGCGCAGATGCCATCCTGTCCGGCAAGGCCGCCGGTGCCATCACCGCCACCCGCCGGTCGGTCATCGCGCATGCCCAGATCCTCAGCCAGCTTGAGCGTGACAAGGAGGCGGTCGAGCTGATCGACAAGACCTTTGGCGCGCGGTCGGGCGACGGAAGGATCGAGGCGCTGAGGGCCGATCTGCAGGCGGGCAAGACCGTGCCGTTCGATCTGGTGCGGTCGGCGACGGACGGGCTGGCCGAGGTTTTTCTGGCCGTCGGATCGGCCGTCGGGTCCAGCGCGGCACAGGACGATGCCGCCGCGACGACGGACACGCTGCTTTACGCGCGCGCCGCGCAGTTCCTGCGTCCCGACCTCAGCGATGCAGCACTTCTGGTCGCCGCGACGCTTGAGGCGCAGGGGCAAGAGGACCTGGCGATTGCCGCCTATGGCGCGATTCCGGCCGAAAGTTCGGACCATGTCGCCGCCGAACTCGGCCGGGCGCAGGCGCTTCTGGCGACGGACAAGACCGATGCCGGGATCGAGGTCCTGCAACAGCTGACCCGAACCGCGCCGGACAATGGCGCGATATGGGTGGCGCTCGGCGACACGTTGCGCCGGAACCAGCGGTTCGACGAGGCGGCAAATGCCTATGACAAGGCGCTGGCTCTGGTCAGCGGGCCCGAGAAAAGCGCCTGGGGGCTTTATTATGCGCGCGGCATCTGCCTTGAACGGCTGAAGCAATGGGACAGGGCCGAACCCGACTTCCGCAAGGCGCTGCAACTGTCGCCCGACCAGCCGCAGGTGCTGAACTACCTTGGCTATTCCTATCTGGAAAAGAACACCAACCTTGACGAGGCCCTGTCGATGATCGACCGCGCCGCCAAGGCCCGGCCCGATGACGGCGCGATCAGCGACAGCCTTGGCTGGGGCTATTATCGTCTGGGCCGCTACGCCGAGGCCGAGAAAGAGATGGAACGCGCGATCCAGCTGATGGCGGCCGATCCGGTGGTGAACGACCATCTGGGCGACGTCTACTGGGCCGTCGGCCGCAAGCGCGAGGCCGAGTTCCAGTGGAAGCGCGCCCTGTCCTTCAAGCCCGACACCGAGGAAGAGGCCAACCGCATCCGCCGCAAGCTGGAGGTCGGCCTTGACGCCGTGCTGAAAGAGGAAGGGGCCCCCCCCCTTTCGGTGACGGCGCATGGCGGCTGAGGCCTTTGCCCCCGCCAAGATCAATCTGACGCTGCATGTCACCGGCCGACGGGCCGACGGCTACCATCTTCTTGACAGTCTCGTGGTGTTCGCGGGCGTCGGCGACATGGTCAAGGCCGCGCCGTCCGATCGGCTGACACTGGCGATTGACGGGCCGATGGCGCCGGGGCTGAGCGCGGACGGCGACAACCTTGTCCTGCGGGCCGCGCGGCTGATGGGGGTGACGGGCGCGGACCTGCGGCTGACCAAGAACCTGCCGCTGGCCTCGGGCATCGGTGGCGGGTCCAGCGATGCGGCGGCGACCTTGCGGGCGCTGGCCGGGATGACCGGCCGGCCGCTGCCCGATGCGGCTGGCACCCTGGCGCTGGGGGCCGACGTGCCGGTCTGCCTTGACCCCCGCCCCCAACGGATGCGCGGCGTGGGCGAGGATCTGTCGCCGGTTCAGGGCCTGCCGCCCTTCTGGCTGGTGCTGGCCAATCCGGGTGTGGCTGTGCCGACGCCGGCCGTCTTTCGCGCGCTTGACGGCGGGACCGGGGCACCGATGCCCGCCATCCTGCCCGACTGGCCGGATTTCGGGGCGCTGACCGGGTTTCTGGCCGCCGCGCGCAATGACCTTCAGGCCCCGGCCGTCACGCTGCAACCGGTCATCGGCCAGGTGCTGGCGGCGCTGGCGGCCGAGGGCGGCTGCCGCCTTGCCCGCATGTCCGGATCGGGGGCCACCTGTTTTGGCCTTTTCGCCGAACGCGCCATGGCCGACGCCGCCGCCGCCGGCATCGCCGCACGCCACCCGGACTGGTGGGTCATGGCGGCCCCGGCCCTGATCTGACGGACGCCCCCGCGATGTCGCTTTTGAAAATCAATCCGTCGAATCCATGCGTCGACCCTTGCCTTCGCCCCGGAACCTCGGCTAACCAAGGCGCGTCAGGATCGGGAGAATCCGGGCGGGAGGGTCATCCCGGACCGGTGCCGAAGGAGCAACCGCCCCGGTAAACTCTCAGGCTCAAGGACCGTTCTGACGGCGACACTCTGGAGAGACCCCGCGATCAGGCGGGGCGCCGAAGGGATAACGATCTCAGGCGCAAGGGACAGAGGGGGCATCGACACGGGCAGGCGCGGCCTGTCCAGAACCGATGCCGGGCGACATCCGACCGGCGCGACAAAGGGAGGGCGGCAATGGCCGACCTGAAACGCACGGTCCTGTTCGACCTGCATCTGGAACTGGGTGCCAGGATGGTGCCCTTCGCCGGCTATGAGATGCCGGTGCAATATCCGACGGGCGTCCTGAAGGAACATCTGCACACCCGGGCGGGCGCAGGCCTTTTTGACGTCAGCCATATGGGCCAGGTGATCCTGCGACCCCGCTCGGGCCGGGTTCAGGATGCCGCACTGGCGCTGGAACGGCTGATGCCGGTCGACGTTCTGGGACTGGCGCCGGGGCGGCAACGCTATGGCATGTTTACCAATGACGCGGGCGGGATTCTGGATGATCTGATGTTCGCCAACCGCACCGACCACCTGTTCCTGGTGGTGAACGCCGCCTGCAAGGATCAGGACATCGCCCATCTTCAGTCGCACCTGTCCGGCGATTGCACTGTGACTCCCGTGACCGACCGCGCGCTGCTGGCGCTGCAGGGGCCAAGGGCCGAGGCGGCGCTCGCGGCGCTGGCGCCGGGCGTGGCGGCCATGCGGTTCATGGATGTGGCGGTGCTGGACTGGCTGGGCGCCGACCTCTGGATCTCGCGCTCGGGCTATACGGGCGAGGACGGGTTCGAGATTTCGGTGCCTGTGGCCCGGGCCGTCGACTTTGCCCGCACGCTGCTGGCCCGGCCGGACGTGGCGCCCATCGGCCTTGGTGCGCGCGATTCGCTGCGGCTCGAGGCCGGGATGTGCCTTTACGGCCATGACATTGATGCGGCGACAAGCCCGGTCGAAGCGGGGCTGACATGGGCCATTCAGAAGGCCCGCCGCAGCGGCGGCGCGCGCGCGGGCGGCTTTCCCGGCGCGGCGCGCATCCTGCGCGAACTGGCCGAAGGCCCCGCCCGAACCCGCGTCGGCCTGCGCCCCGGGGGCCGGGCGCCGATGCGCGAGGGCACGCCGGTCTTTGCCGATGCCGAAGGTGGTCTGCCGGTCGGCACGGTCACCTCGGGCGGCTATGGCCCGTCGATCGAGGCGCCGATGGCCATGGCCTGCCTGCCCGCCGGGCTGGCCGAGGGAACAACCGTCTATGGCGAGGTGCGCGGCAAGCGCCTGCCCGCCGCCATTGCGCCGATGCCCTTCCATCCGACATCATACAAACGCTGACTTTCTGCAGGAGCTGACGATGAAATATACCGAAGAACATGAGTGGCTGCGCGTCGATGGCGACGTCGTCGTGGTGGGCATCACCGAACATGCCGCCGAACAGCTGGGCGACGTGGTGTTCGTCGAACTGCCCGAGGTCGAGACGATGGTGGCCCGGGGCGACGATTGCGCCGTGATCGAAAGCGTCAAGGCGGCCTCCGACATTCTGGCGCCGCTGGATGGCGAGATCGTCGCCGTCAATGAAAAGCTGGCCGACAACCCCGGTCTGGTGAACGAAGACCCGCTGGGCGCCGCCTGGTTCTTCAAGATGAAGATCGACGATCTGTCGGTTCTGGACAGCTACATGGACGAAGACGCCTATAAGGATCTGATCGGCTGAGCCCGTCCCCTTCCCGAGACCCTTCCCCGGCGGCGGCGTCTGGCCCCGCTGCCCCGGGGCCTTCCGACCGGAGCTGACCCATGACCTACAAACCGACCGACTATCTGCCGTATGACTTTGCCAACCGCCGCCATATCGGCCCCTCGCCCGCCGAAATGGCCGAGATGTTCAAGGTACTGGGCGTCCGCGATCTGGATCAGCTGATCGACCAGACGGTGCCCAAAAGCCTCCGTCAGGCCAAGCCGCTGGACTTCGGCAAGCCAAAGTCGGAGCGCGAGCTTTTGTGGTTCATGCGGCAGGTCGCGAAGAAGAACAAAGTCTTTTCGACGATGATCGGTCAGGGGTTCTATGGCACGGTCACGCCCCCGGCGATTCAGCGCAACATTCTGGAAAACCCCGCCTGGTACACCGCCTACACCCCCTATCAGCCGGAAATCAGCCAGGGCCGGCTTGAGGCGCTCCTGAACTATCAGACCATGGTCTGCGACCTGACGGGACTGGAGATCGCCAATGCCTCACTGCTGGACGAGGCGACGGCCGCGGCCGAGGCGATGACCATGGCCTGGCGGGTGGCCAAGGCGAAATCGACGGTGTTTTTCGTCGATCAGGAATGTCATCCCCAGAACATCGCCGTCATGCGGACCCGCGCCGCGCCGCTCGGAATCGAGATCATCGTGGGCGACCCGCGCGACATGGATGCCGCAAGATATTTCGGCGCGATCTTTCAGTATCCCGGCACCCACGGCCATCTGATGGATTTCACCAAATCCATCGCGGCACTGCACAATCACGGCGCCATCGGCATCGTCATCGCCGACCCGCTGGCCCTGACGATCCTGAAGGAACCCGGCGCCATGGGCGCCGACATCGCCGTCGGCTCGACCCAGCGCTTTGGTGTGCCGATGGGTTTCGGCGGCCCTTCGGCGGCCTATATGGCCTGCAAGGACAAGCACAAGCGCGACATGCCGGGCCGGATCGTCGGCGTGTCTGTCGATGCGCAGGGCGGGCGGGCCTATCGTCTGTCGCTGCAGACCCGCGAACAGCATATCCGCCGCGAAAAGGCCACGTCGAACATCTGTACCGCGCAGGCGTTGCTGGCGAACATGGCCAGCTTTTACGCGGTCTTTCATGGGCCCGAGGGGCTGAAGGCCATCGCCCAGCGCATCCACCGCAAGACCGTGCGTCTGGCCAAGGGCCTGCAGGCCGCGGGCTTCAAGGTCGAGCCGAAGCATTTTTTCGACACGATCACCGTCGAGGTCGGTCCGATGCAGCAGGTGATCCTGAAGGCCGCGCGCAAGGAACGGATCAACCTGCGCGTCGTCGGGACGACCAAACTGGGCATCAGTCTGGACGAAACCACCAGGCGCGAAACCGTCGAACGGCTCTGGCGCGCCTTTGGCATCGAACGTCGGGATGACGACCTGACGCCCGACTACCGCATCCCCGATCCGCTGATCCGCACCTCGGACTATCTGACCCATCCGGTCTTTCACATGAACCGCGCCG